>PLAE01000162.1 GCA_003134035.1 Candidatus Velthaea versatilis
GCAACGAGTGGCGCAACGGCGGGTACCCCGCGTGGCTGCTCCGGCGCCCCGAGTACGGTATGCCGCTGCACGACGTCCTCGAAGGCCGCTATCCGGCGACGGCGACGCTGCAGAACGCGAACTCCGACGACGCCGCCGCGCAGTGGCTGCACAACGCGACGCATCTGCGGTACGCGAGCCGCTGGCTGCGCGCGGCGCTGCGCGAATTCGTGCCCTTCGCTGATCGGGTCGTGGCCGTGCAGCTCGATGACGATCAGGGCGCCTACATCGACAACCAAACCTGGCCGGCGCCGCACTTCCGCGCCTATTTGGCGACGCTCGCCGGCGTCGTGCGCGGCGTGACCGGCCCGCGGCTCCCGCTCTTCATCAATACGTACGAGATGAAAGTGACCGCCTCGGCGCCGGTGTGGGCGATGGGCAACTGGTACCAGAGCGACGCCTATTCGATCGGCGAACACGATCGAGCCGCGCTCGAGTTCAGCGCCGGGCTGCTGCAGACCCAGCCGCGCTTTCCCGTCGCGATGAGCGAGTTCCAAGCCGGCTGGCTGGCCCAGCCCGAAGACCCCGCGCCCCGGGCCGCCGACCCGACGAACACCACACTGGCGCTGCACACGCTGCTCGGTTTGGGCATGCGCGGCGTAGTCGACTTTCCAGCCCAAGATACGATCGATCCGGCCGGCTGGGAAGCACCCTTCGCGAATATGGCGTATCTTTGGGACGCGGCGCTGCGCGTCGATCTCACGCACTCCGCGCGCTATGCGCCGACCAAACGCTTCGGCGATATCGTGCGCACGGAGGGGTCGCTGTTGGCCGGAGCTCGCCGCTACGCGGACGGCGCGATCGCCTATCTTACCTCGGCCTACGACGCGTGGCACATGACCAACAGCGACGTGTTCGCGATCGTTGCGCGGACGCAGGCCGCGCAACAGGCCTGCCGCGCGCGTCATTTGACCTGCGACCTGGTCGATCTGCGCTATGCGGACGACGCGGCGCTGCGGCGGTATCGGTGGCTGATCGTGCCGAACGCGATCGTCCGGCCGATGACCGCGTCGGCGCGCCGGCGGCTCGCAAGATATCGGGCGGCGGGTGGCCGCGTCCTCGACGGGCCGCCGGACGTCGTCGCGCCGCATGCCGGCGGGATCCCGGATGCGACCGTGCTGCTCGGACCCGGCGGGGCGGCATTTCTCGATATCGTCAACTATGACGAACGGCAACGCGCGATTCCCGCTGCGCCGCTTCTTTTGCCCGGCGGTCGGGTGTGGACGGTCGGACCGCTCACGGTGCCCGCGCGCGAAGCGGTACTGCTGCGGTTTGCGGCGCCGCGCGCGCGGCAGCGCCTCGGTGCGGGCGTCACGCGCAACGTCGCGCCGCATACCGCCACGGCGGAGTGCGATCGCTTGCCGGCAGGAGCGCCGATCAGCACGCCGCGATCGTTCGACGACGACAGCGCGGAGGACGGCTATTCGCGCCTCACGCTGACGAACGATCTCGTCGCGATCACACTGGCGCCGAATGCCGGAGCAAGGGCATTCACCTTCGCGCCGATATCGGCGCACGGCTGTGTGCTCGACAACGCATTCACCTCGGTCGGCGCCTTGCGCGACGACGTCGCGCTCCAACCACCGCTCTCGGTGACCGATCGCATCGGCAAATACACACGCTCGTTTCCGGCCGGCATGTTCAACCGCCCATACCGCATCGTATCGCGCGCGATGACCGCGACGACCGCCTCGGCGACGCTCGAATATGCGGCACCGGACGTCGTTCCGAACGGCGCTCGGTTTACTCGAACATTGAGCATCGTGAAAGGCGAATCCGCCGTTACCGTTACGGCAAACGTCTCGTTCAGCGCCGGACCGAACGCGGCAGCGCAGCGAGCCGTTCGTTACGACTCCGTCAATACGCGCGGGGCAACGATCATCGACGAGCGGGCACGGGGCGCGGTCGGCTTCTTCTTCCCCGCGAGTGGACGGGTCGCGATCGTCGCCTGGCGACCGGCGCAGGTGGAGGCGGCGCAATTCCTCGCCGAGCGAACGTCGACGGTGCTGCGCTTGCAATTCGCGCCGGGCCGCACCGTCACGCGCTACGCGATCGAGCGGGCGGTCAATGTCGACGCGGCCCGTAACGACATGGCGCAAGAGCGCGACGCGCTAACGCCAACGGCGTACCACTGATCCTGGGCAGCGCGACTTTAGAGACAAGTGAACAGCCTGCAATGACGGCGGCTATGCCTCGCATGCGAGCGTCCGGATGAGGCGATGCGCCGAACTTGCGGGGATCTGCCAACTTGAACGTCACTTTTTATACCGTGTCCGGTTTCCGGTTAAACTCGAATAGAAACAACCGCTTTTGCTCGGTGCAAATGTTCGTCGATGCGATTCGGGCTGCAATCCGGGTAAAGGGTTTTGTCGAAAACAGAGACCGACAAAATCGTTAATATGTTTACACATTTTAACAGACAAGCCGAGCTTGCGCTCCCATGGGTAGTCGACGTGCGCCGATATCTCCGTGGAATGAACTCTCACGTTCTCAGGAGGTAGCCCAAGTTGAATCACGTTGACGAGCTTTGCGCATCGTATGCTCACGCTGAAGTAAGCCGGCGGGATTTTGTCGGGCGTGCCCTTCGGGCCGGCCTCTCTATGGCTGCGGTGGGCGCCCTCTTCCGGATCTATACTCCGAGCGCGCAGGCCGAGGAGGCCGCCGGAGCATTGTCGCCGAGCGGCCCATCAAGCTCCTTCGACTACAAGAAATATGCCGGCGCGACGGTCACGCTGCAAGTTTCCAAGCATCCATACATCGATGCGCTGAAGGCGAACGTATCGAAATTCACCGACTTGACCGGCATCAACGTCACCTTCGATATGCAGCCCGAAGCGCTGTACTTCGACAAGATCAAATTCGGCCTGGCGCAGAAGAGTTCCGATTTCGACGTCTTCATGCTAGGCGCGTACATGACGTGGCAGTATGGTCCGGCCGGCTGGGTCGAAGACCTCGGTCCGTACATCAGAGATCCCGGCAAAACCGCCCCCGAATTCGATTTCGCCGATATCTTTCCGAACGTATTGGCAAACGACTCGTGGGACAATAAACCCGGCGACAAACCCGGCACCGGCAGCGCGCACCAATGGGCGTTGCCATGGGGTTGGGAAAGCTACATGCTCACGTATCGTCGAGATATCCTGAAAAAACACGGATTGGCCGTGCCTCGATCGTATCCTCAAATCTTGAGCGTCTGCCAAAAGCTCAAGACGCTCGAACCGAAGATGATTCCGTTCCTTTCGCGCGGCGGCTTGAACTGGGATACGGTTCACCCGGGCTTTTTATCGGGGTTCAGCGCCTTCGGCGGCCAAGACTTCGACGGGCAACTCCGGCCGACGATGAATTCGCAGAGTTCGATCGAGTTCACCGATCTCTTCACGAAACTCAATCGCGAATGCGGAATGCCCGGCGGCCAGTGGCCGTCCGTCGGCGTGTTCGACTTGCCGCACGCCGTCGGCAACGGCGACGCGGTCATGTATCACGACGCGTCGGTCCTGGGCTTCTTCACCGATCTTCCGGGCGGCTCGAAACTCGGCGGACAGGGGAAAATCGCGTTCGCTCCGTCGCCCGGCCGCGACGGTCCGAGCGACTCGAACATGTGGATCTGGTCGCTCGGACTCAATGCCGGATCCAAGCAAAAAGATGCGGCGTGGCTGTTCATGCAGTGGGCCGCGGGAAAAGATCACTTGTTGTTCGCCGGCACGAAATTCGGACACGCTGATACCATTCGTAAATCCGTTTTCAACAATCCGGCCTATCAGCAGCGGATGGCCGACCGGGCGGGCTACGTTCCGACGTTCAACGCCCAGGCCGAAAAGTCGCGGCTCATGTTCACGCCCCAACAAGAATTCTTCGCCGTGACGGATCGCTGGGCGGGCGCCCTGCAAGATGTTTACGCGGGCCGAATGACCAGTGAAGCGGCCCTCAATCGCTGCGTTCAAAGGATTTCGCAGGAGATCGAACTGCGCCCCGCGATCAGCGGCTGAGCGCAAAACCCGACTCCGGTTCATTTACTCACGTGGCTCGTACCTTAAGCAAGGATGCAACGACTCTCATGCAACTCCGACTTCGTGCCCAGCTTTTTATCGCCCCGGCCATTGCGCTAGTGGCCCTCATCGTCGTCATCGGTGCGGCCTTCATCGGATTCGCTCAGGTCGAACGCGCCAGCGACGAACTTCTCGCGAATACCAATCTCCGCGAAAAGACCGCGGCTGTACGCGAGGCCGGTGTCCGCGAGCGAACGATCACCTATCGGTCGATTCTGACCGGGATGTCATCGGATTTCGCCGATTTTCAAACCGTTTCTGACAGCTCAACGCAAAATATGGGCTTCGTCGCCACACATACGGGATCGATCGTCGGCGCCCATGAGATCGCGACGGCAGCGGTCGACATCCTCGAACATCTCGAAGGAACATACCGCTCGATCGCCGGCGCCAACGTCTTGCACCGTCAGGAACTCTTCGCGATGTATGGCGGAGCGAAGGTCCGAAGCAAAATCGATCCGGCGCTCGTTCGCGACTCAGACGTTCAAGGCGACTTGCTCGATTCGACGCTGACCAAACTCATCGGCGTGATCGATCATGCCGTCGATGCTTCGCGCGACGAGGTCGCCGTCCGCGTGCGCATGCTACAAATTACGCTTTTGTTGGTCTTCCTCGTTGCTCTCGTCGGCACCATCGCCGCCGCGACCGTGGTTTCGGAGCGAATCCGGCGTCGCGTCACCGACGTGTCCGTCGCGCTGCAGTCGATTGTGCGCGAAGATCTCGCGCATTTGTCCTCGGTGATCAATCGGCTTGCGAGCGGCGATCTCACGGGAAGATTCTCTTCGAGCCGCACCACCTTTGAGAAGCCCGGTGCCGACGAGATCGGCACGTTGGTCACGACGTATAACGAACTCGCCGCTGCGTTGGGCGAGATGGGGACGCAGTTCACGGCTGCAACGAGCAACCTGCGCGATCTGATCTTGGGCGTGGCGATGACGAGCAAATCGCTGGCCGTTGCTTCCGACGAAGCGTCCGCGGCAGCAAAGCAGTCGAAAATTTCCGTGACGCAGATCGGCCAAGCCGTCGACTTGGTGTCCGTCGGTGCTCAGGATCAGGCAAGCAAAATTGCCGACACCGCGACCGCCATCGAAGAGCTGAGCCGAACGGCCGAACAGATCGCGGGCGTTGCCTTGCATCAAGCCGAGTCGATTGCCCTGACGACGAGTGCTCTGCAGAAACTCGACGATGCGATCGGCAGCTTGTCCTCGCAGGGCGCGACGTTGACCACCGCCGCGCGAGAAGCATCCGCGGAAGCCGAAACGGGCAACGCCGCGGTCAGCGAAACCGCGCAGACGATTGTGCAGCTCAAATCAGTCTCGACGACGGCGGCGAACGCCATGTCGAGCCTCGAAGAGCGCTCGTCGAAGGTCGAAGAGATCGTCGATACCATTGAAGATATCGCGGATCAGACGAACCTGCTCGCGCTCAACGCCGCGATCGAGGCCGCGCGCGCCGGCGAGCACGGACGCGGCTTCGCCGTCGTGGCCGATGAGGTTCGCAAGTTGGCCGAACGCAGCTCGACGGCAACCAAGGAAATCTCGAAGATTCTCAGTGACATCAAGCGCGAGACGATCGCCGCGGCCAACGCGATGCGAACCTCGTCGGGCTCAATGGACTCGGGCATCGCCGTCTCGCAACGCGCGTCGCGCTCGCTCGAAAGCGTTGGTCGCGCGATCTCCACCACGAGCAGCGTGGCGGAGGCACTCGCCGGCCAGGCGCGCGAAATGCGCGACGCCTCGACGCGTGTCACCGAAAACATGTCCAGCGCCTCCGCCGCGGTCGAGGAAAACTCCGCGGCTGCATCCGAAATGCGCAGTACCACCGATCACGTGACGAACGCGATGGTGCCGGTCGCCGCGACGGCGTTGAAAAACGCCGACGCCGCCAAGGAAGCCGCGGAATCGACCCGTCAGCTCGCGCTCGGTATTGCGGAGATTGACTCGACGGCGCGCAGTCTGCGGGATCAAGCCGCGCAACTCGAGGACCTCGTTTCAAAGTTCATCTTCGAGGATGCCGATCAGGCCCGCACCGCTGCCCCACGTCGACCCGTACCGCCGCAAGCCCTTGCGATGCATCGGTAGCGCAACCGCCAGAACCCGGGCGGCTCTCTTGAAAGAACGTGCCCGGGTCGACGCGAATTCCTCCCTCGCTGCGGGGGCGTGGCGAAATGGTAGACGCAGTTGCCTCAAAAGCAACCGAGTGTGAGCTCATCTCGGTTCGAGTCCGAGCGCCCCCAGGTCAAAATCAGCAATTTGAGCACGAACTAGCCTGAAAAATTCGTATCTGGACTCAAAAAGCCGAGCGTGACTGAATGGGTTTAAGTCCAAAATGAGTCCAACTTCGACGGGCGCTCCTTAGTCAAGCGAGCGCTCGCCGAAGAAATCGCCGCAATGTCTCTCAGTTACCACGATTGGAAGTCGGTCGATCTGTCCTCCTGCTGCGAGAGCATAACGAGTCCGCGTCGCGCCTGCGAACAAATGAGAATTCCGGGAAAGTTGGGCCCGTGGGTCGCGGTCGTGCGGCGACCGCGGGCTCGCTGCCGCGAGGGTATTGGTCGAGCAAGTCATGCCCCAGCGTTGCGCGTTAGCAATGTCACGCCAGCCGCTCGACTCCCGGACGCGACTGACGCCGGCATACGGCGCAATCGGAGCGCCGGAATATGTTCATGTCGCCTGCCGCAAGCGGGGACTCGCGCGGCGGTTGCGCGCTCTGCTCAACGAGCTGTGACGATGCAGCCCTCGAGTCGGTCAGGGTGAAGTTTTTTATCGCGACGTTTGCTGCGGGTCTCGTGTCGGTCACGGCAAGCACGAGGTTGGCGATGGCCTCGACACTTCCGAATTCGTCGACGACGCCCGGGACGATCGGTTCGAGCGATCCCACCATCGTCTGCGTTCGTGGCTATTCGCGCTCGGTGCGGCCACCGTACAGCTACGCCTGGCGCAAATTTCGGGTCAGCGTCTTTCGCGCGTACGGCATCCCGCACGAGCAGTGGCGCGGCTACACGCTCGATCACCTCGTTCCGCTCGAGCTCGGCGGCGCACCGGAGGATCTCCGGAACGTCTGGCCGGAGCCGAAAGCCGATGCGAAGCGCAAGGACGAGGTCGAAGGCGCGCTGCTCGCCGCAGCATGTTACCGGCATACGCTGACCCTGGCGGCGGCGCAGGCCGCGATCGCGCGCAATTGGACCACGACGCCGGTAGGGCTGCCGGCGATTCGAACGCATCATTACCCTCGGAGCAGCGAATAACGGCGGCGGGCGAATACAGAGTGCCACCCAGGTGGCCGTCAAACGCGTCATACTGATGTTATGGATCAGCAGAACCCATTAACGGACCCGACCTCCCTCATCGCTTACCGGCTCGCAAATGGCGGCTCGTCGCGACGGTCTAAACCGGCTCACGCAGCAGCCAGCAACACACGGATGGCGTCCCCCGGAATCGTCGGGCTTGGATTCGTGATCGCCACGATCATCGCGATCACCCTGCTAGTGTTATAGAACGTCCCCGATATTAGCGATCGGCAACGGAAAATGCTGCGTCGAAATGGCCGGCGATCGACTTCGCCAGCGTGGTCGCGGTAAAAATCATGACGCTCAGCATCGTGAAAGCCGCCGAAGCGCGGATCTGTCTGGATGGAAAAGACGCCGCGATCGTTCGTGCACGTGACGAACAGATCGCGATGGCGCCAGGTCACCCGATTGCAGCGGCGATTAGTGCTGGCCCTGACGTCCGGCAGATAACGGCGCAGCTCGGCGGTGAGCACGCGGCACCAGGGGGCGAACTCCAGGCGGGGGCCGGGCGGTGGGACGGGGTGTCGCACGCTGCCGGATTGCCCGCCGGCGGCTTCTTCTCCCGGCCTGGCGTTCCCGATCGCCACGCCTCCAGCCAGCGACGAATCAACAATGTCATGCAGTTGGCACACGCGTAGCAGCTCATGAGGTGGTGAGTTGCGAGGCATGCATGGCCGAAGAGCCGCCGCCGATGCTGTGCCTGGGGCGGTGCCCTCGCGAAAGCCGCCGCCGCTGCGCGTTCTGCGCCAATGTAGCGGCGGTCATTTGCGATGGTGAGCGATGCATCCGACCAATCTGTGACGATCATCGGTGGAGCGCTACCGAGGAGCTCGATTTGTGCCCGTCGTGCGAGAGCAAACTCTGCGCGGTGGCGGGAGCCCCCAAACAGATCGAACTATTTGGGTCAAAGTGATAGCTGGGCGGACCGTCGGCGCACGCACGACCGAGGCCGTTCAATTCTTGAACCTGGCCCCGAGGTTGCCTTGTTCACTCAATGGAGTCTCGGAGGGAAACAGTTCAAGGAGCGGCCATAAGGTCGAACGACGCTGATGAGCTTGGGGAAACGCTCGCATGTATGAGTTGATCAAGAAACAAATAGCATCGGATTATTTCCAACAACGCTTTTCAAACGACGGTCAGCGCTTTGTCGCGTGGTACCTGCGGAATATACTTCTTCGCGATATGAACGAAACGCACGACGAAATCACAGACGGAGGCGACGACAAACAGATCGACGCCATTGTCATCGACGACGACAAGTCACTCGTACACATCGTTCAAGGCAAATTTATACAGAGCGGGTCTGTAGATGCCGAGCCCTTGCGTGAAGTCTTGTCTGCATGGATTCAAATCAAGGACCTGGCGCGACTCCAGAATGTGGCGAACCAAAAATTGCAGCGCAAGCTCGCGGAACTGGCGGCGGCTTTGGATGAAGACTATGAGGTGTCGTTTGAACTGATTACGACCGGAACCCTGACGGAAGCGGCACTCCATGACCTCGAAGCGTTTCAGCAAGAGCTGGCCAAACTTAGCGACAAAGAAGATTTCGATGCGACGATCCATGTAATCGATAATGACGAGCTTAGGCAGCGCTATGATTACTCAATCGAATCCGAACCCGAGCCTCAATTATACGCTGACGCTGGTCGGCAGCAAATACATGCATCATGAAATCGCTGGGACGCCGATCGTGATAGCCGTGGTCCCCCTTAAGGAATGCATTAAACTGCCCGGGATTAAGGATGGCACGCTGTTTCAAAAGAACGTCCGGCAAAGCCTTGGATCGAGCAACATCGTCAACAAAGGCATCCGTAGCACGATCATTGGAGACAAGCGGTCTGATTTCTTTTTTTTCCACAATGGCGTCACGGCTCTGTGCAATAAGATGCAACTCGACGGCGATGCACTTACCTTGCGGGGCCTCAGCGTCGTTAATGGCTGCCAATCGCTGAATACCATTCTGTCGTGCAGCGAAACAGTCAAGAAACACAGCGATGCGTTTATCCTGTTCCGTTTTTATGAAATCCCACAGCGAGACCGTGCCGACAAGATTTCAATCTTCACGAATTCTCAGAGCGCAGTAAAGGCCAGAGACCTCCGCAGCAACGACAAACGCGTTCTCGCAATAAAGAAGGCATTCGAGCTTAAATATCCATCCGGGTTCTTCATTACCAAGAGGGGCCAGACCGCGCCGCCTGAGAAAAACAAAGAAGAAGTGGTCGAGCTCTCAAACTTTGCCAAGAATCTGATGGCGTGGCATTCATTGCGGCCCAACCTGTCGTACGGCGAAACCAAGATTTTTGACAAATATTTCGAAACACTGTTTAAGAATAAGGACTATCCGCCCGAAAGCGTATTCGCCTTGAACGCGTGGATGAACGCCGTGATGAAAACATGGGTTTCGGCAAATCCGCTGAACCTCAATGAGACGCTTCTGGCAATGAGGGCCTACGCCCCCTTTCATCATCTCTATGCGGTCGAAATGTGTTTCTCGATTTCGAACAATCAATCCGATAAGGCTGCGAGCACCAGTAAGTCTTACGAGGCCGCAACGAAAGCAGGCATGGTCGATGACATCGTTAAGGTTGCTGGCATCAGCCTAAGCATGGCTCTTGAAGCGGCTGCAAACGAACCGCAACCATCCAACCGCGTCTTTAGCCCGCAAAACTGGATTAAGTCGAAGGGTTGTCTAGCCGGGATCAATGGGGCGATCCGAAATTATTTCAATATGCTTCCGATGATGCCGGGTGGCGCCGAAATTAAGAAACAGTTGACCGCCGCGACACTGCTCCAACCACAGGATTTCGAGTATCGTTGGTCGGCTGATTGAAGCGTTCGCGTAATTACTAAGTGGCGTGCTCCGTCACATGGGCGTCGGTTGTCAAACGCTGCCGTCAAGTCCATTGATCGCCGATATGCATAGCTTTTGCGGCCGCGGCTCGCCGGAACATGTCATGCGGCAGCGTCCTGTGCGCAGCCGGCCAAGCCGGCGGCCCGATACACGAAGTGGGCGGCTTCAGTCGCCCGCGCGCCGGCGGTCCAGATCGCTTTACTGTCCGCGCGCAGAAGGAGCCGCCGCAGCGGCGGGACGAGCACCTTTTTTCGCGCCCGGCGCGCCCACCGAAGATCTCGGGACCACCGAATAAACAGAAGGCCGGAGCCAGGACCGGTCATATCGAATTCGGGAAAATGAGCCTGTCAGAGCAGCACGCCGCCATCGATTGGACCGCCGAGCCCGCAACGCCGCGCGAGAAGCAAATCCGCGCCGCGATCTTACGGAACACTATAAGCGAAGAGGGCGGGGAACTTGGCCGACTGAGGGAGTTGCTGTCCCTTAGCGCGGGCGGCGATATGGGTTTCCGGGAGGCGGATGCCGCTAGTGACTTCCGCGACGCCTGGGTACAAGCGGAGGCAGCTTTAAAGGAGCGGCGCCGCTTGCGCTATCGGGAAGTTATCGACGAGGCCATCCGCGAGGTTGATGGCAACAAAGAGTTTCCAATCTCCTAGCGTGGCGCCTCATGGTAGGAGGCCATTCCAATGAAGGCAATTACCCTTATCTCAATTGCCAAATCCGTCGCGATGGAGATCGATGTCGTGGGCGTCACGGTCGACCGCTCGCGCACCAATGGCCCGAGTTGGATCGCAAGCGTAGAGGCCACGTACGATGGCGCGCAGCATGTTCTCAGGGCCGAAGGTGCGTCAGCCGAAGACGCCCAAAGGCGCGCGCTAGCGCTTGGCGTCAAAGCGGCGCTGCCGAAACCGATTTTTGCCGAGCTGCTCGCGCTCAATGAGGACACGGACTCGTGAGCACCGAGAACGACGCAACGCATACCATGGACTCCGAGATCGTGAACGACGACGACAATCTCCAGCGCGACGAACTTTGGAGCGCCGCGCTCGAACGCCTTCAAAGCGAATACTCGAACGCAATCTTTGAAATGTGGCTTAAACCGATACGCTTAGTCGAGTTGGGGCCGTCCGAAATCGTGCTTTCCGTTCACTCGAAATTCGCACAGGATTGGGTTGAAAATCGCTTCAAAAGCGAACTCGCTCAAGTTCTTTGCGGCTTACTAGGCGAAGCAGTCGATCTTCGATTCATCGTTGCCGACGGTATTGAAGACGCGTGCGGTTCACCGGCACAGCGGAGCTCCAATGAACGCCTCGACCGCATCGAGGCACGTCTCGATGCGCTTGAAGCGCAAGCTGCGGCAGGATAAGCCAGAAATAACCCCGCTCCGAACAGGACCTGCGCAGGTTAGCTGACGTTTAAGATTCGTGTGTTTCCAGCGATGCGGCGCTCAGCTACTGCCTAACTGGAGTATTCGTTTTGCCGCTGTCAGTAAAGCCGCACGCGCGGAGGGCGGTGACTCAATGGTCGCAGCGCCACCAAAACTCAGCACCCAAGCGACGACTTCTTCAAGCCGGGTGAGCGCGAACGTGAATGCTACGCTGCCGTCCCCGCGTTCCTCGATGTGGACTTCCGCCGGCCAACGGCGGCAACGAACAAACGCCGCGGCTTCCGGACCGACGCTTACGACCACGTTCTGCACGGGGCCATCGCCGACCATCGTACCAAACGAAAAGTGTAGTGCGTCGTCGAGATTTAGGCCCGGATCCGGCACGAACGTATCGTATTCGATCGTCACGGCCTCCATGCGGTCGACGGCGAACAATTTGGGGACGTGCTGGCCCTCCACGATGCCCCAGACGTAGTACCGGCCGTCGTGCGCGTGGACGGCGTACGGCTGAATCGCGCGTTCGTCGCGTTCGCCGCCGGCCGTACGTGCGTACGTGAACGAGAGCCATCGGTGTTCGCGAACGGCTGTAAGGGCGCGATCAATCGCGGTCCAGAAGGAGGCGTCCGCCCGCGGCTGCGGGTGGCGCGACGTTACGACTGCCGCCGCATCCGGGTCGTCGAGCGCGATGCGCGCTTCGAGAACGGCTAGGACCTCTTCGAGGGCGTCATACGCCGGGCCGCCGAGGGCCGCGACCGTCGCGCGTACCTGCATGAGCTGCGCCCGAGTACGCGCGTCGATGCCATAGCGCGCGACTGAGGCGGATTCAGGCAAGTGAAAGTGGGCGTCTGTGCGGTTATAGGTAAGCGGTAGACCAGCGCGCGCCAACTCAGCTTTGACTCGCTTAAACGAACTCTGCGACGTGACGTGTAAGAGCTCGAAGAGCCGCACCTTCGTGATCTTGCGCTCGCGCTCGAGGACCCGCAACACTTCGATGATGCGCTCGACGCGTCCGGTTCGCGCATCGGCGGCGGGGAGGGTCATCCGATGACCCGGGTCATCGGATGGCCGCGCTGACACGGGCACCGACGCTACCGTACCATGGATGCATGAACCCTCCCGATTCTGCTTCGAACGACCCGCTCCGTCTCAACCGGCTGCTCAAAGGCGCCGGCTTGCGATCCTACCGTCTTGACCCGAAGACGCGAATGGTGAACTTCGTCTGCCGGACGCGCGAATGGGCACTGGCCATTCGGCTGACGCCGGACTGGCTCAACGTCTCGACGCTGGTTTGTGAGCTTCCTAAGGAGCCGGGGGTCCGGGCGCGACTGTTGGAGTGGGTCATGCAAGCCAATCGCAGCTGCTCGCTCGTCAAGTTCGGCATTTCGGGAACATGCCTCAACCTCGAACTCGACTACCGCGCCGAACATGTCGACGAGACGGTGCTCGCCAATCTCGTCAGCTTGGTTTACACCGTCGCTGAGCAGCAGTATCCCCGAATCTTCCGCATCGTCAACGGCGACGACGTGCTAGAATCGCTCGGGCGCTCGCTCGAAACAGGTGCGGCTTCATGACGCGGGCGGACCGGATCGCCGGCAGCATGTACGGCGCGGCCATCGGCGACGCATTGGGTTCAGCTTTCGAGTTTATCGACGCTGCGACGATTCACCGCACGTTGCGCGAGCCGTTCGTTTGGGAC
Source organism: Candidatus Velthaea versatilis (assembly GCA_003134035.1). GTDB lineage: Bacteria > Vulcanimicrobiota > Vulcanimicrobiia > Vulcanimicrobiales > Vulcanimicrobiaceae > Velthaea > Velthaea versatilis. The sequence continues at coordinate 13,309 of PLAE01000162.1, forward strand.
TATCGGCCAGCGGAGCACGGTTCATTGCTTCATCCGCGCGAACCCGGGCGACCAACCGACGATACCGCAATGGCGCTTTCGGTCGCCGCTACAGTCGCCTGCGACGAGCCGCTGACTGCTGAGCTATTCGCGCGTCGGTTCCTCACCGATTTAGAACGCGACAAGGGGCGCTTTTCAGAGATGTTTTGGCGTGGAGGTCCAGGTGGCGCGACGACGCGGGCGCTCTCGCGTTTACGTGCGGGCGCTGATCCGGTAAGCTGCGGACATCGCGAAGACGGCGGCAACGGCGCGGCGATGCGCGTTCATCCGGTCGGGTTCTTGTCCGACCGCGACTCTGTTCTAAAAGTTGCCGCGCTCCAAGCGCGCGTGACGCACGGTCATCCCGCGGCGGTCGCCGCGGCACAAACAGTTGCGGTCCTCGTGCACGACGCGATCTCCGGGCGCGAACCATCGCTAGAACTGCCGATCGGCATTGACGATGCGACGTTGGCAGCAACGTGGCGGGCGATGCATCGCGATGTCATCATCGGCGGACCACTGCCGCCGCACCTGCGCAATATCGCGATGAGCGGGTGGGCCACCGTTGCAGGTGCGCATGCAATCGCGTCCACCTTCGCCGGCGAACCGGAGAGAGCGATCGCGGCGGCCGCCGCATCCGGCGGGGACACCGATACCGTTGCCAGCATCGTCGGAGCCATCGTCGGCGCCCGCTACGGCCTCGCTGCCCTTCCCCTTCGAGGGGTCGACACTTTACACGGTCGCGATTTGATTGATTCCGCAATCAGCGCTTGCTGTTCAGGATTGTGCGCCGAGAAGCAAGGAGTTTGAGTGAGAGAATATGATCGAGAGCGGGGCCTGCTGATGGAGTCGCTGCAAGAGTCCGCTCGAGCTCGGGGGCGCACCGGAGGATCTCCGGAACGTCTGGCCGGAGCCGAAAACCGATGCGAAGCGCAAGGACGAGGTCGAAGGCGCCCTGTTCGCCGCAGCGTGTTACCGCCATACGCCGACCCTGGCGGAGGCCCAGGGCCGAGATCGCGCGCGATTGGACGACGACGCCGGTGGGGCTGCCGGCGATTTGAGCGCATCACTATCCGCGGAGCAGCGAGTAACGTCGGCGGCGCATGATTTTCACGGCGCGAGCGGGGGCGGCAGCAGGCCGGCGACATAGGCGACCGCGCGCGAAGCGCGTTCGAGCGCAAGCCGTCCTTCAGGAGCGAAAAACGCCGCGCCGGGAACGCCGCCGCCGATTGCATCCGGGTAGCGGGTCGTGACGTAGTACGGGTCGAGTCCGGCGAGATCTCCAAGCGCTTCGACGGCGTCGGGACGGTGCGAAGCGACTTCCTCGATCAGCACGCCGAGTTGATGCGTCCGCGGACGGTCGCCCGCAAGCCAAATCAATGCGGCCTTGAGGGCCTTCTCGGCAGCCTGTTGCGCGGCGAAACAAGCGGCGTCATAGCGGGCGCCTTCGTGGAGATAACGCGCTGCGTCGAGGTCGCGGCGCGCCTGCTCGAGCCAATTCCCCGCCAGCTCACGCGGGTGCTGCTGCACCGATCCACACGCCTTCGCGCCTTGCTTGCGCGACGAATGGCCGGTCGCGAACGAGCGCCGCGAACTCTTCGACTCCGTACACGAGCAAATCGCAGGGAACGCCGAGTGAGAGCCGCTGCGCCAGCCGTGCGTGGCGACCGCCCGGATCGCCGCCGGCGGGCAAACTCGTTACGAGCATGATGTCGAGATCGCTCTCCGGACCAACGGCGCCAGTCGCGTACGAGCCGAATACTAGCGCACCGACGATGTCCGCATCGTCGGCGACGACTGCGCGCAAGCGTTCCACGGCGGCATCCAATTTGCGGCGGCGCGCCGCGGCGCGGGCTATCCACCACGCCGGATACGGCACCGTCCGCCAATCAATCATCGACTGATTCTAGCATGCCTCTCGGTTCGAGTCCGACGCCCCCCGGTCAAAATCAGCCGATCAAGCGCGATTTGTCACGCTCCTGAAATATGCTGCGGTCCGTTCGATCCCTCTGATGTGCTTCATCCGGGTCGAGTCGGAAGCTGCATGCCGCGGCCATCTTCGCGACTCTATCGGAGTTTGAACAGTGAGTCATCGTTGACGTTCGTGACGTAGTGCCGGGGCCTACGACACACTGCATAGCGCTGACAGCCCTTCGCGGCGTCGGCCATGCCGAGCGCATAGGCAGCGTCGTTTGGAGACGGAACCGCTGCGTCGCAGTCCTTCGATCCGCTCCCTTCGTACGCACCCCGCGCTCCGCCGCCGCTCAGAACCAGCGCGCCGCTCCCGCCCGGGTATGCTTGCTCACGTTGCCCAAGCACGCCGCTGGCGAAAATCAGCGGGAGCAGGCCGGCGACGAATGCATCACACGGGTCGCCTGTGTGCGATTTGACACGCAGTCACACAATGCAACGATTCGGTCCGACGTGGCGCAACTATGGACGTCGGGCGACTCGATGCTCGAGGGTGTGCGCTTTGCAGACGCCTCTTTTGCAGATCCCGGTCGCGTGTATGATATGCTGCCTTCATGGAATCGCGATCGTGCGCGCTGGTCGGGAGTATGCTCGTTGTCTTGTATTCCGGCTGCGCGCTGGCGCCGGCGGCTTCAGTTGCCCAAGCGACACCGCAGCCGACGTACGCCTACACGTTTACTCCGGCCGCGGTCGCGGGTTCACCGAGGATCAACAAAGTCGAGCTCAATTCTGATCATCTGCAGGCGGGCGGACCGATTGCGATTCGAGTCACGACGACGCCCGACGTTGTGAAAGTCGTCACCGGCAGTCGTAGACGCAGCGGCACGCTTACGATGGCCGGGCCTGGGATATTCACGAGCGACTCGACGCTGCCCCGAGTCGGCGGACTTGCCACCGTTCGCATTTCGCTTCATTTCGTCGCTACCACCGCGAGCGGTCAATCGACCTCCGTCGACGTTCCCGTCCATTACCGCTAACGTCGAGCTCGAAACGATTCAGGAGCGCACACGGTATGAGCCCGTACAGTAGCCGCGCGCGCATTTCTCCGCCACACGCCCGCACGATGGTTCACGACGTCGGCACGGCATTCTCGATCCGGACGGAGAACACGATGAGCGAGATACCCGCAAAGATGGCGTATAGGCGAGTTGTATAGACAAGACTGAGCAGTCCGAGATTGGGAAGGACGCCGTACGAGTAGCCGACTGAAACGCTCGCCTTACACGCGGAGTTCGGACTGGAGCGTGAGCTGCGGAGCAGAGGCTTCATCGCCAAGCGATTGAGGTGATCTGCGCCGCGAGCGGCGAGCCGGCGGACCTCGCCACTCTGCCGTTCGCCGAGCCCGGCCCTTCGATGACGCGGTGGCCGAGGCGCTGGGTGAGGACGAAGCAAACGCGCAGCCTTTTCCGCGAGGAGCTTAGTGTTGACCGCCGCCCACGATAATAATCGAATGCGCAGCCGTGTTTGCCGTTACCGTATCGCCGCCCCGCCCGCGAGTCTTTGAACCATGTGCAGCTCGTTCTACGAGAGAAGCTCAGACGTCTGCCGCTCCGCAAGTTCGTCTGCCATAAGAGTAAGCAGGATGTGAACGACGCCGCCACCGAGCCCAGACCATATTTCTGGGCGGTTGGCGCATCGCGAGCTCGACGAACACCGGCCATAGCCTGATGGCCGACCGGGCTTCCCCTTGGTTGGACAGGTCGGAGGCGGTTTCCACGCGGAAACCGCCGAACGAGGGCAGCCGAGATGAGTGTGGGCGACTTCGGCTCCCTGCTCCGCGAATTCCGGTGCGCCGCGGGCCTCTCTCAAGAGGCCCTCGCGGAGCGCGCGCGCTTGAGCCCGGGCGCGATCAGCGCCTTGGAACGCAGCGCCCGTCGCGGACCCCAGCAGCAGACGCTCGCGCTCTTGGCAGAGGCGCTACAACTCGGGTCCGAGCAGCGCGCCCAGCTGGAAGAATCGGCCCACGCAGGCCGCCGCCGAGCTCCGCGCGGTTCCGCGGACGCGAGTCCGGCGGTGCCGCATAATCTGCCGCGCATCCTCACGTCGTTCCACGGGCGTGAAGCGGACCTGGCGGAGCTCGAGGAGCTGATCGCAGCTCGTCGCCTCATCACCCTGCTCGGCACCGGCGGAGTCGGCAAAACGCGCCTGGCACTGGAGGCGGCGCACCGCCAACTCGAGGGCATGCGATTTTCGGACGGAGTGTGGTTCGTCGATTTCGCGCCAACGAATTCTCCCGAACTCGTTGCGACGGCGATCGCACGAGTGCTGGGCGTGCCGGAGCAGTCAAACGTCGCCCTTCTGCACACGATCGGTGCGGCGATCGCGCGCAAAAATATGCTGCTGGCATTCGACAACTGCGAACATGTCGTGGATGAATGCGCTCGCATCGCGGAAGCCCTGCTTCGCGATTGCTCCGGCCTCGTGGTGCTGGCGACAACGCGAGAAGCATTGCGCGTCGACGGCGAATGCGTGGTTCGCGTGCGGCCCCTGCCGTACGACGAGCACCATCGTGGGGGACCTGCGCTCGACCTGCTGCTCCATCGTCTAGCCGAAGCGGATTTTAAGCGCTACTCACATCTGATCAACGGCGACGGCGCGCACGCGGCGTCGATTTGCAAACGGCTCGACGGCATCCCGCTCGCCCTCGAACTCGCGGCCGGTCGGGCGCGCGATGTACCCCTCGCTCACATCGCCGCCGGTCTCGATGAGCGTTTCGGCCTACTCGTGCACGGGCGTCGTACCGCCTTGCCGCGTCAGAACACGCTGCGTGGGATGATCGACTGGAGTTTCGCGCCGCTTGCGCCGAGCGAACAAGACCTTTTCGCTCGGCTCGGGCTCTTCGCCGAAGCGTTCACTCCGGAAGCGGCAAGCGCCATCTGCGGCGACGATGCCGGCGTCGTGCGGAGCGGCCTTGCCACGCTCATCTCGAAGTCGCTCGTCAGCGTGGTCGAAGACCGCAATGGCCATCTGCGCTATCGGCTCCTCGAATCGATGCGCGCGTACGCACTGGATCGACTTCGCGAGCGCGGGGAGTACGACCGTTTCGCCTATCGCTTCGCCACATATTTTTGCGCGCGCGCCAAAGAAGCCGACTCCCGGTACGGCCGAATCACAATTAGCGAGTTCCTCGATTGTGTAGAATCAGATCTCGAAAACTTTCGCGCGGCACTCGAGTGGAGCCTCGGCCAGCGAAACGATACGAAACTCGGCGCCGAGCTGGCGGGCGCCATGGGCTGGATTTACCGCCAAAGTGCGCTTTTCGTGGAGGGCACACGTTGGGCCGAACGCGGGCTGGCCGAAGTTCGAGACGCAGCCCCCACCCTCGTCGGGCGGTTGCACATGGCGCTCAGTATTTTTTGCCTGAACTCGGGTGAAATACATCGGGCTTTGGAAGAGGCCAAGCTCGCCACCGAAGCCTACCGTGGCGCACCAGCCTCGTCGAATCTGTCGTGGTCGCGCGCGCATGAAGGAAACTGCCTGCTCTTACTGGGCCGTCGCGACGACGCCCGCGCCGCCATCGAAGAAGCGGTCGAGGTCGCGCGCGCGCAACAGGATATGTTGCGACTCGCAAACGCGCTCAACGCGTTCGCGCTGACGATTCCGATCGAACGGGCGGCGGAGCGCTTGGCGCCACTCGAGGAATCGATACGCACGTATCGCGCCGCGTCCGCTGATGGTGATATGGTACCGATAGCGAATTTGGCCGAAGCGCTTTTCGCGACGGGCGATCTTGCATCCGCTCTTTCGTTTGTGTTGGACGCCATCGCTATGGCCCGCACGAATCGGGATCGCCCGTTCCTCGCGGCAGCGCTCATCAACCTCATGGCCTACGCCCTCGCGGCCGGTGACGTCGGGCAGGCGGAGCGAGCCGGGCAAGAGTCGATGCGCCTGGCGCGCGACATCGGGACGACGTACTACATGATGACCGGCTTGCAGCACCTCGGAAGCGTCGCCGCACGGCGCGGAGCGTTCGAGCGGGCCGCGCGCCTGCTCGGAGCTGCAAACGCACAGTATCGGAAATTCGGTATCGTGCGCGAGTTCACCGAACAATCGCTCTACGATCGCTCGATCGAAGAAATTCGCGGCGCACTCGGCGAGGAACGGCTGCTCCTTCATCTTAACGAGGGCGCCGCGTGGCCGGTCGAGCGCGCCATCGACGAGGCGCTTCTACCGATCGTTTCGGGCGTCGAAGACCACGCCTGAGTTCCGCCGGCTCTCGTGTAACATTCGCGAATTACGGTACGCCTCCGCGAACGTGGCAAACGCGACTTTGTCGCGTGAAGACGGCGCTTGGCGGCGCTCCCGCCTTCGGGTGCACGTCGCGCGACGACTTGATCGCGAAGTCGCAGAACATCCATGGATTCAAACCAGTCCCGGCGCTTGGTATTTGCCGGCGATTCAGCTTCCGAAGCCCAATAGAAGCGCAGAACGGGCGTTGTCAGCCTCGCTCTTCGTCGCTTGGAGGTCGAACGAATTCTCGCGATCTCCGATCCGTCGAACCAAAATCTGCGTAATTCGTACGAGCCTGGGTCAGGCTGAGCGAATCGTTGGGGCCACCTCGAATCACATCTGCGTCATGGTCATCCTGTCCGTCGTCCTCCCAAAAACACACTTCACAAATGCGGTAGCCTCCTCGTTCGGGAAGGGTTTTGCAGTGACAACACGGGCATCGATACATCACTCCCGGTTGCTCCGGCTTGACTACATTCACGAATGGCATCATTAGGAGAACGTCGGCAAGGGCGCACCTGCCGACAAGTCCAAGGCACTCAAGACAAAGTCACGCTAACCGCGCTCGCACGTCGAACCGGAACGCGGCGACGTCCGGTTCCGATGTGTCGATCAAGATTAGTTTGACGGGCATGAAGTGCGGGTCAACGTGGAATTCCGCCGCCGTTCTCGCCGCGGCACCGCGCGCGAGATCCCAGTCGCCCTCAAGTGGCCGGCCGGTGACGGTGTAGCCGTCATCATCGGCCAGTTCGGCGTCGAAATTACCCATCACCCGGCTGGGCGATCCGTTGCTGACGATCGCGCGAAAAATAAGAATCCGGTCGCCCGCGACCGCCGGCACGAGGGCTGGCGGTCCCTCGGCGTGATGTAGCGACGCGGCACGCAAGCGGAGCTTGCCGTTGAACAGTGTGGAAGCCGGCCCGAAACCATGCGCGGCCGGGCCCGGCCCGCTGTCGCCGCCAAGTAAAAATGTCAGCAGCATCGGGTCGCATTCACAGGGCGCGGGCGCCCCGTCGCGACCGCAACGGACATGCGGGAAAATGATCGAGTTTGCATCGGTACCTCCGGTCGGCGTGAAAACGGCGAACCTCATGACGTTCGCAGAAAGCCTGAGCGAACGCCACGAACCGCTGCGACGAATACCTCGCACAAGTAGCAACGCACGGCGCCGGCCCGCGCTCAAATCGGAAGGCCACGTCAACGGAGGCGGCGGGAATTGGCTATGAGGCAAGCGCGCTAGCCGCGACGGCTTCACGACGGTGCGACTCGGGGGTAAGGCCGCGCCCCAAACGGCTCTGGACGCCTTGCGTATCGTCCTCTAAAGCGCTACATGCGAAGGTGCGGCTCGGCCGATTCGAGGGCTTCGGCGATGGCCGCTTCGATGGGTAAGGCCGCGCCTGCGTCGAGGTGGTGTTGTGCCGCCGTCATGCCAATCCCCGCACGGATTTGAGCCAGCATTCGATCGTAGAGTGACCGCTCGGTAAACTCGCGTTCGAGTCCGAAGGCGCGATACAAGCCGTTCGAGGCTCCCGCCAGGCGCGCCGCGCGCACGTGGAGTCCGCGTCGGGCGGCGACACTTCCGAGGTGCTGCAAGGAACACATCGCGACGCGGGATTTCCCCGCGTCGGCAAGGAGTTCGAGCGCTTCGCGCGCGACCCGATCGGCTTGCTCGACGTCGTCGACGCCCAGCGCATAGGCCGCGACGTTCGCCAAGATCGAGGCGAGATTCGAGCGGTCGCTCGACTCGCGCGTCATCGCGAGGACTTGCAGCCCGCAGGCGAGCGCTTCGGCAAAGTTCCCCGCCGCGAAATGCGTTTCGGCCAGGCTCGCCCGCGCGACGATCGCATCCGCATCGCCGGCTTCGCGGTAAGCGCGGATCGCCTCTTCAAGCGGCGCGAAGCGCTCCGCGGCGCGCTCGATCGGGATGGTCAGCGCATACGCACTGAGCGCGTCCGCAAGGCGAAAGGCGTCCCGCTGCGCGCGCGCCACCGCGATGGCTTCTTCGCCAACGGTCCGCGCGTCGTCCGGCCGCCCCAGCAGATAGAGACAATAGACTTGCTGCGTGAGCGCCCAGCAGACGTCGGACTGGCGATCGGCGGCTTCGTACAGGGCAGCCGCGCGGACCGCGGCGTCGTAGGCATCCTTGAGTTGGCCAAAGTGAAAATAGAAGTGGCTCAACGCCATGACGAGCCGCCCAATGACGGCTGGCTCGGCGGTCGTCGCTTCGGTCAAGGCGCGCTCCGCCCAACGTGCGCCTTCACGGTTCAGCGCGGTTTTGCGGTATGCCCAGCCCAGCGAGCCGGCAAGTTCAGCGCCCAGCAGCGTGTCGTTGCGCTGCCCCAGCGTCCACTCCAGCGCGACCCGAAAGTTATCGATGTCCGCGACGACGAGATCAAAGAACTCGCGGTACGATAAGCGGCGGTGATTGGCGTCGGCCGTTTTCGCCCGAGCGCAAAAATAACCAGCGAAGCGGCGGGCGTGAATGTCGTACTGGCCGCTGGCGCGCAGCCGGTCCAGCGCGAAGGCGCGCATGGTCTCGAGCAGCCGGTAGCGCAGTCGGCCGTCATCCTCTTCGACAATCGTCACGAGCGACTTCGCGACGAGTGCGGCGAGGGTTTCGCAGAACTCGCGTGCGTCGTCAGCGCAAATGTCCCCGGCGGCATCGAGCGTAAAGGCACCGGCGAAAAGCCCGAGCCGCGCGAAGCTGTCTCGTTCGCCGGCGGCCAGCAAGTCGTAGCTCCAATCGATCGCGCTGCGCAGCGTGTGCTGACGCCGCTCCGCCGATCGGCGCCCGCCCCCCAGCAAACTGAATCGCTCGTCGAGACCTCTGACGATGGTTCCCAGCGAGAGGTCACGTGCGCGGCCGGCCGCGAGTTCGAGCGCCAGCGGCAGCCCGTCGAGCCGCTTGCAAATCGTCGCCGCCAGCGCGCGGTCGTCCGGCGAAATCTGCGAGAAGCGCGTGAAATCGGCGTCGATGAGCCGGTCCAAGAGCAAATCGAGTGCCGTGCCGGTCGCCTCGCGACCCTCCTGCGGCAGCGGCGCGACGCGAAAAACGCATTCGCCGTCGATGCGCAGCGCCTCGCGCGTCGTTGCGATCACGACCATGCCGGGGCAGCTGCTTAAGAGCGCTTCGGCGATGCGCGCACATTCATCCAACACGTGCTCGCAGTTATCGAGGACGACGACGAGCCGCTTGGATCCGATCGCGCCGGCCAGGGTGAGGGTGGGCGCTTCGTTCGCACGTTCGCGAACGCTCAGCGCGCGCGCGATCGCCGAGGCCACCAGATCGGCCGATCCCAGCGGCGCGAGTTCGACCCACCAGACGCCGTCCGGGAACGCGTTCTTTTCCGCCAGCCCGTGCGCGAGTTCGAGGGCCAGCCGCGTTTTTCCAACCCCGCCTGATCCCAGCAGCGTGATCAAGCGCCGCACGGCGATAAGTCCGTCGAGTTGCGCCAGATCCGTTTCGCGGCCGTGGAACGAGGTGGGTGAGTGCCGAAGATTGTGGCGCGGCGGTGCCCCGCTCGCTGGGGCGAGCGCCGACATCCGCACGCCGCGCCGACGTCCCGCCGCCGCTGCTTCCTCGAGTTGGGCCCGCTGCGAAGGGTCCAGCCTCAGCGCATCGGACAGCAGCGACAATGTCGCCTGCTGCGGACCGCGCCGCGCGCTGCGCTCCAAGCTGCTGATGGCTCCCGGACTGAGCCGAGCGCGCTCGGCCAGCGCTTCTTGCGAGAGCCCGGCGGCGCACCGAAGCTCGCGCAGAAGATCGCCGAAGGCGCGGTCGCTGAACACTAGAGTCGTACCAGCGCGTCGCTGGCGGCTGGCTGGGTAGCGGCGACAACCGATGCCGCCGTGGCCGCAGCGAGCGCGGCCCCGCGCAGGCGCTTCATTCCGAACGCGCGCGCAGCATGGTCGTTGAATACCATCGTGGTGCTTCGCTCCTTGACCCGGTTGGGCGAATGGCATGTGGAATCGCCCGCGCGGATGCGCAAACGAGGAAGCGCCAACAGCCACGGTGTCGCCGCGGGCGCATCTGCCGCCATTATGTGCAAGCGACTGCCATCGGGAAATCCGTACTTAGTACTGAATTTCTTTCTAAGTCTACCTAGCTAAGGGCCTGCTTCTCGCCGGCAGGCCGGGGGCAAGCGAGGCTAGCCGCGACGGGTAGGGAAGGCGGCGCGGCGCGAAGTGCGTTCTCCGCGAGACCTTCGCCGAAGCGCGCGAACGCCACCACCCTCCCACCCCCCTAAACCGATCGTCGCGCTGCTCAAAATGCCGGATTGCCGTTCCATCGTCGTGCGGTCATCACCAGCCGATCGAGAGCGCGAAATCCATGCGGCATAGACTCCGCATTCGCCGGCGTGCGCCGACGCAATATCCCCGTAAGGCAAGATCGTACTTGTGCGAGTTAGTTGTCTGAGCCGTCTCTGTCCCGGTACCGGCCCTTTCGATACGCTCGAGCGGACCTTCGTCGCGGCACCAACCATCGAACGACGGACGTTTTCTTGAGGATGGAGGAAGATGAGCCAGTTCCAACCTGCTCGCTGCGCTGCACCGCGTTGATGGGCATCCCTTTCGAATCCGCTCGACTGCGGCGCAGGACCGCGCTCGTCGTAGCCGGGGCGTTTGCGTTTACGTTCGGCGGGTGTTCGCGCGTTGCGACGATCGCGCCGCCGCCGGAATCGTCCGTTCCGCCGCTCGTCCTCGCGCAACGGTACGCCGACACCGCGGCCGAGTTGCCGGCCGGCGTGGACGCCGCCTTCGCCGTCGCGCGCGATGAAATCGGTGCGGAATCGTATTCCGGGGCCTTGCTCGGAGCGGATGGTGCGTACCAGAATCGCGGCGCGAATTCGGTCGATCGCGCGCAGCTTCTCGCTCATCTGCTCGCCGCGAAAAACATTCCGCTCCGCGACGCCTCCCGCCGGCTCGACGCGACCGCGGCCGAAGCGCTCGCAACGCAACTCTTCGTGGCCCCGCGCGTGCCGATGAGCGCGGCCCCGGCGGCGAAAATCTCCGGCGACGATTCGGCGTACGTGCGCATCCGCGATCGCGGCGAACGCGACTTCGCCGGCGGGTGGTGGGAGATCGCACGCGACGTGTCGAGTGTGCGTGCTGTGTTCGAGGACCTCAATAGGGCGTTTCGTATGGTTCAGAAACCTCCCGCCGCTCCTTCCAGAGCAGGGGTCTGGGGCGTAAAGGCGGAGGCCCCAAAGCCGAAAGTTTATGAGATTACGCGTCCGCGCGGCGGACCAAGTAGTTTCGAATATGCGGTGGTGCTGACCGCGATCTTGCTTGCATCTCTGGCGACTCTCTATGCGATCCAACTCGCCGTCGAATACGTCATTTTAACGGTGATACCGGAACTCGAAAAATGAACGTCGACGCACCCGAACGCCGGCACCCGCGTATGTTCATGGAGACCATTTCCTGTAGTGAATGTTCCGAAGTTCGGCGCACCTTGCCGTCTGCCGTTCGCCGCGGGAGTTCGTCGTGAAACGCTTCCGTGACCGATACCCGGAGGTGCACAATTTTTTTGCTTGCACCTTCCACCAAGATTGTTGGAACAGGTTACCAGATGGTTCCGAACCCACGATGGTTGCCGTGCTGAACGACGCGTTCGAGCTATACAGCCACTCGGAAATGCTCGAGCTTCAACGAACGTTCCGCGACTTTCTTCGAGAAGCGTCAAATCTCGACGACGAGTCGCTCGGCACCATTCTTCAGCACGAATTTGGTGCTTCGTACTATGCACCGTGGGACGGGTCGACGTATCGCGCCTGGCTTGAATTCGTTGACAAGCAACTCGACGAAACAATCGCGGAGCGTATGCGCCTGGTCTAGCGCCGGACAAATGCCGGTTGAGCGGATCCGACAAGCAACTCCGCGGCGCTCATCGTCCGTTCGCGCAGCGACATGCCGCGATTACAGCAGCGTTCCGGCGACGAGTGGGCGTGATCCGGTGCATGAAGCCGGGACGTCACTCGTACGAGTATCTCACACGAATACAATTGGCGCTGGTGCTGCGTGCGATCTCGCGTGAAGATCGTATTGCCGGCCCAGATCCGGCATCCATGCTCTTGCGCTCACGAGGAAATCATGCGCTTTTTTCTCTCCACGGCCTTTGCCGCGGTCGCTGCGGCAACGCTTTCCGCTTCGCCCCTTGCTGCCCAAGCGTCGGGCGGGGTACGCATCATCGTCCAGGCGTGGCAACCGGCGAATCCGGCCACGCAAAACAACAACGTCGTTCTCGATCGTCCGGGCTTGCTCGAAGACGGGCTCAACGCCGGATGGGCCAAGGCCCGCACGCCGATCTGCGACGCGCTCGAACAGGAACTCGGGAAGCCCGATCGGGTCGCCCCCGGATTCTCACTTTACAACATGGACTGTAAGATGGCCCAGAGCGGCTCGTTGAACGTGACCGGCGCGCAGAACAACGTCGTCAACATCCAATACCGCTTGCCGGGCAACATGTTCCGTGCAACGTCCACGCAACCAAGTGTCGCGGGCTCGTACGCCGACCCGTGCGCGTTCTTCTACTATGACCTCGTGGCGACGACGAGTATTCACCTCGATACGCTCGACGTCGATGCGTTCAGCGTCGCAACCCAAAACGTCTCGCGACCCGATTCGTGCAATGCCGCGGGCGACGTCGCGAAGTTCGTGGCAACGACGATTCACTTTTTCGGCGGTCCCGACTTTCTTGCCCTAGCACAAAATACGCTCACGCAGCAGCAAAACGTTATGACCGGCGACCTCAATGCGGCGGTGAACACGTTCGTCGGACCGTTGCGGTCTTACAGCGGGCAGTACGCGAAGCAGTCGAGTTGGGTGCGTCACGGCGACCTCTATTTCGCCTTCGCGCCGAGTTACGTGCCGCAGCCGCTCTCCGCATCGCTCAACGGTGCGATCGTGATGCCCAAGGCCCGCTGGCACGATCCCGCTCCGGATTGTTCGGTCTTCCGCATCACCGGGAACGTCCAAACCGGTCCGGCGCCGATCCTCGATCCCGAAACGCTGCGCGTCGGAGTCGCGCCGCACACCGCTGTGGGAGCGGCCAGCGCAAGCGGCGCCGCCGCTGATGCCGGCGACCGGTACGTCTGCACCTACGCGATGAGCGGCCTGCCCCCCGCGGTTCCGGTCACGTTTCAAGCCCTCGGGCGTCCCAACAATATCGCCAACAACTACCTCACCCTCATCGGCCCGGATGGTTGGTCGGGGACCGACACCCTCCCGAGCAGTGCGCCCAAGCGGGACTTCCTGGCCGAGGAAACATCGACGGCGAACTTGCACGTTAATCAGCAAGTGCCGCAGGTTTTCGTCAAACCGGGTGGTCCGGTGGAAACGAACGATCCTCGGCAATTGTTCCAATCCGGCACATCGCTCCAGCGCGTCGCGCTCAACCCGCAGCCGCTGCCGCCCGCAGGCGTCAACGCGCTGATTTCAAGCGGCAACGCGGCCTTCGCGCGGAACGATTTCTCCACCGCGGCAACGCTCTTCGGACGCGCCGTCGCGACGAACCGTGCCGACCCGATCGCCTTGCACAACCTCGCGCTCGCGCACGCCCGGCTCGGCAACACGTCGCTCGCGCAGAACGAGCTGCGCACGGCGCAAACTCTCGCTCGCGGAGCCGGCGATATGGTCACGGCAAACGCGGCAGCGCGTTCGATCATCGTCGTGGGCGGCGGTCAGCCGTAGCCGCCTCGACAAACTGCCTGGCGTTTTCCGGTGTTCGCCAAAAGAACCGGCACACTGCGCTCGGACCCTGCTGGAGAAAGAAGCTGTCAACTATGCAAGTTCTCGAAACGTCACGCTTTCCGATCAAGGCGTGGATCGACGGCGTCGAATGCGACGATGCTACTCGCCGGCAGCTTGAAAACATCGCGTCGTTGCCGTTCATCCACTCGCACGTCGCGGCCATGCCCGACGTGCACTTCGGTATCGGCGCGACCGTGGGTTCGGTCATTGCCACGAAGGGTGCGATCGTGCCGGCCGCCGTCGGCGTCGACATCGGCTGCGGAATGATCGCCCAGCGTACCAGTCTGTCCGAGCGGGATCTCCCGGACGATCTGCGAGCCATGCGCTCGACGATCGAACGCACCGTGCCGGTGGGCGCCGCGGTCCACGGGCGGGTGCCGCCATCGGTCGACACCGCCTGGGACGCGCTCGCGGGCCGCTACGACGCGATCCGGCGCAAGCACCCGAAGATCGAAACCAAGAATGCCCGCGAATCCTTGGGCACCATGGGCGGCGGTAATCACTTCTGCGAGATCACGATCGACAACGAGGGGCACGTGTGGGTTGTGCTGCATTCGGGGTCGCGCGGGCCGGGCAATCGGATCGGCACCTATTTCATCGAACGCGCGCGCAAGGAGATGGAACGCCTCGGGATCGGCCTGGCCGACCGCGATCTCGCGTACCTCACTGAGGACACAGAGTCGTTCAGTGATTACGTCGACGCCGTCGGCTGGGCGCAGGACTACGCTGCGGCCAATCGCACGAACATGCTCGATCGCGTGCTTGCCGCTCTGCGTCATCGGTCGCTGGGCCTGCCGAGCTTCACGCTGACCGAGAAAGCCGTGCATTGTCACCATAACTACGTCGCTCGCGAACACCACTTTGGTGCCGACGTGTTCGTGACGCGCAAAGGCGCCGTGCGTGCCGGCAGCGGCCAGCTCGGCATAATCCCCGGCTCGATGGGCGCGCGATCGTTCATCGTGCGCGGGCGCGGGAACCCCGAGTCCTTCGAGTCATGCTCGCACGGTGCGGGCCGGCGTCTAGGGCGCAGCGAGGCGAAGAGGCGCCTGACCGTCGCGGACCTCGAACGTGAGACGGCGGGAATCGAGTGCCGCAAGGACGCCGGCGTCCTCGACGAAGCTCCCTCAGCGTATAAGTCGATCGATGCCGTCATGGAAGCCCAACGCGACCTCGTCGAAGTCATCTATACGATGCGTCAAGTCGTGTGCGTGAAGGGCTAGAGCGCAGCGTTTACCGGGGATCGATTCGAAACCCGGTCTCCGCTCAGGGATGGCGACGTGGAACAGCTGCTCGCCAATAACGAGACGGAGGTAGGTTCGAATGGCCCTCTTGGAGTCTTCGTTTGTCGGTCGCGGCAGCTCCGCTGCGACGTTCCACGGCGACGTGGCTCACATGCTCCGTCGCTATTGCGCTGCGCCTAGCCACGATCGACGGCATCTCACGCGGGCGGCTTACCCGGTATGGGGTTTTTGCGCTCGCCGCCGCCCATCCCACTGCCGCCACTTGAGGTAGTATCCAAGCTAAGATCAACTTCGCTAGCAACAAAGGCGCACAAAAGAAACGCAACCGCTCTGAACAGCCAACGCAGAACAAGCATCTCGCGGGTCTGGAGCTTGTCGGGCGGGTTGATCAGCCAAGCAAGCAAGCGCACCACTGGATACTCGCATCGAGGGTCGGGTTGAGGTGCATCTGGCGCAGAGATGTTCATACAGCCACCGTTATGACGAGGGTGAGATCGCGACCGTTTTTGGCACGGGCAATGGCGACGGCGGGCGCACCTGTGCGCGTTGGGCCCAGCGCGATGGCGGCGACATGTGCGAGCCATGTTGCCGTGGAGCGCGGCGGCCGATGGTCGTGCAGATTTTTCATTGCCCTACGAGTATCGCACGCTGCCCGTCGCGCGCCAAGCGTCGGAGCTCGCACGATTAACTCGTACGAATACGCTTAACGGCAGGACCCTTCGAGCCGTTCGCACGCGATCGGGTCCGCCTGTCACCCCGCGGCGCACCGCGACCGCGCCGCTTCGTCCGTCTGAAAGACAGTCGCGACCGTTTCCAGGGTGCCGGAGGTGCCGTGCAGATCGAAGTCTCAGATCTCGGAAACATCGCCGGACTCGCCACGCTCGCCGACGCGGCAGCGAACTTCGGCGAATCCCAAGACGATGAAGGCTATGAGAAAAATGTCGACGTTGCCGGCCAGAAAGTTCACGTGTCTTGGAAGAACGCGACCAAACACAGCGAGCTTCTCAGCCTGGTCGACAGCCGCTTCGCCGTCGGCGTAACTGGCGACGGTGTCGACGTGGATGTCGCGCTCAAGGCGCTCCAAACAATCGACCTCGGCAAATTGCGCAGCCTGGCAGCGCAGACGAACTGAACGTGCATTGTTGCAGCTGGCCTTCATCGCGCAAAAAGACTATGCGATTAGTCTCTTATCTCAGAGCGTCCGTCATGACCTCGATCGCAATGGCTGATCGAATGAGGATATCCGTGGCGAGTTGCGCGCCCTATTTGTATGGCGTCACCGTGGGGGGCCTGCGCAGAAAATTCCAGCGCGCCTTCCGCCGACCACCGGCGAAATTACCTCCACCGTTTATGCACGACGGTGGCAATGCGGGGGCAGGGACGACGTCACGCCCGAGAAGCTTCTGTCGACTCGGCCGGTTCGAGGGCTTCGGCGATGGCCGCTTCGATCGACAAGGCTGCGCCGTTGTCGAGGTTTTGTCGTGTCGCCGTCATGCCGATCCCCGCAGTGATTTGCGCGAGCGTTCGATCGTAGAGCGACTGCTCGGTGAATTGGCGTTCGAGTCCAAAGACACGGTACAAGCGGTTTGAGGCACCCGCCAAGCGCGCCGCGCGAACGTAGGAGTTGCGGCGGGCGGCAACACTGCTGAGGTGCTCCAGACAGTGCATCGCGACGCGGGTTTCCCCGCCGCCGGCAAGGAGTTCGAGCGCTTCGCACGCGGCCCGATGGGCCTGCCCGTCATCCTCGACGCCGAGAGCGTAGGCCGCGACGTTCACCAGCGTCCCGGCGAGATTCGAGCGGTCGCGCTTCTCGCGAATGATCGCGAGGACTTGCAGCCCGCAGGCGAGCGCCGCGGCATAATTGCCCGTCGCATAATGCGTTTCGGCCAGGCAAGCCGTCGGGACCATCGCATCCGTGTCGCCGGCGTCGCGGTACGCGCGAATCGCGTCTTCGAGCGCTGCGAAGCGCTCTGGGGCGCGCTCGATTGGGATAATCTGCGCATACGCGCTGAGCGCGTCCGCGAGGCGAAAGGCGTCCCGCTGCGCGCGTGCCACCGCGACGGCTTGTTCGCCGACGGTCCGCGCTTCGTCGGCCCGACCCAGCAGATAGAGGCAGTAGACTTGCCGTGTGAGCGCCCAGCAGACGTCGGACTGCCGATCGACGGTTTGATAAAGCGCAGCCGCGCGGATCGCGGCGTCGTAGGCGTCTTTGAGTTGGCCAAATTGAAAATAAAAATGGTGCAACGCCATGACGAGCCGCCCGATAACGGCGGGTTCGGCGTTCGGCGCTTCGGCCAAGGCGCGTTCCGCCCAGCGCGCGCCTTCACGGCTGAGCGCGGTTTGCTGGTACGCCCAGCCGAGCGCGCCGGCAAGTTCGGCACCGAGCAGAATGTCGTTGCGCTGCCCGAGTGCCCATTCCAGCGCGGCCCGAAAGTTATCGATTTCCGCTCCGACGAGAGCAAAAAACTCGCGCCCCCCTACGCGGCGATGACTGACGTCAGCCGCTTTGGCCCGGGCACAATAGTACTCCGCGAAGCGGCGGGCGCAGCTGTCGTACTTTCCGCTTGCGCGCAGGCGGTCGAGTGCGAAGGCGCGCATCGTCTCGAGCAGGCGGTAGCGCAGCCGGCCGTCATCCTCTTCGACAATCGCCACGAGCGACTTCGCGACGAGCGCGGCTAGCGTTTCGCGAAATGTCCGTGCGTCGTTCGCGCAGATTTCCGCAGCGGCATCGAGCGTAAAGGGAGCGGCGAAAAGCCCGAGCCGCGCGAAGCTCTCGCGTTCGCCGGCGGTCAGCAACTCGTAGCTCCAATCGAGCGCGCTGCGCAGCGTGTGCTGACGCGGTCCCGCTCGTCGGCGCCCGCCTCCCAGCAAACTGAATCGCTCGTCGAGACCCGTCACGATCGTTTCGAGCGAGAGGTCGCGTGCGCGGCCCGCGGCGAGTTCGAGCGCCAGCGGCAGCCCGTCGAGCCGCCTACAAATGGTCGCGGCCAGCGCGCGGTCGTCGGCCGAAATCTGCGCGAAGCGCGTGAAGTCCGCATCGATGAGCCGATCCAACAGCAAATCGAGCGCCGTTCCAGTCGCTTCGCGGAACTCCGTCGGCAGCGGCGCGACGCGAAACAAGCATTCGCCGTCGATGCGCAACGCCTCACGCGTCGTCGCGATCAACACGATCCCGGGGCAGCTGCCGACCAGCGCTTCGGCGATGCGTGCACACTCGTCCAATACGTGCTCACAATTATCGAGGACGATGACGAGCCGCTTGGACCCGATCGCCCGGGCCAGGGTGACGGTGATCGGTTCATTTGCGCGTTCGCTAACGCTCAGCACGCGCGCCATTGCCGAAGCCACCAGACCCGGCGACCCGAGCGGCGCCAACTCGACGAGCCAAACGCCATCCGGAAACTCGTTTTTCTCCACGAGCCGGTGCGCGAGTTCGAGGGCCAGCCGCGTTTTTCCAACGCCGCCCGAGCCCAAGAGCGTGATCAAGCGCCGCACGGCGATCAGGCCTTCGAGTTGCGCCAGATCCGTCTCGTGCCCGTGAAACGAAGTGGGTGAATACGGGAGATTGTGGCGCGGCGATGGCGCGCCCGCGGAGGCGAGCGTCGACATCCGCACGCCGCGACGACGTCCCGCCGTCGCGGCTTGCTCGAGCTGCGCCCGCTGAGAAGCGTCCAGCCGCAGCGCGTCGGAGAGCAGCGAGAGTGTTGCCTGTTGGGGACCGCGCCGCGCGCTGCGTTCCAAGCTGCTGATCGCGCCCGGACTCAGCCGAGCGCGTTCGGCCAGCGCTTCTTGCGAGAGCCCGGCGGCGCACCGAAGCTCGCGGAGAAGATCGCCGAAGGCACGATCGTTTACCACAAGGCTCGCGATCTTACTACGACCCTTCGCCGACTTCCTCGGCGGCAGTAACCAGCCCTCCGGATCGAAGGCGAACGGGTCGTGCATGTGCAGCCCCTCGCCTATGCCGATGCCGCCGCGGAGAGCCCGGCGCTCACTCTGCTCATCGATCGTCTCGTCGACGCCGATTACCGGCGCTACAGCGAGTTGCGCGCGCAGGACCGCGTGCTGGCGGCGCGGATCTGCCAGCGTCTCGATGGGCTTCCGCTCGCGCTCGAGCTCGCCGCTGCACGCGCGCGCGATCTGCCGTTGGCGCACATTGTCGCCGGCCTCGACGAACGCTTTACGCTGCTGGGGGCTGGGCAGCGAACGGCCGACCGGCGCCATCATACGCTGCGCGCCATGATCGATTGGAGCTACGCGCTCCTCACTTCGGCGGAGCGTGAGCTCTTTGCGCGCCTGAGTCTCTTCGCCGGAAGCTTTACGCTGCAGGCGGCCGTCGCCGTCTGCACGCCGGAGGATCCGGCCGGCGGCCGCGCGGCGCTGCAATCGCTGGTGGCCAAGTCGCTCGTGACGATGGTCGAAGACCGCGCGGGCGAAGCGCGTTACCGGCTTCTTGAATCGCTGCGTGCGTACGCGCTCGACCGCTTGCGCGAAAGCGGCACCTACGACGCCGGTATGCGGCGCTTCGCGACATATTTCGCGGAACTGGCCATGTCGTGCGATGCCCGCTCCGGGCACATGCCCAACGGTGCGCTCTTCGCGCTCGTGGAGCCGGAGATCGCAAACTTTCGTGCGGCACTGGAGTGGTCGCTCGCAGAAGGCCACGATCCGGCGCTCCGGCAGCATTTGCGGCACGATGCAGAGCGCTCCCCGAAGCAAAGCCGGTGCGCACAGCCTCGTGGCCGTGCAAAACGACACCGTCGCAACGCAAATCCCCGTTACGTTCGTGCCGCCGATCATCGTTCGTTAAAACGGGACCGACCGGCTGTCCGGGGACAGCCGCCTCTCCTGGTGTTTGTCAGCGCCGCCTCGGGCGTAAAGAACCAGGTCCGCGATCGCCACAGCGATCGTTTCCTCGTGAACCTCGAGGCCAACGAACTTGAGGCTGTAGCCAACGCCGTTGAGCATACTGTCGCACTTTATGTCCGGCTCCTTTCGCGTGTAGCTCTGCTTCGCGGTCTTGCCGCCCGTGCAACCTACACTTCGCGACTGGGGCTGAACGAACGATCTAATGTCTTTCGCGCTTTCTGCAGCGGCAGACGAGGAATGGGGCGACCTGGCGAAATGAAAACCTGCTCGACCGGTGTTTTCGGATAGACCCAAGTCGACCAGTTGCTGACCAGCCAATCTGGACAGATACGATGGCCATCATACGCGCCCGCTGATTCTTTCGGCAGTAGGACCAACGTCAGTCCCGCCTTGTAACCGCTGTCGACCATCAGGCCGAGACTTCGGCCGTGATCCGTAGGATCGAAGACAAGAAGGTCGACAATGGATTCATAGGGCGAATGAGCCGGAAAGCGCAGAACCGCGCCGCGCCAGATCGCGCCGCCGGTCCAATCTACTAACTTTGTCCAAACCACTCTATCCTCCCGGGTTCAGGATCGCTTTCGGCGCCGTCGCCCGCGCATCCATCATGCGCGTCCGAGCCCACGGTACCGAAGTGACAGCACCTCGAGCACGACCGCGAACTTCGGAATGTTCTTAAGGAATACCGGCCGTCGCAGCGACTCCAGGGGACAGCGACTTCATCTTGCCAACGACGGCGCTAGTAACGATCGGCGAGTTCCGACCAGAATCGGATTTGCTTGATTGGTCCAACGATCGGTCCTCGGTCGCTCACGAACTCACGCTCGAAATAGTCGGCGATGTTCGCACCATAGTAAATGACGTCAGATTGATGGATCGAGAAAACGGGATTGCCGGATTCGTTGGGTTCACACGGCAGGTAGCGATGGTAAACGAGAGGCACCAATTTGGGTGCTTGGTTGACGACCTCGCGTACAACGTCCGCTCGCGCTTCGGCGGTAGCGGGGCGATCTCCCCATTCGGGCCACCACAAGTCGCTGTTCTCGACGTCAAAAATGAGGCCGCGCAATGGCGCTGCCAGCATTCTTCGGATCCTCTCCGCGTCGAATCTCCAATCATAACCTTGAACGGGCCGGCGCTCCAAAAAGAACGCAATGAGGTCGGGTGGAAACGTGAGTCCAAATGTTTCCTGCGCGAGATCGAGCTCGTGCTGTGTGTAACCTTCGGCCCAGATGCGTGTGTCAGATTTCACCGGGCCATTGGGCGGCGTTATCATGAAGTACCTTTCGCAAAGTGAGCGTTGCCGCACGTGATCGCGCCGCCGACGGTCCCAACCCCCTGAGCGCTTGCGCAACTCCATCGCGGCTGCGCAAGCCCGATCCGAGCAAGACGGCGTCCGCCGTAGACATGACGATGGCGGCGACCGCTGCAAATCGGCGACCGACGAGCGCCGGGGCTGGGCTATTTCGAACGCGAGATCGAGGCCGGCTTCGGCACGGGCGACGGCCATGACGAGCGTACTCAAGCGATAGTCCTGCTGGTCGTTCATCGCATTACGATCATCGCACGCCGCGGATCGTGCGCCAAGCGACGGAACTCGCACGATTAGCTCCTACAAATGCGCCGGGTGGCACGATCCAGTCGGGACGCTGTCGGCGTCGCTGTAATCGTATGTCGCTGAGCGACCGGACCGACGTCGCGGAGCACGAGTCCGGCTCGCACACGCTCGTTTTCGCCGCGATCGTTACGGACCTGGCGCGAAGCACGGATGACATCGATTTCGCGGCCGCTTTACTCGGCGACGACGGAACGGTAGTCGCCGGCCGGCACCAGTCGGGTAAGTGGACGCAGCAGCCGCAACGGCTGATGCGCCTGGTTATCGGGTTTCCGTGGACTGGTACTTCACGCCGGCGGAACTCTTTCTCATCGCAATCGGCGCCGCGGACCAAACCGCGTTGCGTCTCGCGATCCGGGTCAAAGCGGGCCAGAACGGCGTCTGCTCGTACGATTAAGCCAGAGCCGACAAACATCGCGCGGCGCTCGCTGCATCGAAATAGACCCCATCGAGTCGACGCTGAGAGCGCCGCGATGACAGAGAAGGCGACGCGTGATCGATCATTAGGTTGGCCCACCTGACGCGGGCCGGCACCGGGCGACTCACACAAGTAATTGGCACAAGTAGTACCGAGTCTGGACCAGGCAATCCCGGCCTGGGATACTGCGGACATGGAGGTTTCTATGTTTCACGCACTCCGCGCACTCGCTGCGCTCGTCCTCATTTCGGCAGTCGCCGGCCACGCAGGCCCGGTCAACGCCGACGCAATGTCGGATCAGAAGAAAGCGTTTAAGGCGACCGGCGTCAACCCGCTCGGCGCCAAACCGTCCGAATGCACCATTTTCACAAGGAGCGATGCCGAACGCGTCTTCCACGCGCCGGTCGTGTACTTCGATTCGGACTTTACCGAATATTCCAAGACGCCGTGCGCGTGGACCCTTCGTCCGAAGGATTGGGATTTCGCAGTCTTGGTTTCACGTGGCAAAGAGCCATTTATTCCTCCCCAGGCCGAAAACGACGGCGGTCTCCAAACGAGCCAAGTTCGCCACGTCAAGGGCGTCGGTCAGGACGCGTACACCTCGTACCTTCATTCCAGCACCGGCGGTATGTACGAAGCCATGGTTCTTACATCCAAAGGTGTCACGAACGTTATGCTGGGCGAAAAAGCCGGCAACGCGGACACCACCCTCGCGATCGCGCGCATAACCGTGGACCGCTAGCGAAACCGACGCACCCTCCGGCCGACCCCGGAGGGATTTGATTCTACGAGCCCCAGCGTCGCGATGACAGCGAAGGCGGTGTGGCGAGGCTGGTGGACGATGATCATAGCGCTTTTCCGATGAGTTATTGATCGTCGGCTCGCATATCGTTCGCGAACCGTTTAGCACGACTCAAGTGAAATTCGCGCACGCATTCTCGGGGTTGGACGCGGCGCTTCTTCCCTGAGAGAATGCGGTCACGAACGGTCGTATGGGACCAAACCCGCCGATACAATGAACCGCTGGGCATAATACTGGGAAAACGTAGGAGAATCTCATGTCAATCATCCGACAAACGCTCGGCGCGCTCATCGTTGCGGTGGCGTCCACCGCGCAAGCTAACGCTGATGAGGGCTTCGATCAGGAGCGCATCTACAAGGCTCTTGGCGTCAATATCTCGCACATCGCCGGCAAGCAATGCACCATCTTTACCAAGACCGACGCCGAGAAAGAGCTGTTCGGGCCGGTCGTGCGTGTCACGGCAGGGCCGGCAAAGTGGATGTGCGCGTACGAACTCGCAAAGCCGGAGACGGCTGGAATCAGGGTTTGGCGTGAGCCGCGCTCGGACTGGCAGCCGCCGCGTCTCAACAGCTACAACAGCCACATCACCCACGTGAAAGGTGTCGGTCAAGACGCGTATACGTACTACTTCTATGTTCAAGAGGGCGGCGTATCGGTGGCCGATGTGGTCACGTCCAAAGGCGTAACGAGGGTCGTGGGGCGGGAGGCATTCGGCGGTGAGGTGACTCTGCTCAGAATTGCACGAATGATTATGAATCGGTGAAGCTCTTACCAGATGTGGCGTAAGGCCCCGGCTTTTCGGCCTGTGTGGGCGCGATGGCTATGACGCATCAACCCCGCGGTTTTAGGCGAAACGGAAGATCGACGCGCGGGTGGGGAACCCGAGCGTTCGCGATTCCGGGAGCAAGATCGCACAGCGGCGGCGAGACGCGAAGCTGTCGCAGACGCCGTCGGTAATGACGAGGATCGGTCCGGCTTCGGGGAAATCAGGCGCACGTTCGAGGAGGTCGATGCCCGGCTGCATACGCGTGCCGCCGCGGCCGCGCAGCTCGATCCGATCGCCAATCGTTTCCGGCGGCAAGTAGCCGTGGTCGAATGCGGCGACGTCGCACGACACCAGCCGCACGCCGGCGACATCGCGCGCGACGGCAAACGATGCGATCGCGCCGAGCGCGTGACCGAGGATTTTCCGGTCCATCGAACCCGAGGTGTCGACGACCACGCCGAAGGTATGCGTGCGCTCGTCGTGGGGACGCACGTAGCGCGGGAGCGGGATATCGCTTACGCCGCCTTGACGGCGGCTCGCGCGCACGTACGTACGGCGCAGCTCGCGACTGGGGAGAACGCCGTCGATCCAGCGCGCGAGCGCAACATCCCACGGAATCGGCGGCTGGGCGAGCGCGTGGATCTCTTCGATGAGTCCGCCGGGAAGCGTCCCCCACTTTCCGGCGAGATGAACGCGCAGCCCCTCTTGCAACGCGGTACGGTAGAACTCATCCAGCGTCACACCCTCGTCTCGCGACCACCAATTCGGCCGCTCACCGTCGAGCATATCGCGGCTGCCCTTTCCGCGCAGCGTACCCAACCGTCGCAGGCGACGCAGATCGGTCGCGATCCGGTCGTAAACGCCCTCGCACGACAGACCCGTCAGCTCGGGATCGTAGAGAACGCCGAGCGGCATCTTTCCGATCGCCATCTGGACGAGCCAGTCGTTGATGACGTAATCGCAAGCGACGTTCCAAAGATACGGATCTCGTCCGTTGCGGCGCAGGTCGTGACGAAGCGCGGCGTGCAGCACCTCGTGCGCCACGACGAACCGCACTTCGGACCACCCAAGTCCGGCGGCCGGATTGATGTAGAGCTCGCGTGCGGAGACGTTGACGGCGGCGACGGCGATATTTTCGCGGCGGCAGATGTCGATGTCGTAGATGAACCGGAATCGGCTGACGACCCCCGAGAGGAGCGGAAAATAATCGATGAACCATTCCCGTGCGTCACGCACGTTTTCGGGAAGGCCGTGCGGAACGGCCAAATCCCCATGGGCCTGCTCGACCCCGCGCTCGAGTGCGCGCTGCACCGAAGCGGCGAACGCCCGCTCGAACGACGAGTATTGCCGTGAAAGCGTCCAGAACCGCTGCTGCCAACCATCATCGAGCCAAAAACATGCTTCGCTCCCCGCGATCCCGAACGATGGTAACTCGTGAAGATCCGCGCGCTCGCAGAGGACGCGGTAGAGTTCTTCGCGCGATGCGGAGACCGGCAACCCGTAGGTGGCGGGGTCGGGTAGCTCCTTGGGCGGGGTTCCCAGTGGGAGCGCGCCGAGAAACCGCGCGATCTCGATCTCGCAAGCCCGCGTCCATGCCGCACGTTCGCCACGAAACACGAAGTGTCCGAACGCCAGGTGCAGCCAGGCGTGCGCCATCGCATAGATCCAGGTCTCGGTGTCGGCGGGATGATCGAGGTTGACGTACACCCAACCGTTCTGGCTCACCCGGCAATAGCCGTTCGCGCGTACGTTCGGGCCCACGAACTCGCATTTCGTTTCGTTCGAAAAATCGCCGAAAAGCGGGTGTGCGCGCAGCGCTTTCATCGCCGCCTCGAACGGCATCCTACCTCTGAACTCGATCGGCTTACTTGACCGCATCATGCCTCTGTGCGGTGACGATTCGCGGCAGATCGCGAGCAAGCTCGATGAGAAACCAGGCGGGAAGCGAGCCGCTTCCGTCGGCGACGACGACCATCTGCGCCATCTCCAAACTGATTGACGCTAAATCGCGAATGAGGGCTTTGGCGCGAAACGCCAGCTCGGGCGTCTCGGTGACCGCTTCGGGAAGCTCTTTGACGAGCATGGCGCGGAAGGACTGCGCGAGAAAATAGAGGATGTCGCGCTCTTCGGCCTTACGCGGCCATGCGGCGTCACCCTTGACGATGGCGTGGAGCGTATAGCGATGAAGGAGCTGCCGACGAAACCCGCGGAATTGCCCGGCGTGCTCGGCCGAGAGGCAGCCGGTCGCGAGCAGGTTGAGCGTCGCATCGTCGAGCGCTTCACCGTACTCGTGCAGCGCGTCGCTGAGCATATGCCACGAACGCGGGCTCGAGAACGTGTCTTCGTGTTTGGGCGGCTGCGACCAGAGATGATCCGGACGCAGGCCGATGTACTCGACGACGAGCGGATGGATACCGGCTTGCGACGCCCAGGCTAGCCAGTCGCGATGCGATGGCGTGAGATGGATGTGGATCATGCGATTGATGAGCGCTGAGGACATCGGCTTGACGATCGCGTTGTCCTGCGCGCGGTTTCCCGCGCCGATCACGACCGACCCGCGCGGAAGCTCGTACTCGCCCAAACGCCGCTCGTGAATCAGGCTATAAAACGCTTTTTGCACCTCGTGCGAACACGCGTTGAGCTCGTCGAGGAAAAGGCAGTAGGGCTCTTCACGCGCGATCGTCGTCGGCGGCGCAAAGCGGCTTTTCCCGCCGACGATCTGCGGCACGCCGATCAAATCTTCGGGCGCGAGCTGGCTCCCCAAGAGCGAGATGCACGGAATTCCGACCGCATCGGCGAACTGCGTCACCAGCGCCGATTTCCCGATCCCCGGCGCTCCCCAGATGAAGACCGGGCGCACCGGTGCGATATGGAGCAAGAACTCCGTTAGTCGCGCTGGTGTGAGCGTGATCCCCGGATTCATCGGCAGCCTGGTTTCGCCGGACAGCTCGCGAGAATTGCATCCGCGACTAGCCGCGCCGGGACAATGAATGCGTATTCTGCTTTTACGCCCGCGCCGCTCGTCTGCGGGAATACCTGGTGCATGTGACCCTCCGTCGTCATAGTCGCAAGATCGGCGCGGGCCGCGCCTAATACGACGATCGCGCCGGCCGCTCGGAGACGCCACTTCATTCTTGGTTCATTGCTGGGCCGCGGGCGGCGCCGATCCGACGAGGGCGTTCATCTAGATCTGCCGATAGCCATCCGGTATCTCGAATATCCCGCTGGGCGGAGTCGCGTCGGTGCGCAGGTTTCCACGCTCGATGACGAGCGTATAGCGCTCGGAGCCGGCGCTCGTTGTACGCTGGATCGCGTTTGCCTGATACATGAGTAATTGGTCGGCGGGGATCTTCGTGCCGGTTGCGATGACGGCACCGCTGGGGGCGCACGAGTCGCGGACGTCGGACGGCGCGAACGGCGACGAATTCGCCGCGGTCGACGCGATCCGGATCGGCGCGAAATACTCGACGCGATCGGAGGTGACGGTGGCTTGCGTACAGGCGCCGGCGCTCGCGGGCACGTTCATGACGACGTGGGTGTGGAAACCCGTCGCGGGCATTTGGCCCAGCGTCGCCGCGGGAAGCGGTTCGACCCGACTCGTCAGTGCCGGATTTCCGGTTGCGGAAGTGGGCTGGGACATGACCGATGCGGATCGCGAGAGAGACGGATCGTACGCAGTGACGCGCACGGTGCGGTTCCCATCGTCGATCGCATACGTTTTACCGACGTCCGGCGCGAAGACGATCGCGACGTGTTGATCGGGATCGTCGATACGCACGCGTCCGGTGCTCGCAATCGTATAGGTTCGCAGCGACCCGCGAGCGTACTGATCCTGCCCTTGGGCGGGCACGCCGGCAGGCGTGCCCGCGGGGGCGCCGGCGCTCGCCGCGTGTGGATATCGTGCTGCGGTCTGCGCTTGCGCGGCGAGATATCCGGAAAGCATCTGCGCGCCGCTGGGCGATACGTCCGGAAGTACGTACGTTTGAACGAGCGCGTCGAGCCGACCCTGGCCCGCGAGCCCCAGCGCACTCGCGACGGGCGCGAGGGTGGCGGCGTCCGAGGCGATGTGCAAGGTCTGACCGACCTGGCCGCTCGCCCCGACGATGCTCACCGCGTTGTCGAGTTGCGTTCCCGCGACGCTCAATCCGCGCAACGCCCCATCGAGGAATCCGCGTTTGCGCGGGGGCGCGCCGACGTGCGCGATTTGGCGCAGACTCTGATCGAAGGCACCGGGCGGCGGAACGTCGCCGCTGGTATAGACGTGATCGATCTCGTCGAATGTGACGATCGCCGGCGTCGCTACGGGGTCCTCGGCGCGCGCCGCGCTCGCTGCGGCTAGGGCGGCGATCGTCACGGCGGCGATCGCCGTTCTCATCGTGCGGCTCATCGGTCGTAGTACACGAGATCGAGCTGCGGGTTGCTGTAGACGGTTTCGCACTGGGCGTTCATGAAAGCGTCGAGTCGTTCGTTATCGTTGCGGATGACGAATCCATAATTGAGGCCACCCGCCATGATCGCAGCGACCTGTTTCGTGACGTCCGCACTCACGGTGGGACCGGTATCGGTTAATTGCGCGGGGGCGTCGCTGAAGTTTCCCTCGATCCAAGCTGCGGCGTCGTCCTTCCACCAAAATTCGGTCCCGCTCCCGACCGTGGTCGCGCATGAATGATTGTTGCCCGCACCGTACGATGACTGGATCGTCAAGTGCAGCTGCGCGGAGACCAAGCGTTTGTTGCGCAACGCGTCCGCGCCCACATCGAAGGCGACGGCATACCGGCGGATTTTGTTACGCCAACTATCGCCCAAAATGTTCTGATTCGCCCCGTAGCTATAGCCGACGACGGGCCCGTTCGGGATAGAGACGTCTGCAGGATACCCACCGTGCTCACGGTCCTGCCATGCCCCTCGGTCGTACATCGCGTCGAGCGTTCGCGTCACCGTGGCCTCTCGAGCACAGTAAGCCGGCCCAGCCAGCGATTCGTTCGATCCACGGGTCGCGGTGACGACGTAGCACTGCGGGATCGGACCCGACGCGACCGGCGGCAGGTTCGCGAGCGTCCGCGCCCGACCGCTCACGGTCGCGATGGCCGGACCGCGCTCGACGCCGGCGAGCGCGTAGAGGCGATAACCGTCGACGGATGCGTCAGCGGGGGCATCCCAGATAAGCACGAGATTCCCACCCGAGATCATCGATTGACATGAAACGACGCCGCCGATTTGGCCGCCGAATTGAGAGGAGGCGTGCAGGTGCGTTTCGCAGTCGCCGACGTTGCTAGCGGCGCGCAGGCCTTGGGGAACGCCGATGGGCACCACGGCGAGGTTGGGCTGGACGAGCGCAGCGAGGGGCGGGCTCGGCTTCGCCACGGTAAACGGAACGATAGGCGCGGTGATGTTCGTCGTTGGGCGCGCGGGATTGGCCGTCGCAATCGAAGCGGGCGCGGCGGGATTTGCCGTGACAAGCGCAGCGGGCGCCGATCCACCGAATAGCTTTTGTGCTTGCGATCCGAGAAGCGGTTGCGTCGGCGCGAGCGACGGCCCCGGCGCCTTGGTCTGGCTGGACGCTTTGGGATTGCCCAACGCCGTCGCCTGTGCGCAGAACGCGGCGGGAATCGTGGCCGATACGTTCGCGACCGAGGACGTCAGCCGCGTATGCGGCGACAGCGGATCGGACAGGTACACGCCAAAGGCGTGGTCGCCGGCGACGGCGGCGGGGTTCTTGCTCGGGTCGAAACCGGGGTCGAGGGAGATTGGTACGTCGATCGAGCCGGAGCCGTGCGCGGCGAGTTGTGGCAACTGCGCGGACCCGGCGAGTTCGTGCGCCGTGTCGAGCACCCGAATGTTCGTCGGCGACGAGGGCGCGTTGCCGTGATTGTCGGCCCGAATGTGGACGGTCGCGATCGGGAACTGCAGGTCGCAGCGCGCGGCCAGCGTTACCGTCGGCACGGAGAACGACATCGACGCGCCCTCCGGGCGGCCGGCCGATCCGGCAGAGAGATTTGATGCGACGAGCCCCAGCGTCGCGATGACGCAGAAGGCGGTGTGGCGCGGCGGGTGGGCGATCATCGTGGTGCGTCTCCGAACGGGTGATTGATCCTAGGCTCGCACACCGGACGCGAGCCGGCCACGCACGACTCACACAACTAATTCGCACAAGTAGTCCCGAGGCTGGACGAGGCACTCGCGCCCTGGGATACTGCGGACATGGAGGTTCCTATGTCTCACGCACACCGCGCACTCATTGCGCTCGTCCTCATCTCAGCCGTCGCCGGCCACGCCGGCGGGGTCAACGCCGATACGATCTCCGATGCGAAGAAATCGGAAATGAAGGCGCTCGGCGTCAAACCGTCCGATTTCGGAACATGCACCATCTTTACGAAAGGCGATGCCGAACGCGTCTTCCATGCGCCAGTCGTGCACGTCGAAACGGAAATGGACAAGCACGACTGCGCGTACGGCCTTGCGAAGGATCCGTCGGCTGGAGTCAACGTCATGCGCGAAAAACCGCCCTTGTATCCGCCTAGCACAGACGCGTACACGAGCCAAATTCGCCACGTCAAGGGCGTTGGTCAGGACGCGTACACGTACTACATGAACGCGGGCGCCGGCGGGATATACACCGCCGATGTTCTCACGTCCAAAGGTGTAACCGAAGTTGTGCTGGCCGAAAAAGCCGGCAACGCGGACACCGCCCTTGCGATCGCGCGCATGGTCATGAACCGCTAAGCGACCAGGCCGATTGTCACGCCACGACGGCCGATGCAAGCCGCTTTCCGTCGTTTTATAGCCCCGGCGTCTGCATGACGGGTCCGGCAACACGATAAACGAGGCCAAAACAAGTCCAAGGGGGCTGACCCTTCCCTTATGAGTAAATGGACTTCCAGACCCACATCTCGGTTCGAGTCCGAGCGCCCCAAATTAGGGCCGACAACGAAAACGCCGACCCCGTCCCGCAGCTGGGGCGGTTCTACAGCGTGTTCAGCAGCGCGACTCCGAGCTGCTCAGCAATGCCGCGAAGCCTGAGGTCATTGGACGCCAATCGTGCTCCGGTTCCGAGCGATACGGCGACATAGGCGGCATCGTATGCGGTCAGCCCGTGGGAGTGCGCCAAACGAAACTCGTGCCCCAGCGCTTCCGGGCCTCGCAGTTGCGGTCGCAACGCGCGGAGCGCATCGAGCGCTTCGCGCGCTGATTCCAGATCGATCCGATCCCGCCGCAGCGCCATGAGCAATCCATTTTGCACTTCATAGGCCCACAGCACCGGAACGACGAGTTGATCGTCAAGCGCAGCGGCAACGGCAGCTCGCGCGAACACGGAATCTTCGTCAGGCAGCACAGCGGCAAGTGCCGTCGAGGCGTCGATGACGACGCTCACGAAACCCGGTGGCCCGCGTCGATGAGCTCGCGCCACGTTTCGCCGGAGCGCAAGATCGTCTGGCCGCCGTTGCGTTCGCGAATGCGCTCGCGAACCGCGTCGATTTGTGCCAAGATCTCGCTTGGCGTCGTCGTCGCAGGCGATACGAGTGCGACCGGCCGATTGTTGCGAGCGATGATGATCCGTTCGCCCCGTTCGACGCGCTCGATCAGCCGGGAGAGATGCATCTTTGCCTCGGCGATGTTATAAACCTGGTCATCCATCCAGCCTAGTCTAGTCGATTGATCATCTTTCGGCAAGCGAAACGGCATGTATCCGCGGGACAGGCGCGATTACACCGCACCGATCTCACTCACCGCACCGCCATGGTCGGCCAGCCACGCACTGCGCCGGGCGAACAGCGGCGGCACGAGTTCGTTGACGCGATCGATGAGTTCGGCGAGATCGGCGGTTTGCAGAACGCCGCCGTCGACGACGATGCGTCCGCCGACCATGGTGAGGTCGACGTCGGCACCTTGGACGGCGTGCACCAGGTTGTGATGCACGTTGAGGTCCGGCCCGGTCAGGAGCGGCGTCATGCGCGGCGTCTTCGTGCGCACGGCAATGAGGTCGGCCGCTTTGCCGGCTTCGAGCGAACCGATCGACGCGCCGAGTCCGAGGGCTCGCGCCCCGCTCGAGGTCGCCATCTCGCAGATCGACCACGCATCGAGCGCGGCGGCGTCGAGCTGCGAGAATTTCGCGAGCAGCGACGCGGTCTTCATCTCCTCGAAGAGGTCGAGATTGTTGTTCTCTTTTTCGCCGTCGGTGCCCAAGCCGACGGCGATGCCCGCATCGAGCAACGCTTGCACGGGCGCGGCGCCGCTGGCCAGCTTCATATTGCTGATCGGATTGTGGGCAACGCCGACACCGCGCTCGGCCAAGACGGAAATCTCGTCCGGCCAGAGCCAGCAGCAGTGCGCCAGCAGCACGTGATGCGCGTCGAGCACGCCGAAGCGTTCCAGTGCGCGCACGGGCCGAACCCCGTAGCGGCGCAGCGTCTCCTCGACGTCGAAACGGCTTTCGTTGCTATGGGTGTGCAGCGGGACGCCGTAGTGCCGGCTCAGCGCGGCTGCGCGCTGCAACGCGGCGGGAACGGCGTAAAAGAGGTGCTCGAGGCCGACCCAAACGTTGATCCGCCCGCGTTCGGCGCCGTGCCACGCCGCGATGAGCGCTTCGTTCCCGTCGTACGTCTCGAAGTAGTCGTGGTCGGGATGCTCGGCCACATATGGCACGAGAACCGCACGAATGCCGAGGTCGCGCGCGGCGCGCGCGCTGCCGTCCATGAATCGCCACATATCGACGATGGTCGTCGTGCCGGACAGCAACGCCTCGGCGTAACACAGGCGCGACGCGGCTTCGGCATCCTCGGGACGCAGTACGCGATGCATCGGATCGATGAACCGTTGCAGCCATTCCCAAACGGGAAGACCCTCGGCCGTGCCGCGCAGCAGCCCCGAGTGACAGTGGGCGTTGATCAACCCGGGCATCAACAAGCGGTCACGCAAATGGCGAACCGGCGCATCCGGATGCGCGGCGATCAGCCGGGCGGCATCGTCGACCGCTCCGATCGTGCCGTCCGCTTCGACGAGCACCGCACCGTCGACGAGCAGGCTTCGCCGGGCCGGCACCGGCAGAACGAGATCGGCGCGCAGCAGTTGGCGTTGCATGTGGCTTCCTTCACGAGTCCGATGCCGGTTTGAGTGCCGTTTACGTTGGCGTAGACCCGCCGTCCAGTTGGCCAGCTTGCGCGCTGATCGTTTGTCGGATGTGCGGCGGCACTCGCACATCTATGATCCTCGGGTGTTGGTAGAAGCCGCCGACCGGCCGGAATCCGTGCTCTGGGATGATTGGCACGTCGTCGCCGAAATCACGACCCTCGAGCAGTTCGGCCGGATGACGTCGACGCTGTTCGAGCGCGAACTGCTCATTACGCGCGAAGATAAGGCCGTTCACGTCGCGTACGCCGACGGCTCGGGTCGAATCGCCTCGACGCTCAAATACGGCTACGTCTGGGCTTCGCTGGGCGCCGGGGATCGCGAACTCGTCGACTTTCCCGAGGCGGCGGAGACCGACCGGCACGTGCTGACCGTCGGGTCGCTCGGCATCCGCACGTCGGGGCTGCGGCTGGTCGAAAACTTCATCGACGTGGCGCACTTCCCGTTCGTTCATACCGGTTACTTGGGCGCCGAACCCGACACGGAAGTCCAGCCGTATACGATCCGGGTCAGCGCAGACGAGGTGTGGGTTGAGAGCGGCTCCTGCACCCAACCCATGGCGTCCGCGGCCGCGCCGGGCGCCGCGC
This sequence comes from Candidatus Velthaea versatilis, assembly GCA_003134035.1. Lineage (GTDB taxonomy): Bacteria > Vulcanimicrobiota > Vulcanimicrobiia > Vulcanimicrobiales > Vulcanimicrobiaceae > Velthaea > Velthaea versatilis. Next base: position 46,701 of record PLAE01000162.1, read on the forward strand.
AAATCGGCTATGTCTTTCGCGTCTTGCGCCCGTATACGGTCGTGCTCTACAAGACGAACACGCACGCTCCGACGCGCCAAGATCTGCTGCTGCTCATGGTGCAGCCCGTCAGCCAGGAACGCTGTATCGCGCACGTCCTCGCATTGGTCTTAAATTTTGAGGACGCCCGCGACATCCGCTCGTTTCAGCGTTTGATCACGGGTCAAGACAAGCCGATCCTCGAAAACCAGCGGCCGTCACGGCTGCCGCTCGATCCGCGCAGCGAACTTCCGGTTCGCGCCGACGCGGCGGGGACCGCCTATCGCCGTTGGCTTGTCGAACGCGGTGTCAGCTACGGCGCCATCCCGCCAATCCGCGCGGTCGCGTTCGTCGGTTAGCATTCGCGGTTTGACGACGACTGTGGCTGCCGCCAAGGCGCAAATGGAACGAACGAATGTCCCCGCCGCAGACGGCTGGGTCGCTGCCGTGCGAAGTGCGGAACTCGTGGGGCGGCACGTCGCGATCGCGCGGCTCGCCGACACCGACATCGCGCTCTGGCGCGATGCCGACGGCCGGGTCAACGCCTGGGAGAATCGCTGTCCGCATCGCGGCATGCGCTTGAGTTTGGGCAGCAACACCGGCACGACGCTCATCTGCCGCTATCACGGCTGGCGTTTCGATTCGGGCACTGGAGCCTGCAGCTTCATCCCCGCGCACCCACGCCAGATCGCGCCCAAAGCGGCCGCCGTACGAACGTACGCGAGCGCTGAGAAGTACGGATTCGTGTGGGTCGGCTTCGCGAAGGCGACCGGCCAGCCGGACATTGCGGACACCGTCCCGGAATCGCCGCTGACCTTTCGCAGTCTCACATTCCATGCGCCGCTGGCGGCCGTGCATGATGCCTTGATGCACGAAACGGGCGCCGTCGCGCTCGGTGCCACGGCTATCCGCGTGCAACTCCGGTTTTACGACACCGAGCTGTCCGCCGTCTATCTCGTTGCGGCGCAGTCCGCATTCGCCACCCTCGTGCACGGCTTCGCGGCGGAAGCGGTCCCCGAATCGGCGCGGCTGCCGCTGCTGCGCGCGCAGGCCGAGCATCTCAAGACACTGCGTAAAACGATCGTGGCCCAAGACTACGCACTGACCGGACGGGCTTAACCGGCGGGCGCGTACGTCTGTCGATAGCGCGCGGCGAGATGCTCGCCGACGGTGGCCGGGGCGAAGTCGGGCGCGCCGCGCGCCGGCATGCACGTCGGCACGCATGCGACGCGGTAAAAGTAATCGGGGTCGATGAAGGTTGGCGCGGAATAGCGGCTGCGGCCACGGCCACTGGTGTTGCTGATAACGCGATGCATGCTCGCCCGATACAGTCCGTTGGTGAGCACGGGAAACATCTCACCCAGATTGACGATGAACGTGTCGGGGATGTACGGCGCGGCAATCCAGTCGCGCGCCGGGCTCCGCACTTCGAGGCCGCCGATATCATCCTGCAGCAAAATCGTGAGCAGCCCCCAATCGACGTGCGCGCCGGCACCCAACGTGCCGGCCGGCAGAGACTCGGGCCGCGGCGGATAATGCAGCAGGCGGGAGACGTAGGTTGGCTCGGCCAAGCCATCGTCAAAGTAGGCTTCGGGCAATTCGAGCGACAGCGCCAAAGCGCGCATGATATGCCGCCCGAGCGCGAGCATCTGCGTCAGGTAGCGCTCGAAGTGATCCCGCAGTTGCGACGGATTGCGCGGCCATTGGTTGGCGCCGGTGTTGGGCACGCCGGCGCGCACGTACGGATGCTCGGCATCCAAGTCGTTGCCGATCAAGAAGCCCTCTTTGAAATCGGCGGGCGTACCGGCGTCGAGCGTTTGCGCGGCGATCGGCTCGTAGCCGCGCGTACAGTTCGAAAAACGGATGTCGATCTCGCGCTTCTCGTGTTCGGGCAGATCAAAAAACGCACGGGCGAGCGCCAAGTGCTCCGCCGTGAGCCACGCCGGGACGCCGTGATTGCGCACGTAAAAGAAACCCGTCGCACTGCCGGCCGCGCGAATCTCGCGCGCGACGGCGCGACGGTCGGCGAGGTCGCGGGAAAAACTCGGTTTCAAATCGACGACGGGTATCGAATCGCACCCGCCAGATGCTTGCGGCAGGGGCTCGCGCATCAGTGACACTCTCCCAAACAGTTACTAGAGAGGCGGTTTTCCGACTTTCATTCGCGAGAATACGCGAAAGCGACGCCTCGTTGCAATCGCCACGAAAGACGGGAGGACGACCGGAGTTGGAATCGCCGATGCGTGCCGTAGCTCCGATTCGAACGACAAATGGCCGAAGACAGGCGCTTCCGGCCAGACCATCATCGGTCCAGCGGCGTGAGCAGCGCCGTGCCTTGCCACGCTGTCCGGAGCTTCTTTTGTCGATATCCAGCAGCGCCACATGCCCTTGAACACCGACGCGCCGGCGGTCGAACTGTACGAGTACGAGTTGAGTGCCGACTCGTATAAAGCACGGCTGCTCCTGAGCATCCTTGGCATGCCCTACACGCCGCGCCTCGTTGAGTTCTACCCGGCCCGGGAACATCGGTCAGACTGGTTTCTTGCGCTCAATCCGCGCGGCGAGTTGCCGGTGCTCGTGGACGGCGACGTCACCATCGACGACGCCCAACGCGTCCTCGTCCACCTGGCGACCGCGCACGATCCCAGTGGAAACTGGTATCCGCGCGGCGATCCGGCGGATATCGACAAGCTGTCGATGTGGCTTGCGTTTGCCGCTGCGCTGACGAAGACATGCGGCGCCGCGCGCCTACACGACGCGCTATTGCACCACCACATCGACGTGGCGACATGCCGCTCCGACGCACTCGAGCTTTTGCGCAGCCTCGACGAGCATCTGTGGTTCGGCGAGCAAGAAGGTCAAGCGTGGCTGCTCCCGCGCACCGAGCCGACCGTCGCCGACATTGCCTGTTTTCCCGATGTCGCGCTGGCCGAAGAGGGCGGCATCGCGCTCGACGAGTTCGGTGCGATCCGTCGCTGGGGCGATCGGATCCGTGCGATCTCAGGATTCATCACGATGCCCGGGATCTTTCCGCGTTAAGAACGGCCGACGAAACGGTCGCGAGCGTTTACTCGCGGGCGGCTACGGCGGCGGCAACGCCGCATGTAGCTGCGATTCGATGCCTTCGGCACGCAGAGCCACCAGCCAGACCCGCAGTCGTGCATAAAACGCCCGCCGGTCGGCCGATGCGAGACTCAAGGCGTTCGAAAATTCCGCGTTTGCGATGCTTTCACGACAGAAGGCTTCGCGGATAGCGCCGGCTTGCGTGCGGACCAACTGCGTCGAAAGATCGGCCAAGACCAGCATTTGGAGATCGAAAACCGCGCGATTGAGATTCGCTTCCCAACGTGCGGGCCGGCTCGCAGCTTGAACGTAGCGGCGAAAGCAGTGCTCTCCGAAGACGGACAGACAATTCGCGAGCGAGCGCTCGAAGACCGCCGCCATCTCGCTGGTTCGCTGCTGGTCCGCGTTGCGATTGGAACGCATGAAGTCGTTGAGCAGCGTCTTGACCGGGGGTCGGTAGTCGGCCATGACCGAGCGCAGCGCGAAGAACCGCAACGCGAGCTCCTCATGCTTCATGCGCAGGTCGGCGTCCGCTTTCCCGACGGCGGACAGCCACGCCGGCGTCCGAACCAGATCGTGCAGCAGCTCATTGAACGGACCGCGAAACACGCAGTTACGAAGTTCTTGGTCGTTGAGCGGCATGCCGCCGGTGCTCAGGCGTTCGAACAGCTCGAAACGCAGCGCGGCCGGCGAGGCCGCGGAGATCACGGCGCAGCGCAGCGTGCGACCAAGGATCGCTCGCGACTGCCGGGCAGGCAACTCCCGCCAGCGCTTGCCGTTCAATTCCGGCAAAAGCTCGAGCCGCTGCAGCGCGTACCGGCCCGCGTGGTACTGTTCGACCGCGCGCAGCCGCTGCTGACCATCGACGACGACTTTGATCCCGTCGTCGTCTTCGGCGAAGTAGAGCGTCGGGATCGGAATGTTGAGCACGATCGATTCGATGAGCTTCGACTGCCGGTCGCGGCCCCAGATGTTCTGTCGCTGGAACTTGGGGTGGACCACGAGCGTTTTTGACGCGATCTCGCCCAGCAGCGCGCCGATAGGGACTTCGTCCGACGTGCTGATCACGCCGCGGCCAAGTTTCACGTCGTCCCACTCGGACGGCCCGTCGCCATGCTCTTGGGGCGCTTGGAACGCCGCCGCTGAATTGGAAACATTCATGACGATGCGGGCCTCTTTTGCTGGACGGCGAGACCACCCATTTCGCGTCGACCGCGGGCGAGCGAAGTCGAGGACACCGATCCGGCCCGTTGTCTTATGTCGAGTAGTAACGGCGCGGTCCTAGACATTTGTCTAGTGACCCGTCATTCGGTGCGATCTATCGTTTCAACCAGCACGGATCCGGTTTAAGGACACGGCCGCAATTGCAGACGAGTTCTGCAAGGTGCAGCTAGCATTGTTCGCTCGATAACGCGACTCGATTGGGTCGTCTGCGGGTGACACTCCGAGCGTGAATGGCACCGCCCGAGCGCGGTACATCAAATCTCTTTTGATGCCGGGGAGCGGTTGCTGCACTGCCGTGCGGCCCGCACCATTCACGAGGACTCATGAAACGTCGCACGCGGCGGTCAGACGACCGTCCTTTGACCGATCGATCTTCCGCGCAACGCAGCCCCCAATCAGGCCGCCGCCAACGCGCGCGACGCCCCGCTTCGGGAGTTCCGCGTTGAATGACGTAGCTTCGTTCCTGTCCCACATAAGCGATGTTCCGACGATAACGGATGCCGCAACCGTCCGCCGGCGTAGTCTCGATATGTCGACCTTCTTCAGCCCGACCATGCGCCGGGAAGCGGCCGAGAAGTTTGCCGAGCTCATCGTCAGGCCGCGCGACCGAGCCGACGTGATCGCCATCGCGCGCGCGGCGGCGATCGCGCGGATGCCGCTCATGATGCGCGGAGCGGGCACGTGCAACTTCGGCCAAGGCATCCCGCTGCGCGGCGGGGCCATCGTCGACATGACCGGACTCTCCGAAGTTCTCTGGGCGCGCAACGGTCACGTTCGCGCTCAGGCCGGTGCTCGGTTGATCGCCATTGACGAATTCACGCGGCCCAGCGGATGGGAGCTGCGCATCCATCCGTCGACGAAACGTGCCTCGACGATCGCCGGCTTCATCGCCGGCGGCCACGCCGGCATCGGGAGCGTCACGTACGGCATCCTGCGCGACCGCGGCAACATCGTTGCGATCGAGGCCATTTCCGTTGAGGAGGAACCGCGCAGCGTGGAACTGCGCGGCGACGACGTCAACTTAATGCATCACGCCTACGGAACCAACGGGATCATTACCGAAATCGAAATGCCGCTGGCGTTCGCTTGGCCCTGGATCGAAACCGTCGTGAATTTTCCCGACTTCATGGCCGGCGCGCGCTTTTCGTACGAGTTGGCGAGCAGCGACGGGATCATCAAGAAAGTCATCACGGTCGACGCTGCCCCGAATTGGGAATACATGGCGGCGATGCGGCCCTTCGGCCGCGCCGGCTGGACCATGGTGCGCAGCATGGTCGCCGAGCAATCGCTGGACGCATTTCGGTCAGTCGTCGCGGCGCACGGCGGCGAGACGACCGTCGAAGCCCCCGAAGGCGCGGGGCCGTACCGCGCACCCCTGTGGGAATTCGCCTGGGGACACACGATGTTCCAGATCAGTAAGGAGCGTCCGGGCCTCATCGGTAACACCGGCTTGTATCTCGATCCGGATGTGCTCACGGCAGTCGAGCGAAGCTATCGCCGCTTTGCAAGCTTGGGCGCGATGCATTTCGACCTCAAGCGCTACAACGGGCAAATCGGCTTCCAAGGCTCGCCGTTCTACGCCTTTACCAACGAAGCGCAGATGGCCGATGTCATTCGTGGGATGGCGGCGGACGGCGCGATGGTCGCCAACAACCACACGTTCATCGGCCGCAAAAACGGCGTGATCGCCGTGAACGACGGCGAAGCGGAGTTCAAGGCCAAGATGGATCCCCACGGCCTGATGAATCCGGGCAAAGCCGCATCGGAAGCGCCCCCGCCGGAGGTCCATGGCAGCGCCGGAGCCGCCCTGCCGACAACGGGCTGGGCGTACGAATCGCGCGGCGCGTCCGCGGTCACGGTTCCCTCATGAGGTTCACTCGCCGCCGCTGGCTGAGCGGACTCGCATCAAGCTCGCTGGCTGCGCCCTTCATCGTGCGCAACGCGGGCGCCACCGGTTTGACGAAGGTCGTGTATCAGACGGCGTGGGTACCCGAACCCGACGAGGGCGGCCTGTATCAAGCGCTGACGGCGGGCATCTACACCTCGCACGGACTGGACGTCGAAGTCCGCGCCGGCGGACCGCAGCTCAACGCGGTCGAACAGTTTTTGGCCGGGAAGGCCGATTTCATCACCATCGACAGCTTCCGGGCAGCCGCGATGGCGGCACAGGGCTTGCCCGGCGTCGCGGTCGCCGCGTTCTATCAAAAACCGCCGCACGTGATTCTCTCGCACCCGCAGGCCGGAAACGACACGCTGGCGGACCTACGGGGTAAGCCGATCCTCATCTCCGATGGTGACCGCCAGTCGTTTTGGATGTGGCTCAAGGCAAAGTATGGCTACAGCGACGATCAAGCGCGGCCGTACACGTTCAACATGGCGCCGTTTCTGGTCGACAAAAACCTGAGCATGCAAGGCTTCATCACCAGCGAGCCCTACCTGGCGCACCAAGCCGGTGTCGATCCGGTCGTCCACGTTTTGGCGGATCACGGTTATCTTGCGTATTACGACATCATCCTGGCCGCACCGCGCATGATCGCCGAGCGCAAAGACGTCGTTGCGCGCTTCGTCGACGCGACCATTAAAGGCTGGCAGAGCTATCTCCACGGCGATCCCAAGCCCGCCAACGATGCAATCAAAACGGGGAATCCCGGCACGACCGATGACGCGATCGCGTATGCGCGCGGCGCGATGAAGCGGTATGGGCTCTTTGATTCGGACGACGTGAAACGCGGCGGCCTCGGCGCGATGAGCGATGCAAAGTGGAACGGCATCTACCGGTCGCTGGCCGCGGTCGGAGCGCTGCCGAAGGGCGTCGACATCCGCAAAGCCTATACGCTCGAGTTCGTCAACAAGCGCGTCGGCGCGGCGTAGTCGCGTGCTGCTCGAACGCAACGATTCGCCCCCATCGGGAGCACTGCTGAGGCTGCGCGGCGTCACCAAACGGTACACGAGCGGAACCGTTGCGCTGCGCGACGTGGACCTCGTGATCGGACGGCACCAGTTCGTCTCGCTGCTCGGCTCGTCGGGCTGCGGAAAGAGCACGTTGCTCAAGCTCATCTCCGGCTTGGGTCAACCGTCCGCGGGCACACTGGATTGGCCGGCGGCTCCGGGCGGCGCACGCCGGCCGGAACTGTCGTTCGTCTTTCAGGAACCGACGCTCTTACCGTGGGCTACGGCGCTGCGCAACGTCGCGCTGCCGCTGCGCCTAGCGGGGTTGGACAGGGGAGAGATCGAGGAGCGGGCGCGGCGGGCGTTGGGAACCGTGGGTCTGGCCGGGTTCGAGCGCGCCTATCCGCGCGAGTTGTCCGGCGGGATGAAAATGCGCGTTTCGATCGCGCGCGCGCTCGTCACCCGCCCGTCGATTTTGCTGATGGACGAACCGTTTGCCGCGCTCGACGAGATCGCGCGGACACGGCTCAACGACGATCTGCTCGCGCTGTGGCAGGAGCAGCGGTTCACCATCGTGTTCGTGACCCACTCGGTGTTCGAGAGCGTCTACCTCGCGCAGCGGATCGTCGTGCTGGCAGCCCGTCCAGGCCGCGTCGCCGCCGACCTCGACGTCGATGAGGCCTATCCGCGCTCGCCCGCTTATCGCACGTCGGCAATCTATGCCAAGCACTGCGAGCGCGTTTCGGCGGCGCTCGAGTCGACCATGACGGCGGAGTCCGCGCGATGATCCGCGCCAAATCTCCGCCGGGTTCGCGGCTGCCGGAGAACGTAGCCGCCGTCGCCGCGCCGGCTAGTCTTGGCATCGCGCTGCTCGTGTTCTGGGAGATCGTCGTGCGGGTGCGCGGAATCCCGCCCTACGTTTTGCCGCCGCCGTCGCTGATCGGCGCGGCGCTCGTGCGTGACTGGAGCCTGCTTTCCGGATCGCTCTGGACGACGCTTTCGATCACGCTCGAGGCACTGGGCTTGGCCGTGGTGTTCGGGCTGGCGTTTTCCGTCCTCTTCGCTCAGTCGCGCTGGATGGAGCGCGCGTTCTTCCCGTACGCGGTGATCTTGCAAGTCACGCCGATCGTCGCCATCGCTCCGCTCATCATCATTTGGGCCAACAACACGCTGATCGCGTTGCTGTTCTGCGCCTGGCTGGTCGCATTTTTTCCGATTCTCTCCAATACGACGGTCGGATTGAATTCGGCTGACCACAATCTGCTCGACTTGTTCGCGCTCTACGGTGCGAACCGCTGGCAAACGCTGCGCTATCTGCGGCTTCCCGCAGCGCTGCCCTATTTTCTCTCCGGCCTGCGAATCTCGGGCGGACTGGCGCTCATCGGCGCGGTCGTCGCGGAATTCGTGGCGGGAACCGGCGGAACGAAGTCCGGGCTCGCTTTCCGCATTCTTGAAGCCGGTAATCAGCTCAATATCCCGCGCATGTTTGCCGCGCTGACCCTCATCTCGCTGTGTGGGGTGGCAATGTTCTTGTGCCTCACGATCGTCTCGCACCTCGCCTTGCGGCATTGGCACGAGAGCGCCGTCCAAAGAGAAAGCTGATATGCACGCCGGGTTTTTTCCGCTGCCGGACCGGCCGCGGTTCGCACTGCGCAACCTCACGGCGCCCGGATCGCTCCTGCCCAAGCACGCGGTCACGGGCGACCTGTGCCGGATCGATCTGCTCGTAGAGAACGGGCGGATCGCGGCGCTCGAGCCGAGCGGTACGCTGCCCGACGCGCTCGGTCCGGATCTCAACGGCTCGATGGTGCTGCCGGGTCTGATCGACGTTCACACCCACCTCGACAAAGGCCACATTTGGCCGCGCCGGCCCAATCCCAGCGGCGACAAGACGGGCGCCGCCCGCGCGACGGCCGACGACCGCGCAGCGCGCTGGACGCCCGAAGACGTTCGGCGGCGCATGGATTTCGGGCTCGCCAGCGCCTACGCCCACGGCGTGGTCGCAATCCGCACGCACCTCGATTCGCTCGCGCCGCAAGCGGCGATCTCGTTTCCGGTGTTTCGCGAGGCTCGCGACCGTTGGGCCGGCCGAATCGATCTCCAGGCGTCGTCGATCGCGACGCTCGACCTGTTTTTGCGTGACGAGGGCCGGGAGCTAGCGGACATCGTCGCGGAATCAGGCGGACAGCTGGGATGCGTGACGGCGTTTGCCGATATCGCCAACGTGCCGCTGCCGCCCGAATTCGATCGAGCGCTCACTACGCTCTTCGCACTCGCGCGCGAACGCGACCTCGATGTCGATCTGCACGTCGATGAGACGGGCGACAAAGAGGTGCTGACGCTCATCGCGATTGCCCAGATCGCATTGCGCGTGAAGTTTCGCGGGAAGATCCTGTGCGGCCACTGTTGTTCGCTGGCGCTCCAGACCGACGAACGGATCGCGCGGACGCTTGACGCCTGTTTCGAGGCCGGGATCTCGATTGTCAGCCTGCCGACGGTCAACATGTTTCTGCAAAGCCGGCAGCCCGGCATCACCCCGCGTTGGCGCGGCGTACCGCCGGTCCAGGAAATGAAGGCCCGCGGTCTGCGCGTCGCCATCGCCGGCGACAACGCGCGCGACCCGTTTTACGCCTACGGGGACCACGATATGCTCGACACGTTCACACAGGCGGTGAAGATTCTCCAGCTCGACTATCCTGTGGGCGATTGGATCGACGCCGTCACCGCCAATCCGGCCGCGATCATGGGCTTGACCGATCGTGGAACGCTCCGGGCCGGCGGGCCGGCTGATCTCATTGTGCTGCGCGCGCGAAACTATTCCGAGCTGTTGGCCCGCCACCAGGAGGATCGCGTCGTGTTGCGCGCCGGGCGCGCCATCGACACCACCTTGCCCGATTATCGGGAGCTCGACGACTTGATGGCCGAACTCCCGGCCGCGGCGCGGCACTGATCCAGCCTCGGTCGCCGATTCAAAACCGGTCACCGATGCTTAACGTGCGGCCGCACATGGTCTTCGTCGACGACTCTGCTGAGGATGAGCCCGGGAACTGGCCTCCGCGTAGTTCACGCTCATCATCGGGACGCCGCAGGAAGTCGCGGGCGAGATCACCGATGTGATCGCGCAAAACCGAAGGGCACCGGTTCTTGGTCGGACCGGGCTGCACGGTTCCCGTCGTCGTGCCGGCGGCGAACTTCGAGGCGATTCGCGACAGGGTTGCGCGGCACACGCTACGACGAAAGCGCCGGGCGCTGCCGGCAGAACTCGCGGCATGACCGTCAACGTGGAGGCAACGCGCGCACCGAGACGACGAGCGCCGAACCCGCCGGCCCGCCGCACACGACCCCGAGCGTGATGATGCGCGCATCGGCGCGCCGCGCCGAGGTTGGATCGCCGCCGGTACCCGGATTGACCGGATAGCCTGGGAACGAGGCTCCCGCGACCGACAGCCGCAAGGCCTCGCCGGGCGCGAGCGTCACGCATGTCGCGCGCATCGGTACGTCGATCGGCCCGGCCGCTGGCGCGGGGACGCGCCGGTATCCCGACGCGATCTCGAACGAACGGCCATCGGCGAAGACACGCGAGAGGACGCACGCCAGATCCACGTCCGGCGCATCCGCCGTGATGTGCAGGGCGGCGACCACATCGCCCGCAAGCGCGAGCGGCTCGTCGAACGGCGCCGAGGTGAACGTCAGGACGTCGGGACGCATCTCGACCGCGGCGCGATCGACCGGCCCCGCCGGCGACCCGTGCGGCCCGCCCAGCGTCGGCGCCGGTCGCCACGGATCATGCACCCAATACTCAATCGAGCACGACGCCGGCGGATCGCGTGCGAGGACGCCGTCGCGTTCATCGAGTGCCGCACGTCCCGCACCGCCGAGCGAGAAGCGCATCGTCTCGCCGGGCCAGGAGTCGAAATCGACCCAGTCGCGTGCGCCCATATCGAACAACCGGACCGGCGGCTCACGCTCGACGTCGTTGGCGACGCCCTTGAGCCAGCGGTCGAACCAGCGAATCTGCAGCTGATCGATCTGGCCGATCGCGGCCGGGCCAAAATCGAGCGAACCCGCGCGGCGCGACCACGGCGCATGCACCCAAGGGCCGACGACCAGCCGCGTGGTGAGCGCTCCCGCGGCGGCCAGCGCGCGATACGCAGCGAGGGTTCCGGGCAAATGCGTGTCGTACCAGCCGCCGACGAAGAGCATCGGCGGACCGTGCGCGGCGAGCTCGCGGACCGTGGCGGCAGGCGATATCGTTCGCCAATACGGCGCATCCCGCGGCGCGTCGAGCCAATCGAAATAGTGCGTGTAGCGGCGATAGCGCTCCATCACGTCCGGGCGCGCCGCAAACAGATCGCTCAGCGGGAGATTCCCCGCCGCCGCGCACAGCTCGGCGAACGCGGCAGCGTCACCGCCGAGCCGAGCGCTTTCCGCCGCCATTTGAATTGCCCAACCCAAGCCGGCGCGCAAACAGAACGCGTCGTTTTCATACGCCCAGTCCGTGCGCAGATCCCAACCGATCATCGCCGGTGCGAGTGCTTTGAGTGCCGGCGGCCCAAGTGCGGCCGCCAGTAACTGATCCGTCCCTTGATACGAAAATCCGTACATGCCGACCGCGCCGCTCGATTGGGGCAGCTGAGCGGCCCACGCAACGGCATCATAGCCATCCTCGGCTTCGCGTTCGAACAGCCGGAAGACGCCCTCGGAGGTGCCGCGCCCGCGCACGTCCTGAATCGCGACGATATAACCGCGCGCGGCATACCACGTCGGGTGAGCGTAGACGATCGTCGAGGCGATCTTCCGGCCGTACGGCTGGCGCATCAAGAGCACCGGATACGTGCCGGGATCCGCCGGGTGATACACATCGGCGTCGAGTCGCACGCCGTCGCGCGTGCGCATCGACGCGCTCGTCCATACGACATCCGGCTGCGCGGCATCGTTTCTCTTCATGCCGCCGTCGTCCAAGAGAGCATCGGGCGATACCAGAAAAACTGGCGCGATTTTGCCACCAGCGTGTCTACCGCGGTCGTCTGAGGTCTGTCGCGCAAGCCGGCCGGCAGCGCGGCCTGCGCGAACCCGCGCAGCGGGTCGGTAAGCGTGTGCACAGGCGATCGTTTCTCGGCCGAACTCGGTCTTTTTTCCGCCATTGGCCAGCAGAGCGTCGGGGCGGCTGTGCGAATGGAACGCTGTCCGCACCACCGATCGGCGACGGATCGCTGCAGTTCTCGCGAGCCGAATCGGCGCCGTGGACCCCTGACACGGCGCCCATCCGGTATTTATGTCGTCGAATAAGCGACGTTCACGCTCAAGCCGCTAATCTGATGAGTAAGTGTGAACGTGCAGTCCAGGACGGACCGGTTCGGCGTGAGCTATTGCGACACGGCTCGAACGCTCGTGGCGAGAAAAACGATCTGATGGAGCGGGTAGGTACCGACGAGCGGTGCGCCGCTATTTTTCTTTGCAAGGAAGACATGCGGCGGGAGATCGAACGGACCGCCCCCAGGCTGCTGACCCGGAATGACCTGACATACCCCGAGGAGCGGTCACGCCTCACGCGGGTCTTGACGGCTATCGTGCCGAGTTTGCGTTCTTCCGTGCCCGATCCGATTCGGACGCCGGCGAGTTTTCTGTAACGATCTTAGCTGTGAGCGGATAGCGCTTTGAGTGCCTCCCGGACTGCTTCGTCCTTGGACCAGCAAGCTCCGATAGCAGGGACGACTTGTTCGGCGCGCATCGAGTCATCACTGCATACGGCCTCAGCGGCGTCGAGCGTCCAGCCGTCGACGAAGATGGCGACCCGGTGCAATAACCTCCGCTCCTCGCTACTCAAAAGACCATAGCTCCAATCGATCAACGCGCGCATCGTCCTATGGTGCGCCGATCCGGTTCTGCTCCCACGCGTCAATATTGGTAGCGTCATATCCAGGCGCTGCGCGAGGTTCGCAACGCTGAATGTACGAACGCATGCTGCCGCAAGCTCAACCCCCAATGCAATTCCCTCGACACGGCGGCAAATCTCAGCTACGAATGGCACATCATCTTGACTTAATGTGAAAATCTGGTCTACTGCTTGTGCACGCTCAGCAAATAGGGTCATCGCGCTAAACTGCGAAACATTTGTCAAGGGCACGTCTTGCTGCTTATGCTTTGGGTAGGTTAGGGACGGAACGTGGAAAATGGTTTCGCAGGCAATTCGCAGCGGCTCACGGCTAGTAGTAACGATGTATACGTCAGGCGCAGCCAGCAGTATCGCTTCGACAAGTTGCGCTGCGGCATCAATAACGTGTTCACATGTGTCCAGGAGAAGAAGCATGCGCCGCCGCTTCAGCGATTCAGTAACGGCGAGTCGTATGGGCCGCTCGCCGCTATCCGCGATGCCCATCTCCGCGGCGAGCTTGCCGTCGATAAGAGCGCCGTCGGTGAGCGGCGCAAAGTCGATGAACCACACGCCATCCGCGAAACCCCGATGCAGGACGCGGCCGACCTCCAAACTTACGCGCGTCTTGCCGATGCCTCCCGTCCCAACGAGCGTCACAAGGCGCCTAGTCTTGAGGAGATCGCATACTTCGGCAACCGTTCCAACGCGACCGATCAACTCCCCGGTTGGCGCTGGGAGAATGCTTTGGGATCGAGCTGCCATCAGCGGGGGACTATGATTAATGCTGGGCGTGGCATTGCGTACGACACGCTTGCGGGCGTAAAGCTGTCGAGTAAGGCCATGGGACGATCATATGCGAACGTATGTTCTGAAATGCTACGGAAATGCTCGCCGCTGCACTCGGGATTTGATCCGGTCGTTCCACTATTGATAGGTTTAGAACCCAAGCTATGCGGTGAAGCCCACAAAATGCGCAAGAGCACATCAGCGACAGGCCGGCGCGTACTTTCGGGAGAGCTTGAGCGACGCGGATTGCTTCTTCCGCAAGACCTGATCCTCGAGGTCGAACAGAAGATTCTCGATCTCCGTCGAGCCGATCGAAAAGTGTCGTTCTCCGCTTTCGCCGAGGTGGCGCTTCGATCGCTCTTGGCGGCACCGGATATCGCCGCCACCTTGAGCACCCATGGTGCCTGCGCACGTCGACCCAATATCCAGCGGGAGCAGCACCGATGAGCACGACTGAGCAAATCCGCGGTACGCAATCGACGCCCATCGACTCTCTCATCGCACATTGCGATTGGGCGAACTTCACCTTGGGTGACCCGAGTACGTGGTCGCCCAGCTTGCGAATCGCCTTTGAGATCTGTCGGTCCTCGCGCTTTCCGATCATCCTGTTTTGGGGTCGCGATCTCATCCAATTGTATAACGACGCCTATGCGCCGGTTCTCGGGGCGCGCCATCCTGCCGCGTTCGGTCAGCGCGCCCGTGAGTGTTGGCCTGAAATCTGGGATGCGATCGGACCGATGCTCCACGGGGTCTTGGACACGGGTCAGGCGACGTGGTCGGAAAACCTGCTGCTGCCGTTGGAACGCAACGGCGTTCCCGAGGAATGCTATTTTACGTTCTCTTACAGTCCCGTCCAAGACGGCGAGCACGTAGGCGGAGTGTTCTGCGCCGTAACCGAGACGACGGCAATGGTTCTGCGCGAACGCGATGCGCGTGAGCGGGTCGAGGCGCTCGCCGAACTCGATCGGCTCAAATCCGAGTTCTTCAACAACGTCAGCCATGAGTTTCGCACGCCGTTGACGCTGATGCTCGGGCCGCTTGACGCCCTCACGAAGACCGCGGACGACGCGCAGCGGCCGTTGATCGACATCGCGCGGCGCAATGCTCTGCGCCTTCTCAAGCTGGTCAATACCTTGCTTCAATTCTCGCGGCTAGAGTCGGGCCGCCCGCAACCACGTTTCGTCCAGACCGACTTGGCCGCCCTGACCGCCGACATCGTGGCCGGCTTTCGATCGGCAGTTGCGGATGCCGGACTCGAGCTCGGTGTTCGGATCGATCTCGCGCACGCCGTGTTCGTTGACGGCGCGATGTGGGAGAAGATCGTTCTCAATCTGCTCTCCAATGCGCTCAAGTTCACGCTCGAAGGAACAATCCGCGTGGAGTTGACGGCGACCGATGCGGCCGCTGTGCTCGTGGTCAGCGATACCGGCGTCGGCATGGCGGCCGACGAGTTGCCGCACATCTTCGAGCGTTTCCGCCAGATTCGGGGCGGGGCGTCTCGTTCACACGAAGGCAGCGGCATCGGCTTAGCGCTCACCCGTGAGCTCGTCGAGTTGCACCGCGGCACGATCATCGTCGACAGCACACTCGGCCGGGGAACGGCGTTTCGCGTTTCGATTCCGCTGGGTCGCGCACACCTTGATTCGGCGCTGATCGCGCCGGGCACGGGCGCCGTGCACGGTACCTCGATCGAGCAGTACCTTGCCGACGCGCAGGCAACGATCGGAGGAACCCTCAACGATCGCTCATCCGAGCGGCGAGCGGATTTCAGTGCGAAACGTGCGCGAATTCTCTTTGTCGACGACAACCGCGATTTACGCGACTACGTATCCCACATTTTGACGCCCGTTCACGACGTCGTAACGGTGAAAACCGGACGCGAAGCGCTTACCGCTGCGCGATCGGCGTCGTTCGATCTCATCGTGAGCGACGTCATGATGCCTGAAATGGACGGCTTCGCCTTGCTTGAAGCTGTCCGCAGCGACCGCGGCTTGGCAGCGATTCCGTTCATCTTTCTTTCCGCCCGGGAAGGCGAGGAAATCGAAGGGTTGCGGCACGGGGCGACGGATTACCTCATCAAGCCCTTTACGGCCGAGGAGCTTGTCGCGCGCGTTAATGCCGCGGTGGACACCGCGCGGCGTCGGGAGGCGTTCGTCGAAGAACGAACGCTACAGCGCTGGTTCGATCGCCAGGGCGACAGCACGACCAACGAAATTGGGCTCCGCGCCTTTGCCGATCGACTTCCGATACCCATCTGGCAGCAAGATATCTTCGGGTCCGTCTCCTACACCAATCGCGCCTGGCATGACCTGCTGCGACTACCGCAAGATCCGTCGTCGCACACAGCCGAAGCGTGGAAGCGGGTGATCCATCCAAACGATTTTCCGCGGATGGTCGAACGAACGACGTCCGCAGTCGATTCGAGGGACGCCTTCGAGCTGGCTTACCGGCTCAAGCCGAGCGACGGCGACGAGCGCGCCTACCGGTGGTACGTCGCCCGTGCTGTTCCGCAGTACGATGCGAACGGCGATTTCAAGGGCTGGATCGGTTCGATCATCGATATGCACGAGGCGCAATTGCGCGAGGATACCGAGCGCCGATTGCGGCTCGAGGCGAGCAACGCCCTCGCGCAATTCCAAGCCTTGGCCGACAACGTCCCGCACGTTGTCTACACACGTGCGCGAGATGGTTCCACCGATTGGGCGAATCGGCGCTGGTACGAACTGACACAACTGCCCCCCGAGACCGCGCTCACGCCCGATGGCTGGCAGCAGATCATGCCGCCCGAAGACTTCGCCCGCTTGACGGCGGTTCGGGTGCATGCCTTTGCCCGTGGCGAAGCGTACGAAGCGGAAGTTCGGCTCAAAGCCGTGCAGCAGCCGGACGCCGCGTATCGCTGGCATCTCATTCGGGTCGTGCCGGTTCGCGACGCCGACGACACGATCGTCCGCTGGATCGGCACCGGCACGGATGTCCACGACCGGCGCATGGCCGCCGCCGAGCGTGAACGCGACCTTCGGGCGTTGTCCGAAGCGCTTCCGACGATTGTGTGGACCGCCACTCCCGATGGCGCGGGCGAGTACTTCAATGGCCGGCTGACCGAATATTCCGGACTATCACCGGATCAGGCTGCCGGCGATGGCTGGCTTTCGCTGGTCCACGCGGACGACGTCGAACGCACTGCGGACACCTGGCGTGCTTCTCTTGAAGCGGGGTCCCGCTACGAAGTCAATTACCGGCTCCGGCGCAACGATGGCGCGTACCGCTGGTTTTCCGTCTGCGGTCTCCCGCTCTACGATACGAACGGCTCGATCGTGCGCTGGATCGGAACGTGCACGGATATCGATGATGCGCAGCGCTCGTACGACCGCGAACGACGTGCTTCGGAAGCGTTCCAGCAGGCGGCTCTGCCGACGTCGCTGCCCGTAGTACCGGGGCTGACGTTCAGTGCGATTTATCAAGCCGGCAGCACGGAGGCTCTCGTCGGGGGCGATTGGTATGACGCATTCCGATTGACCGATGGGCAGGTCGTGCTTTCGGTCGGTGACGTCATGGGCAGCGGTCTGAATGCCGCTGTGACGATGAGTTCGGTGCGCCAAGCGATCCGCGGCGCGGCCCAGATCTTTCCCGATCCGTGCGCCGTGCTTGATGCCGCCGATCGAGCATTACGCTCCGAGCGTCCCGAGGCGATCGTCACAGCCTTCCTCGCGATCTTTGACCCGATCACGGGCACGCTGCGCTATGCGTCCGCTGGTCATCCGGCCCCGTTTTTGCGCGATGATGCCGGTGCAATCCGGGAATTGAGCGGTTCCGAC
The DNA here is from genome assembly GCA_003134035.1 of Candidatus Velthaea versatilis. Classification (GTDB taxonomy): domain Bacteria; phylum Vulcanimicrobiota; class Vulcanimicrobiia; order Vulcanimicrobiales; family Vulcanimicrobiaceae; genus Velthaea; species Velthaea versatilis. Next base: position 64,371 of record PLAE01000162.1, read on the forward strand.
CCTCCACTTGGACTTCGACTCGAACATCAAACGGAGTCAACGCGCCACATCGCCATACCCGACGGGGCGATACTCGTGTTGTACACCGACGGCTTGACCGAGGCGACCCGTGACGTCCTCGAGGGTGAGGCGGGTCTGCGCCGGGCGATGTCCAGCGCGGCAGTCCTTCAATCGACTGAGCCAGCCCGAACCATTGCCGATGCCGTTTTGCACGAACTCCACGATGATGTGGCGATCCTAGTCGCCCGGTTCGATCGATGTTCGGCTGCGACGTGACGATCGCATGACGGAAGAGGACCGACGCCGTGCCGGCCCGCCGCCGAATGGTGTTTCGGTCAGGCAATCTTTCCGCTCGCCGCAGAGGGCCCTCGAGATGGCAACCGTCGTCCAACGAGCCAACGATGCGTCGGCGGCTTGGTGGAAATACCAGAAGGGCAAAGCAAGGTCGGGTACAACGGGACCAGCTCGCCGTCTTGGCATGGGTGGCCGCTATTCGTTTTGCGCTCTCGTCGTGTCTGACCGCTCTTCGCCGCCGCATCGGCCGGCGGCGGAGTGCCTCGGCCGCGAACGAGCGGGCCGGGCACGACCGCGGCAGCAAATGCACCAGCGCGTAGTGGATCGTTCGGTCGACCGGGGATCGTTCGGCCCGGTTTTGAGGCGCTTGCGGCTGGCCGCGCAGATCTCGCAAGAAGAACTCGCCGAGCGCGCCAACGTGAGCGTCGAAAGCATCAGTGCGCTCGAACGGGGCCGCCGCCGGGCACCGTATCGCGAAACGATCCGCATGCTCAGCGACGGCCTCAAACTGTCCGACGAAGAGCGCGGCGAGCTCGAAGCGGCGGCCCAGCGGCCGCGGCTCCCGATCGTCGCGGCGATCGCCTACGATTCCGCCGATGCTGCCTCAGCGGTGCCGGGCCGGCCGTCCGCCGCCGAGCCGCGCCATAATCTTCCGCTGCAGCGCACCAGCCTCGTCGGCCGGAAGAACGATATCGACGCCGTCGTCCGCATGCTGGGCGAGAACCGGCTCGTCACCCTGACCGGAACCGGCGGGATCGGCAAGACGCGCACGGCGCTCGCCGCCGCCGACGTCCTGCTCGAAACCGCGGTCGATGGCGTGTGGCTGATCGAACTCGCCCCCGTCGTGCAGGGCGCGCTCGTTGTCGCGGCCGTCGCGCGCACGCTCAACGTGCAGGAGCACGCGAACCGCCCACTTCTCGCAAGCCTCGTCGCGCAGCTCAAAACAAAGGCACCCGTGCTCCTGCTCGACAACTGCGAGCACGTCATCGCCGCAGCCGCCGAACTCGTCGAGGCGCTGCTGCTGGGCTGTCCGCGGTTGCGCATCCTGGCCACGAGCCGCGAGTCGCTGCGCATCGCCGGGGAGCGCACGTACCGGTTGCCGTCGCTGCGCGTACCCACGCCGCAGCGGGCGCTGGCGCTCAGGGCCGCCGACGCGCGCGACTATGCCGCCGTCGTGTTGTTCGCGCAGCGCGCGCAGCGCAGCAATCAGCAATTCGCGCTCGACGACAAGAATGCGCCGGTCATCGCCGAGATCTGCCGCCGGCTGGACGGCATTCCGCTCGCGATCGNNCGGCTCGACGGCATTCCGCTCGCGATCGAACTTGCCGCGGCACGCGTCAACGTGTTGTCGCTGCGCGACCTCTTGGCGCGGCTCGATCAGCGTTTCCGGCTGCTCACCGGCGGTGACCGCACGGCGCTGCCGCGCCAGCAAACGATGCGCGCGCTCATCGATTGGAGTTACGATCTGCTCTCGGAGCCCGAACGGCGGCTGTTCGAACGCCTTTCCGTCTTCGCCGGCGGTTCGACCCTGGGCGCGATGGCAGCGGTTTTCGGCGAAGACTCCGTCGACGAACTCGCCGTGTTGGACTTGCTCTCGTCGCTGGTCGACAAGTC
>PLAE01000228.1 GCA_003134035.1 Candidatus Velthaea versatilis
AGCAGAACGCGCGCCAGGCGCTCGCGATCGCGACGCGCGGCTATGTGCTCGAAGTCGGCAAGATCGTCGGCGGCGACACGAGCGCCGCGCTCATGGCAAGCGCGGCAGTGCAAGCCGCGTATCTCGGCGGAGCGGCGTGACCGCCCACCTCCGCGCGAGGATCTATTCATTGTGAATCTGAATCCGAACTTCGTGCGCTAGACGGCCCTCAACCCAACCTTCCTGCTAAGGTCGGGTTTCGTTCGGCGGGCCTTGAACCTCAACACGTTTAGGTGAAGCGCTAGCTGCGACCGCAGCATGAGCGAGTACGGCCGCCTAGCCGATCGAATTGCGCGATGAGCTTTAAGGTCTCCACAATGGAGAACCTGATCATCATGTGTATCGGCAGCCTGGAGGCACTACTTCTTGCTGAATGCGGTGACCTTGCCGCTGCTCAGCGTAATTTGGATGTCATCGCCAGCCTTCACCTTGTCGCCGAAAGTGCCGCCTAAATCGGCTTTGATGGTGCCTTGCATCGTGACCGAGATATGCGAGGCGTCGATGACCTTATCGACGTGTGCCGGATAGCTGCCGTCGGGAATCAGGCTGGGGTCGATGCCGGCGGCAAATGCGATTCGCGCCGGGATCATCAGTGCGAGGGTTAACGCGAATGACCAAATGCGGCGCCCGGTCGGTCTTTTGTTCATGCTCTTTTCCTTTTTCGCATCAATGTCGTTCATCGAACAGATGCGCTTGAGAGGGATAACACTTTTTCAGCTGGCTCAGAGACTCGCGAGGGGCGGAGCGTGTCGAGCGACTGTTCATCAGTCTCGACGCGGCGGTGGGCGGCCGCGTTTGCGACCCGGAATTGCTCGACTGATTGTCCGAGTGCCGTGGCTTGACCACGCACATCTTCACTGATCTCGAGCAAGCCTGCAATCGCTCTTGCGTTGAGATCGCCGAGATCGCTGGAATGGAGGACGTGCTCGCCCAGACCGCCGATGGCAACGCGCTGGCCTTCCGATTCGCGAGCGACTTCGCGGGTCCGAGCTTCGATCTCCGATATGTTCTCGAGCATCTGCGCGGAAGTAGTCTTCTGTTCGCGCATAGCGTTCGCCGTAAGTTGCGTCATTTGACCAATCGTTTCGGTCGCTGTCGCCAACTCATTGGAGGCCTTCGCCTGCTGCGCGGTTGCCTGGCTGATGCCACCTACGAGCTGCGTCATCTCAGTGATCCGCGCGGCAACCGTCTCGATCATGCGGTCGACACCGTCCGCCGAACTGAGGTTTTGATTCATCACGGTCGTGGCTTTCGCCGTGCCTTCCAGCACGCCGGCCGTTCGACGCTGGATGTCGCCGATCAACGTGCCGATTTGCTTCGTGGAGGTCGCCGATTTCTCGGCGAGCTTTCGAACCTCTTCGGCAACGACGGCAAAGCCGCGTCCATGCTCGCCGGCGCGGGCAGCCTCAATTGCCGCGTTGAGCGCGAGGAGATTGGTTTGATCGGCAATTTCTTCAATGAGTCCGATGATGTCGCCGATCTGGCGCGACGCGCCATCGAGATTTTTCATTTCAACAACGACGGCCGCGAACGTCTCGCTCATCGTGTGGAGTCCGCTCGAGAGCGCCGCCACGTCGGTCCGGCCGACGCGAACTTGCGCATCGGTTTGCGCGGACTCATCGCGAACCTTATCAGCATTCCCGGCGACGGCGGCGATCGTGGCCGACATCTCTTGTGTCGCCCTGACGCTTTGCACGACGACCGCCGAAAGGTTGGCCAGATTTGAGTCGATTTCTGCGATCGAGCTGACCATTTCAGCGACCGCGGTGGAGATGTCCGCGACGCGTCCAGCGACGAGCCCGGCATTCTCCGAAACGCTGGCGGCCGAAGCGCCGACATCGGTCGAAAGTATCTGCGCTTGCCCAAGCGAAGCCCGTTCCTCGCTCACGCGAGCGTTGACTTCTCGCGAGATCTCCGTCTCTTCGGAACTGCGCGCGAGCACCGTTCCCGCGGCGCGCTGAATACCCCCGATCATTTGACCGAGCTTCTCGGCTAGCTGATCGACCGAAAGGCCAAGCTGACCGAGGACGTCTTTGCCCGTCCAGGCGATACGCTGAGTCAGGTCGCCGCGTTCCATCGCCTGAAAAACCGCGAGGCACACGCTGATGCCGGCGATCATCGACCGACGGAACCACATCATCGCCCCGAGGGTGATGGCGATCGAAAGAAACGATCCGAGGCACGTGCCCGCGATACCGGTGATCCGCGCGGCTTGCACGGACGCGAAGCTCGCATCGGCCTTCTGACCCAGGAGCGTTAGGACCGCATCGCCGTCGTTACTCTGGGCTACGTACAATACGACTTGGGGTCCGGAGATTTGCGCCTGGGCCTCGGCTCGTTTACCGCTGAGGAGTAGCAGCATACTTTGAAGGGCGGAAAAATCGAAGGCACTCGACGAGACTTTGAAACTCGCCACGGCTTTCGATAAGGTCGGATCCGCGGAGGTGAGGTCAGCCATGGTCCGAGCGTCTTGCGGAAACTGCTTAACCATCTTTCCCGCCGTCGCGAGGGAAAGAGCGGCGGCGGCCTTGTCCGGAGATGTAGCTGCGTTGAGTAACGCTGCCCGAAGCGCATTCGCGTCGCGCGCAACACTGAAATATGCCAAATCGCCGCGGATCACCGTATCGTGAAGGACGGCCGCCTGAGACGTGATGTTCGTCATTGACCAAATCGTAACTGGGATCATAAGAGCGACCACAAAGATTACTGATGCGAACGTGTAAGTCAGACCACGTTCGAGACTAAGCCGGTGCTTCATACCCCTTGGTTCGACCGTTCTCTTCGGATACGTTAGTCGGCGCGAGTCAAGAGCGGCCTTGGCGCTGTTCGTTCGTGATGAAACTGCCACGGACTGGGATCAGCGGAATACCAAGAATCACGGCATTTGCCGCAGCACTTCGCCGCCATCGATGACGGCTAATCGAGAACCCCGCTGAGGACGTTTGTCGTCGTTCAACGCTGATTTATTCGATTTATGTATTGTCAAGCCGTCTTTTTCGGCTTGTGCGCAAACCGATAAGGTTTCTTCAATAGCTGGAAAAATACGATGGGATAATTTTAGTTTTTGTAAGGCGAGTGTTACTGTGTCCGTTTAAACAGTCATGCTAAAGCTGCTTTATCGCGGTAGTAAGCATCGGTAATCCGGATAGTATAGCTGTCGAAGATCGTTTGTAAGAAAATATTAAAAGTCACGCTACGCGAGGCTATGTGAGTGAGCACGTTTTTTGCGGTACAGTCGCGGCTGAATCGGCCGATGTTTCAATCTGAAGTAGCTTTTCTGTTTGAGGAGAATCAATGTCAGGTGGTCGTATGCGAGTGTCGATTATTTCCTTAGCGCTCGGGTTAACCGTCACAAGTGTGGTAAGTGCCGTCGCTCAAACCCCAACAACGGTTGCGCCGGCGGCGGCGAAAACGGCGACGACGATCAGCGGCAAGATCACCGACGGCCGTGGTCTGCCGGTCTTCCAGGCGGTCGTTACCGCGAGCGGCACCGCAACGGGTTGGACGGCAACGGCAGAAGATGGAACATATACCCTTACCGTTCCGCCCGGTTCGTACGACTTGCTCGTTCGCAAAGGCGGATTTACGCCCGGCACGCTGTCCGTTGTCGCCGGAACACAGCCCAAAATCGCCTCGCTGGAATTAGGCGAGGCCAACCTGAGTTCGGTGAGCGTGGGCAGCTCCAAGGGCGGTTCGGGCGTGCCTTTCAATACGGGGGTCTCGGCGCTTGCGACGCTCTCGGAGTCGGCCATCTCTGAGCGCCCCGAATTTAACCTGAACAATCTCGCCACGGAATTGCCGGGCGTCACGCTCGCGCATCCGGCGGCCGCTGTTCCCGATATGAGCTTCGCCGTGCGCGGCGGGGTTGTCGAGACCCGCGTTGACATCGACGGTCACGCGGTGAGCGCCGGCGCAACGGGGCGCTGGGACAGTTCCTATGCGTCGCTCCCGCTCTTCGACGGCATTGAAGTGGTCAAGGGTGCGGGGATCAGCGGTGCCAACGCCGGCGAATCCGCGTTCGGCACGATCAACCTGCGGACGCGAGATTTTAGCCCCGGCCAAAAGACCGATGTCACCTATGGGGTGGACGGCTACAGCGGTAGTTATATGACGATGGCGCTTTCGGGCAACCTGCTTCCTAACGATCGCCTGAGCTACGTGTTCGAGCATAATGATTACGGTTATAACGGGCCCAACCTTGGCCAAACCGGCTATAACGTCGCACCGCAAGGTAACGGCACTGCTCTTTTGGAGGGTCGAGCTTCGCTGAATTCGCCGCAGAGTCTGGGCAGCGATTTGGCCAAGGTCCGCTGGCGCTTCAACAGCGCGACGTCGCTGACATTGGGATATCTCGGCATCCACGACGATTATGGGGTAACGGGCGGGGCCTACGGCACGTATTTGGGCAATCAAACGATCGTAAAGTCGGCAAACACCGCGAACGGCCCGCAGTTTAGCTCGCCATATTACCCGGGACTCGTCGGCCAGTCGATACCGGCCTATTCGTTTTCTCCCAACACGACCGTTCAGACCAACCAGCCGCTATTCGAGGCCGAACTGCGAACCGCGATCAAGAACGATACACTGCTCATTCGGCCATACGTCGGAACGATTTTCAACCTACTCGATGGCTCGAACCGCCAAAGCGGGCCCGATCCGGACAACGGCTCCGGATGGACCCAAGTCACAACCGGCCCCGGGTGCAGCACAACATCGCCGTGCTACACTGGCGCAAGTATCGCCAATGCATTTCGAGCTCAAGAAGTCGATCGACTCCACGGCACAACCGTGACTCTTATCCATCCGGTCGGTGATTCCACGTTCAATCTGAGCTACGATTACAAATCCGATCAAACGACGGTTGCTAATGGCAATCCAGCGCAGACTTTCGTCCCCGGCGCTCCGGGTTCGCTCCTGAACGCGAGCGCCTATTACACGACCATTCCCACGACGCTGGCGCGAAATTTCGACTGGTCCGCCACCTACACGGTACCGTTGACGAGCAAGCTGCGCTTGTCCGTCGGCGACTACTATACGGACTGGAAGCTTGCCTATGCCGTCATTGATCCCACCTACAATTTCCTTGCCGGCACCGCCACCCGCTCGACGACACTGGCGGACCGTACCTATCGGCATGACGATCCGCACATTGGATTCACGTACAAGGCCAACCGCGACACGAGCGTTCGGATGACGGCAGGCTCGGCGATCACCGTGCCCTACGCGGCACTCGTGTCCGGCGGCGAGGTCTTTAGCAGCTTCTTCACCCCCACGAGCGCCTTGGTACAGAAAAATCCCAACCTGGCACCGGAATCGACGATCGCTTACAACCTGGGCGTCGATCATCGCCTCCGTGATGGCAGCGTGATCACCGCCGACGTCTTCAGCAATACGATCCATAACGTCTTCGCTACCGAGGTTACGCCGTTCAACGGGGCAGCGTTCGGAATTCCCGCCGGTTCACCGCTAAACGGCGCGATCGCTATACAGACAATCCCCGTCAACGCTCCAGTCGAGCGCAACTTCGGCCTTGAGCTATCGGCCGCACATGCGCCCGCGCTGGGCGCCGGATACCATGTCGCGGCGACGTTCCAACGAGCCTATCTCGATCAGCTACCGGCTTCGTTCTTTTCCGCCCAAAGCTCGCTCGTGAATGGAAAACAACTCGACGGCGCAACGTCCATCCCCTACACCCAAGCGTACGGCGAACTCAACTATCGACTGCGCTCAGGCGTCCAGGGTGCGTTGGGAGCGAATTACACCGGCTCGAACAATTGGACCAACGGTCCGGCGTTCACGGTCTTCACGTCCATGCTGCGCTACAATTTCAAAAATGGATACCGCTCGCAGCTTTCACTGGAAAATCTCTTCAATCAAAGCACCGGAACCTTTTATGCAGGCGGTGTCGCAGGCGGCGGGTTTGCGGCGTCTACTTACGGCGCGCCCCTTCCGGGTGGACTTCCCGTCTACGGCGCCACGTCAACGACGCGATTCGCGATCGCGCCACGGACCATCCGGTTCCAACTCGAGGCCCACGTGGGCCACTAATCTGGTTCATAAACGAGCTTGATAAGCGGGGCCGGCTCTTCACTCCTCGACGGATGAAGGGCCGGCCCCGCTTTATGTCACGTCTTTGACGAGCACCAGTGTGTGGCTGCGCGAGTTCGTGGCTTGCGCTAGCGGCAGGGCGCAGCCTCCTCTATAATCTCGGTATGAGTGCTGTAAGAATCGCTCTTTTTCTCGTGTGTCTGAGCGCTCCCGCGTCGGCTGATCTCGTGCCGGCGCCGATCCCGACGCCGTCCGCGCCGTCCGCTCCTGGCCCCCGGGCCGATCCGTCGCCTTCGTTCGGCTCGCCGCCGGCGGGCTTCGAGCAGTTGCAAGCCGACTTTGAGCGGGGCGCTGCGCAACTGCGCGAGTCGCAGTCCGCGTTGCGGCGGAATTTGCTCGAGCTGCTGTCGCCCGCCCAGCGCGCGCTGGTGGCTTCGACGATCGGTGAGCTTGCAACCAACCCTGAGCCGGACGTCATCTCCGCGACGCGCCGCATCGACGCTGCGTTATCGCCGGCCCAGGCTGCAGCGATCATCCGTCTGGTGAACGCGGAAGCAGCGCGCCGGCAAGCCATGTTCCTTCAGATGGCGCAGCAGCAGATGCCGCCGCTGGCCAGACAATTGCCCGCGGCGGCGCCGCCGCTGGCCGGAGAAGTGCCCGCAACGCATCAATCGGCGACGATTCAAGCGCATTCCGCTTTTGGCGTCGGCGGTGCGACGATGTTCATGGGTGTAGCGCCGGGTCAATCGGCCGGCACGACCCTGCTCCGCGTCTTGACCTCACCGGGCACTTCACCGTTGGGCCCCACCCCGGTCATCGTGCGCGGCTCGCTCCTGCCGGCTCCGTCGATCGGCCCCTAGTCCTAGTGGGTCAACTTTGTCGACCCTTCGCGTTTGCGGCTGCCCCGCAAGCCCGCCCGCCCGTCGTCGACTGCTGGGCAAGGCCGACAGTCTCCTAGTCTAGAGGACGTCGATCGTCAGCGGTGGGAGCGGACTGCCTGGGGCCTCGAGCGTCCACCGTTCGCCGGTGGCGATCTTCGGCACGCGCGTCATCGAGCCGGTCGAAACGATCTCGCCGGGCTGCAGTTCGCGGCCGGCGCGAAGCAAATCGGCGCGCAGCCACGCAAGCGACCCCAGCGCCCCGCCGTCGACATCAGAGCCGGCGCCACGTTCGAAGACGTCGCCGTTGCAGCGCAACTGAACCGGCATCGCGGTCAGCCAGGCCGCGTCGTCCGGGCCGATCGGCCGGCGTTCGCCCACGATGAGCGCGGCGTGGAGGCCGAAATCGACGATCGTGTCGAGATAGCCGAAATCCCAGTCCGCGACGTGACTTTGCACGATCTCGAATCCCAGCGCCGCCCACGCGATCTCGCCGTCCGCGCCAAGCCCGACGACGACCTCGGGTTCGATCCGTGGCCCCAGCAGCGCCCCGGCCGTCACCCGCGGCGCGGGTGCCAGCGTTTCATCATAGACCGGCGCCGCCATTGGTCCGGCGGCATCGAACTGCGCGCGCACCGCGGCGTTGGTGAAGCCGACTTTGTAGCCGATCGGCACCGCGCCCGCCGCGATGCGCAGCGCGCGCACGCGTTCGGCGATGGCGAGCGCATCGGCGCGAGAGAAGCCGGGGATCGTGCGGGTCGGCGCGCTCACGAAGGTGCGCTCGCGCCATGCCGTTACGAACGCTTGCGCGACGGCATCGCAATCGACCTCGGTGCTCGAACCGGACCAGCCACGGGGCTTTTGTGAAGTTTCCATGCAGAATTGCTTCGCAGTCGCGCAACCCGGCTCCGGCTAGTCGCGCGGCGTTTCCTCGTCGTTCGAGCGGGATGCGGGGTCGGATCGCTGTGCCGAGGGATCGAGCTTCGGCGCAGCGGGCCGGGTCGGCGCCGTGAGGAAGGTCCCGTCCGGAAACAGCCCGTCGTAGACCGTCGGAAAGGGTTCGTACGCGGAACTGGTGACGCGCGCGAGACCCGCGCGCACGAGATTCGTCAAGAGTCAGAGCATCAGCGGCTCACGCTCGCGTGCTCGACGGCTTGTAAAGATGGGCTGCGCCGTACACCGGAATGCCGCCGACGATGGTCGCGAGCACGCGGTGATCGGCGTCCCAGACCGACAGATCGGCGCGCTTCCCCGGTTCGAGCGTGCCCAGATCGCGCTCGAGTCCGAGCAGCCGCGCCGGACTGCGCGTCGCGTTGACGACCGCCGTCTCGAACGGGATGCCGGCGTACTGCATGAGATTGCGCACCGCTTCGTCGATGTGCAGTGCGCTCCCGGCGATCGTGCCGTCTTCGGCCCGCACCACCCCGCCGTCGATGCGGTAGCCGCTGCCGGCCGGCGGCATGTTGTCGGTGGTGAGCACCAGCCGGTCATGCAGGGTGCGATACGTCAGATCGACCATCGGCGGCGAGACNNTCTCTTGGATGAAGGCCGCCAGCAGCGACGGATCGCGGTGGTCGAGCGGTGCCATCCCGTTGTAGGCGTGCGTCAGGGTCCGAAAACCGAGCCCGATGGCGAGCATCCCGTCGCGGTAATGGGCCGATGTATGCCCGGCCGAACACACGATGCCCTGATCGAAGANNTCGGGCGCCATCGTGACCATCACCAAGGCCCCGCGGCAAGCTTCGATCATCTCGTTGGCCCGATCGAGCGTCGCCGGCAGCAGCCACTCCGCCCGGTGCACGCGACGAAACTTGGGATTGAGAAACGGGCCCTCGAACTGGATGCCCAGGCAGCGCGCGCCGA
>PLAE01000181.1 GCA_003134035.1 Candidatus Velthaea versatilis
GGCGTCCACTGCGGTGCCGTCATGCCGGTCCGGTTGGCGCGCCGGACCCGCCGGTCCTCGATCGTTCGAATAGCGCAAGAATCGGAGTGCGCGCGGGCGGCGGCGAAGATAGCATAGCGGCATGACGTACCGGATCACCGGCCTCCCGGCCACCGAATTCTCCCATCTCTTCGGCCTCGACGACGACGCCCTCGCCGCGCTCGGTGCGAAGCGCTACATCGTGGACGAACACCCCGGCTTCCCCGACCGCATCGAACTGCGCGACCTCGAGGCGGGCGAACGGGCGTTGCTTCTCAACTACATGCACCACGCGGCGGCGACGCCATACCGGTCGAGCCATGCGATCTTCGTGCGCGAGGGCGCCGTGGAACGCTACGATCACCGTGCCTGATCCACGAAGCGAACGGCGAACGATGCACATGTAACCGATCGCCGCATTCATCTCGGCGCACGCGGGTGAACAGACGTGCTATCGTAGGCTTGATGTGATATCATTGATATCACATACTTCCAATGGTGATATCAGTTGGCGGCAATCACGATTCGCAATCTTTCTGATGAGACGCACCGGGCGCTGCGACGACGAGCCGCGGAGAACGGCCGGAGCACGGAGTCGGAGGTTCGCGCGATACTCGATGAGGCGGTGCGGCCTGCGACGCGTCTAAAATGGGGCTCCGCGCTCGTTGCGGCGTTCGCCCCGAGTGGCGGCGTCGATCTCGATATCGTTCGCGATCCGGCGCCCGCCGAGGGTGCGACCTTCGAATGACGCTCGTTGACACGAACGTCATCTCCGAGATGATGCGCCCCCATCCGAGCGAGCACGTCGTGGCGTGGCTGGACGCTCAACTGGCCGAAACGCTTTACGTCTCTGCGATCAGCCTGGCGGAACTCGTGCTCGGGATCGCGCTACTGCCGGACGGCCGTCGAAAATCCGATCTCGACCGGGCGTTTCTCCTCCACGAACAGGCGATGTTCGGCACGCGCATCATCCCATTCGGTGAGCGCGAAGCGCGTGCATACGGCGATGTCGTACGCCGGGCCCGATCGGTCGGGTACGCGATTTCGGTCGCCGATGGCCAAATCGCCGCCACGGCCGCTGCCGGCGGCTTTACCATCGCGACGCGCGACCGTGGGCCGTTCGAGTCATCGGGATTGACCGTCATCGATCCTTTTGCAGCGCACGCCTAGCGGCGACAACGCGCGCCCACTTCAGCCGCGGTCACGAAGCGACGGCAAACACCAGCACGGCATGGCGTCCTCGCCGGTGCTACTTGAGCTGCGAGCCGGCGATTTTACCGTCGGGCGTGAGGCCGACATCCCAAATGTGTTCGACGCCGGCAATGTGGATGCGATACGAGTAAATCACGACGCCGGGGACCGTTCGTGAACCCGTAAACGTCCATCCCGTGGGCGTACCGAGCGAAGCCAGCATGTCTTTGATCTGCGCGAGGAACGCCGGGGTCAGGCGAGCGGCGAACGTCGGCGTGGTTTGCGTGAGATCGACGTGCCCGGTTTGAAGTTGATTCCACCAGTCTTTGGCGCGAGCCGTAATCGCCGGGTCTTCACGCGCAGCGAGCGTGGGAAAATAGGCATCGATCACGCGCGACGCCATTTGCTCCGGGACACCTTGAAACTCATAGCCGTTGCTGAGGACGATCACGGCCAGGTGATCGTCGGGAAAAATCGCGTTGTAGCAGTAGCCGCCCGCGCCCGGAGCGATGCCGTTGTGCCAGACGACGCGATGTCCGGCGATCGTCCCTGGGATGAATCCCATCGCGTAGTCGACGCTGGATCCGTTGCTCAGCGTGCCGGCGGTCCAGAGCGCTTGCATCCCCGATTCATCGAGGAGCTTCCCCTGCATGAGCGCGATATCCCAGGCCGCCAGGTCCGGCGCGTTCGAGACAATCGCGCCGGCGCCGGAAAAGAGATCGACGCTAATCGCCGGCTGCACCTCGAACGATTTCGTCCCGACGTAGGGGACCGCCGTGCCCGGCAGCTGCTGCGCCGCGAATCCGTATCCCGACGCGCGCATGCCGAGTGGATCGAAAACGTTGCGTTGGAGAAATGCCGCCTCATCCATCCCGCTGACTTTTGCGACGATCGCTGCGAGCAGCGTATAGTTGGTGTTGCTATACGCCCAGTGCGAGCCGGGGGCGAAATCGCTCGGATCGGTCGCCAGAATCGGAATCAGCGCATCGAGACGGATCGGTCCGGCCGTCGGCCACGGATGCTCGGCCAGTGTCGGGTAGTTGTGCAGTCCGGAGGTCTGGTGCAGCATCATCCGCAGCGTGATCGTGCCGGCGTTTTTGATGCTCGGCTCGTATTTCGCAAGCGGATCGTCGAGCGAGAGCGCGCCGCGCCGGGCGAGCATCAGGATCGCCGCGGCCGTGAACTGCTTCGTCAGCGAGCCGATGGCAAAGCGTGTGTTCGGGTTGACCGCCGTGCGGTGCTCGATGTCGGCGAAGCCGAAGCCGCCGCGATAGACGATCGCCCCGTCTCGGACGACCACGAATGCGAATCCCGGCGCCTTGCCGCTCGCGAGTCCGTCGGTCCCGATGCGCTCGAACATCGACACTGGGACATCTGCGATGACATCAGCCGAAGCGGCGGCAGACAACATCGATCCAACGGTCCCAAACGCGAGCAGACCTCCCGCGACCGCACGCCCGAACCGGCGCCAAAGAGAAAAACCTCGTTCACCCATCGCTTCCGCTCGAACGTCGAAGGCCTCCAAGTGAAATTCGATGACTTTCGTATCGAGACCCAGCAGGGCTTCGTGCGTGTCGAAAGACGCCTTGGCAACATTGAAACGCGCCTCGAACATATCGAGATCGCCAACTCGGCGCTCGAAAGACGCGTAACAACGCTCGAGTCAACGCGCGACTCAGAGAGGCCTTCTGACTCCGGTTAGGCGCGAACCAGTTCGTCGTCCGTCCCGACTCCGGCGCTGATCGCCATGCGCGTCGCGCGAACCGCTTCTTTGGCCGTGATGTTCGGCGGTGCGGAAGCGACCGGCTTGCGCGGGTTCGTCCACCAGTTCAGGCTTGCGTAGACGGCGCCCTCGAAGGCCAGATTGAGATGGTCGTACGGTTGCACGGTCGCCATATCTTTGAAGAGATAGCTATCGAACGTGAGGCGTTGGACGGTGTTGACGCGGCACATATCGGTGAACCAGTCGCGGCGCTTGTTGCTCGTGTAGGCGATCTTCTCGAGGAACTCGAGGAAGTCGAACATCGAGCCGTATTTCTTCTGCCAGCGCTTATCGTAGGTTTCGAGTTTCTCGCCGTAGCCGAAGAGGCCGTGGACGGCGTTTGCTGCCATGCGGCCCGAGGCGAGCGAGAAGTAGATGCCCTCGCCCGAGGTGTGCGCGACCAT
>PLAE01000157.1 GCA_003134035.1 Candidatus Velthaea versatilis
GTGCCGATAGGGACGGCGATGATCTTCCCCCGCTGGGCGGTGTTGGCCCTCGTGCCGCTCGCCGGATGTTCGCATGCCGTCGGGTACAGCGCCGCCGGCGGCGCGACGGTGGTCGCAACGACCTCGACGCTTGCTTCCCTCGCGGAGGGCGTCGTCGGCGACCCGAGCCGGGTCCGCAGCCTGGTCCCGGTGGGAGCTTCGCCCGAGGATTACCAGCCGGCGCCGCAGGACATCGAGGCGATCCACGATGCCAATGTCCTGGTCGAAAACGGAGCCAACCTTGAAGGCTGGCTGCAATCCGACCTGGATAACGCCCGCAACGCGAAGCTGACCGTCGTGGTCTGTGCCGACGATCTGCCGGTCGTCGACAGCAATCCGCACCTCTGGATGGACCCCGAGTACGCGCGCGCGTACGTTCGTAAGATCCGCGACGCGCTCATGTCGGCCGACCCGCCCAACGCCGCCACGTATCGCCGCAACGCCGCTTCCTACGACGGACAACTCGTCGCGCTCGTGACGCGAACCAGAAAGAAAATCGCGACCATCCCGCCGGCTCAACGCACGATGATCATCTTCCACAATGCTTTCCTCTATTACAATGCGCGTTTCGGGTTGCGGACCATCGGCGTCGTCGAAATCCATCCGGGTGCCGAACCCAGCCCGCAGCACATCGCGGAAATCGTGGGCTTGGCGCGGGCCAATCACGTTCGGGCTGTGTTCGCCGAGCCCGAATACAGCCCGAAGCTCATTCAGGCACTCGCGGACAGTGCGGGCATCCGAACGGTGGAGAGTCTGTACGATGACTCGGTCGGCGCCGATGCGAAGGTCGACAACTACATCGGGATGATCGACTACGATACCGACACGATCGTGAACGCGCTCAAGTGAACGTCGTCGAAGCACGCGACGTGCGCGTGCAGTACGAACGCGTCACGGCGCTCGACGGCGTGAACCTCACGCTCACCAGCGGGATCGCGCTGGGTATCGTCGGCCCCAACGGTTCTGGTAAATCCACGCTGCTCAAAGCCATCGCCGGGCTGGTTCTGCCGGCCGCGGGTACGGTCACCGTCTTCGGACGTTCGCCGCGCGACCTGCCGCCGGGGACGATCGGCTACGTGCCGCAGATCGAAGACGTCGACTGGCAATTTCCCGCCAACGTGCGCGACGTCGTCGCGATGGGACGCTATCCGCGCCTGGGCCCGTTCGCGCGCTTCGGCGCTGAAGATCGCGCGGCGGTCGACCGGGCCCTCGCGGCGCTCGACCTCACCGCGCTCGCGCAGCGGCACATCTCGCAGCTCTCCGGCGGTCAGCAGCAGCGCGCGTTCGTCGCCCGCGCGATCGCGCAAGAACCCAAGCTGCTGCTGCTCGACGAACCGACGACGGGCGTCGATGCCGCCACCGAAGACGCGCTCATGCACCTCATCCGATCGTTGGTCAAAAACGGCCTGCCCGTGCTCATGACGACGCACGATCTTGACCGTGCGCCGGAATGGTTCGACCGGCTCATCGTCGTCGACCGGCGCGTGCTGGCCGACGGCGA
Organism: Candidatus Velthaea versatilis; assembly: GCA_003134035.1. Taxonomy (GTDB): domain Bacteria; phylum Vulcanimicrobiota; class Vulcanimicrobiia; order Vulcanimicrobiales; family Vulcanimicrobiaceae; genus Velthaea; species Velthaea versatilis. Next base: position 1,541 of record PLAE01000157.1, read on the forward strand.
TCCGGCCACGGTGCTCGAAGGCGGCACGTACAGCGCGATCCGCGAGCATACCCACGTTCACGGCCATCTGCGCGCCGATCGCGGCCCGGAGTGAGCGGAATTCTCGCACCGTTCGCCTTCGAGTTCATGCAGCGCGCTTTTGTCGCCGCGCTGGTCGTCGGTCTGTTGTGTTCGATGATGGGCACGTACGTCGTGCTGCGCAAGTTGGCGTTCATCGGCGACGGTCTCGCGCACGCTTCGTTCGCCGGCATCGCGATCGCCTATCTGCGCGGGTTGAACTACGCGTTCGGCGCGGGCGTCGTTGCGGTCGTCACCGCGCTGAGCATCGGCTTCGTGCACCGGCGCGCGAAAGTTTCGCTCGATACGTCGATCGGCGTGCTGTTCACCGGCGCGTTCGCACTCGGCATTTTTGTCATGAGCCGCTCGGCGCGTTCGACGGTCGATCTGCAAAGCTACTTGTTCGGCGACATCTTGGGCGTGTCGCGCGGCGATCTGATCGTGATCGTCGTGCTCGCGCTGCTCGTCGCGTTCGTGGTCGCGTCGCTCTACCGGCCGCTGCTCTACACGTCCTTCGATCCGACGGTCGCGCAGGCCAGCGGCATTCACGCCACGTTCGTCGACGACGTGTTGCTCGTGCTGCTGTCACTAACGATCATCGTCTCGCTGCAGTCCGTCGGCATCATCCTCGTCGCGGCGCTGCTCGTGACGCCGGCCGCGGCGGCGGCACAGCTCACGCGCCGCTTCGTGCCGATGCTGCTGCTCTCGGGGGTGTTCGGCATCATCTCCTCGGTCGGCGGATTGTATCTCTCGTACGAATTGCGCTCGGCCAGCGGCGCGACGATCGTGCTCCTCGCAACGCTGATCTTCTTCGCCTCAATCGGCGTCAGCGCAGTGCGTCGGCGGCGGGTTTCTCCATGAGAACGCCGAGCCCCGAAACCGCGTCGTAGCCGACCCGCGCGCTGCAGCCGTGCGGTTCGATCGCGGCGCACCCATACACGGGTTTGGGCAGCGGCGGGATCTGGCCGCGGAAGTCGGGCGGGAGCGGCGCGCGCTGCGGACGCAGCGTGTTGTCGGTGTAGCCGCGATCATTCTCGCGCTGCACGTCGCGGAACGCCGTGGGCGCCGCTTTGGCCAAGGCGTACAGATCGCCCGCGATCGTGAGCCGCCGCGCCGGGGGCACGAACGAGTCGATCGCGGCGAGCTGGCCGCCGACGATCGCGGCGCTCTCACTCGTGCCGCCGACGCCCCCGAGGCCATAGCCGTGCCAGTAGATCCGCAAATGGCCGGCGGCGTCGGCCGAGACGTCGGGCACCATCCGGGTCTTGATGAATTGGGGCGAGAACTCGAAGGCGCCGGCCGCGTCCTGCCAGGCGGGCCGCGGTTCGAGCGATAGACCGCCGCCCGTCGCGTGTTCGCCGTCGTTCCACGGCGCATCGTCCCAGGCGCCGTCGCGGTCGCCGACTTGCGTGCCGCCCGCGCAGATGACGTACGTCGAAACGCACGGGTACGCCACGGCGGGCGTTTCGATGCCGGGCACGCGGTAGCCGTAGGCTCCGTCGTCGCCGGCCGGCACGATGAGCGGAATGCCGCGGACGATCGCCTCGAGCATCGGGATCGGCGGCTTCCCGTAGAGGCCCGCGACCGCTCCGAGCGCCGGACCGAGCGTGAAAGGAAAAACGAGGACCGTCGGTGCGTCGCGGTCATCGAGCGCGCGCTCGAGCGCAAGCGTCCCGTCGTTGCCCGCGGAGCAAACGTCTTCGTAGTCGAGCACGATCGTCGCCAGCGGCGCCATCGTCAGCGCGGCGTCGGCGTCGAGGGCCGGCTCTTGGCCGCGGTCGTCGCGCCCGCACTGCGAAGCCGGTGCCTTGAAGGCGAAGCTGCGCTCGACGACGCGTTCGGCGGTCGCGCCCGGCGGCGCACCCTCGTTGCTCAGAAACGGCGCGACGTCGCGCAGATCGAAGCGGTCCGAGGCATCTTCGATGATCGAGATCCGCTCGTTGCCGCCGCCGTTGGGAATCGCCTGGTAGGCCTCGCGCAGCTTGACCGGCGTGTACCAATCGCCCCGAAACAGGGTGAAGGACGGCGCGTCGGCGAGGCGCGGTGTGTTGGCGGCGACCAGGCCGTGCACCGCTCGAATCTGCGGCAGCGGAACGATGAGCGGGCCGCTCGGGGCGACCGCGGTCCGCTCGCCGGCGGTGTAACGCTCGAAGTGCACGGAGAAGGCGCGCTGGGCATGCCCGACATCCATGATGCCGCCGCCGACGAGGCGGTCGCGCGAGATATAGATGTCGCTGGCCCCGTTGGCGCGCAGAAACGCGGCGAGCGCGTCGCCGTCGCGGCCGTCGCGCCCGAAGCGGGCGGCGAACGCGTCGGCGCTCATCGGCCGGCGGTGCGCGGGCGCCGCCGGATCGGTCATCGCGGCCGCCAGGCCCTCGAGATCGGCCTTGGGCTGGTACTCGATCGCGATGCGCAGGAGCGTCCGGCTATCGGCCGGCCCGGCGGCGGTCATCCCGGCGATCAGCCCCAGCGGGACGCTGACGCGGGTCGGTTCGCTCGCGGCCGCCGCGCGCAGCGGGACCACGGCGAGCAGGGCGAGGGCGACCGCAGCGCAACTCTTGAGCCAGATTTTCGTTCGAGAGAACACAGGTACTCCGTGCGGAGGATGGCAACGCAACATGCAACGCAGCGCGTTCGTCAAGAGTCTCGTCGCGATGGTCGGGGTCAGCCAACTCGCCCATATCGCGGCGGCGCTGGCGCTCGACGAAGCCGATATTGGGCGCCAATATTTTGCGCAATTGCGTGAGAGCGGCGACCTGCTCTTCGACTCGGTCTATTACGAGCATCTCAACGAGGTCGGTTCGGTGATCGCCGAAACCGTCCGTCCGCGCTACGAATATCCGATTCGGTTTTATATCGTTCGCGGCGACTCGGCCAATGCGTTTTCGGTTCCCGGCGGGAATATCTACGTCAACGAGCCGCTGCTCAAGCTGGCCAAAAACCGCGACGAACTCGCCGGCGTTTTGGCGCATGAGTCCGGTCACATGGTCCTGCACCACGTCGCCAAGCACATGGCGGCCGCGAACAAAATGAACACCGTCGCGACGGTCGGTTCGATTCTCGCGCAGGTCTTCGGCGGCCCGCTGGGTGGCGCTGCCGCGCAGTACGGGATGCAAAACGCCGGCGACCGCGTCGACGCCAACCTGCAGCGTCACATCGAAGCGCAGGCCGACGAAGAGGGCGCGCGCATCGTCGCCGCCACCAATACGTTCAATCCGTACGGCATGATCTGGTTCTTCCAAACGATGACCGCGACATATGGAGCGGGCCAAGTCGCCTGGACACGTTCGCATCCGCTCGATCAGCAGCGCATCGACGATCTGCACAACGAGATGTCCGCCGACCCCGCAACCTTCGGGAAATTCAAAGACACGCAGCAACGCGACGTCGCCTACTGGTAAGCCCCGTCTGGGCTTGACGCGTTGCCGTCGAGATCGCCGGCTCGGAACTTTTGGGCAAATCTGGCGCTAGTGAGTGCTAGTGCACACGGGCAGCACGGATCCCGACTGGATACATGACCGACTCAAGACTCAGATCGTAGCGCTTGCGACCGCGCTCCGGGACGATTGACAGGGACCGGACCGCATCCGCGAGGCGTGAGCGAAAGATGCTGGATTTGAGTTCGCTCTCTTCTGCGAGCCGCTCCGCGATGAGCCGAATGTCGGCTTCTGCGCGCGGCGAGAAGTTGACATCAGTCAAATCGACTGATTATCGCGCTCGGTCAGGCGTTGCTGCGCATCAGCCTCGAAGTTGGCGAGTACGGCCTGCCCTTCAGCAAGGTCGGCTTTCACTTGCTCGATGAACGGGTTATGTCTGGGGTCAAGCATCGCTGTGTTCTTTCGTGGCTCAACTCCGCCGGGCGGCCCTCATGTCTGCAATGGGCTTTCGTCGTCCCCGTGTACCGGATGAAGGACGAACGGCACGCCTGTCCCGGCGTAGATGTCGCTAAAGGCAACGGCCATATCGAGCGAACTCAGAACGAGCGGGCCGTGATAATATTCTCGGACGGCGAAGCGCCGATCTTGCGTCCACGAATAGCAGATTGCATACTGCCGGGTCGAGTCGATGATCGCGTAATCCTTGGTCCGTGCCGACGCCATGTACGCATCGCGTTTCTTCGTAAATTCGCCGCCGCCGTGGTCCGATAAGATCTCGATGACGAGGATCGGGAAATGGGCTGCCGGTCCTTTGCGGTCATGGGGACTACACGATACGAAGAGGTCGCTGTAGAACGAGCCTAAGCAATTGCCGTGCGCGTCCTTCGGCACGAGTTTACGATCGGTTCCGCGCACGAAGCAGGGGCCGTCCGCCAGGGCGGGCCGGATGATCGCGGTGAGATTCGCGCTGATGGCCGCGTGCTCGTCGCTAACTCCGCCGAGTTGGATGACGGTTCCGTCGACCCACTCGTAGCGCGATTGCTGCGTTTGTTCCCAAGCCAGGAAATCGCTCAGGCTGATGTGTTCCGGAAACGGCTGATCCATGCTTGCGCCTCCCGCAGCCTGCATTTCGGTCTGGACGGCTCATTGTCCCAGCCGGTTTCCGGTATGTCGATCCGGTCTTCGGCGCGTAGGGGGAGAGCAGGAGCGTGTCGGTTTTACCCGACACGCGGCGACGGGCGGCTTGCGGCGCAGCCGCAAACGCGAAGGATCGACGAAGTCGATCCACTTAGTCCGCCGGCGCGAGTCGCAGTCGCGAAATCACCGGGCCGATCGCGAGACCCTGGGCGACGAGCGTGATGAGCACCGTTCCGTAGACCGCGTCGACGAGTTGTTCGCGGAACGGAACGTTCGCAGGCAAACCGATGACCAGTGCCACCGACAGAGCGCCGCGCATTCCCGATAGCGCGATGACCGACCGCCAGGCGGGCGGGACGCCGCGGCTCGCGAGCGGCAGCACGACATAGGCAACCGTGATCCGGGCGAACGTGATGAAGGCCAGGGTGAGCAGCACCAGGCGCGGTTCGGCGATGATTTGCCGGAACTCGATGCGAAATCCCATCAGCACGAACACGAGGACGTTGGCAAGAAAGGCGATCGCGCTCCAAAACGCGTTGACGTCGACGGTCCCAACGAGCGACGGGAAACGCGGAAACGCGCGCATCGAGATGCCGACGACGACGGCCGCGAAGATACCCGAAAGGTGGAAGTGCTCGGCCGCCAAATAGGCGCCGAACGCTGCAACGATCGTACCGGCAACTTGCAGCTGCGATCCGTCGTTGTCGCGCAGCAGCAGTGCAACGAGCGCCGCCACCACGAAGCCGATCGCCGCGCCGCCGAGCGAGGTCGAAAGCGCCGTCCATGCGATTTCGAGCGGCGTCGGCGGCCCACCGTGTCCGGTGAGGATTCCGATGACCACGCCGTAGAGCACGATCGCGGCGCCGTCGTTGAGCAACGACTCGCCCTCGACGATGGTCGCGAGATCGGTCGGCACGCTCAGCCGCTTGAAAACCGCCAACACCGCGATCGGATCGGTCGCGGCCAGAATCGCACCCAATAGCAAGGCGGGAATGAACGGCATCTGTCCAGTCAGCGCGAGTCCGGCGCCGACGAATCCCGCGGTGATCAGTACGCCCGGAATCGCCAGTACCGCCACCGGCAGCCAGCGGCGTTTGAGCGCGTCGGCGCGGACGTTCCACGCTGCCTCGAAAACAAGCGCCGGCAGAAAGACGAACAGCAGCGCGGGTGCGAACGCCTCGGACGACGGGATGTCGATCGGCGCCGCGACGATCAGCAGCGCGACGACATAGGGGATGCCGATTCGATCCGCGACGACGCTGACGACGACGGCGACCGCGAGCAGCGCGACGAGCGCGGTGACCTGATGCTCGATCTCGTTCATCGTGCCGCGTCATCGGCGCCGCGGCAAACGGCGCCGCGGCAAACGGCGCCTCGAATCAAGCGGGGACGCGCACGACGCGATACGTGTGGCCCGGCGTGCGTTCGAGAAAATGGGCGTCGGCGAGCGCTTCGAGCACCTCTTCGGTGATGGCGCGTTCATTTTTGTTGGGCATGCCCGCCCAGCGCAGCGCGATCTCTCCCAGATCGAGCACCGCGTCGGCAACGAGCAAGTCACGCACGAAGGACTCGCGCAGGCTGAGCTTTTCCATCCGCCGCCGATGCGGCTCGAGCGCCGTCTCGAATGAGACCTCGGCGTCCGCGTCAACGGCCTGCCCGCCGTCACGGTCGACCTCACCGGAGGGTCCGGCGCTTTCCGCGGCGGCCGGCGAATCCCCGGCTCCGGGTGTCGACACCGTGCTGTCGATCCAACCGCGAACCGGCGAGCCCGCTTCGGTCAAACGCGCATACATCCAGGCGCGGTCGGGCCCGCTGCGCGTGGCCTCGCCGCCGATCAGGCCAGGCGCGCGCTCGAGCAGCGTGTCGGTGAGCCGCGGAAAGCGCTCGGCCAGCGCGACGGCGGCGGTCTGCCAGCCGACCACGTTGAGTTCGCGCGGCGGGTCGCCGACCGAAACCAAGAGTTTGCGCGCGACCGCTTCGGGCGAAGCGAGGATCGACGCGGGCGCACCCGGCATTCCGGCGCGTTTCATAAAGGGCGTGTCGACCGCGCCGGGATCGACATAGGTGACGCTGACCCCGAGCGGCCGCAGTTCGCGCCGGAGAATGGCCGTCGCCGAACGCACCGCTGCTTTGGCCGGCGGATACGCGCCCAGTTCGCCGACGGCAACGCGCGCGACGCCGGAACCGAGCATGTAGACATGTCCGCGCGCCGCGCGCAGCGCCGCGAGCGCTTCGCGCACGAGCGCGATCGGACCGATAACATGCGTTCCGAATTGCCGTTGCAATTCGGCATCGCTCTGCGCGTGCAACGCACCAACGGACACGAAGCCGGCGTTGTTGACGAGCACGTCGATCGAACCGAATCGCGCCAGGACGCGCGCCACCAAACCGCGCGCGTTCGCCGGCTGCGCGATGTCGAGGGCTTCGACGGCGACAAAACCGTTTTCGCCGGCGATCTTCGCGCGCAATGTTTCGAGCGCGTCGCGGTCGCGGCCGACGCCGTACACGGCGTAGCCGGCCCGTGCGGCGCGAACCGCCAGCGCGCGCCCGATCCCCGACGACGCGCCGGTAATAACGATCGTTTTCAAGCGCGGTCCTTCAAAAAGTGTTCGTACGCTTCGTGCGTGCTCTGCGGCAGATCGGCATAGTACGCCGGCTCAAAAATTTCGGGGTCGTGCGCGTCGACGATGCTGCGCGCCTCGCGCGCGAACTCCGCCAGCGCCGTCGCGACGGGCTTTTCGCTGCCGTCGCTGCGCACGATGCCGAACGACATCTCGTGCGGCGCGCGATCGAACGGCGGCGTCGCGCGCAGCGCGTCGGCGTAGTCGGCCCAGCACCACCAATACGCGCCCAGCCGTCCGTCGGCGTGCAACCGCTCGAGCACCGCGAGCGCGTAGGCCGCCATCTCACGTTCGTTTAAACAGGCGTATGTCGCGCGCAGCGGATCGTCGGGCGGAATGACCGGCAGCGGTGGCTCATCGGGCAACGGCACGCGCTCGAACGGGGAGATCTTCCCCGGCGGACACGTCGGGTTGCCGAATTCGCTGAAGAGCACGGGTTTTTGGGTGAACGCCGCGGTGAGCTGGGCCAAAAACGGAACGACGTCGGCGTCGGTGCGGCTGCGCGCGAAATCGCTGTACACCGAGTAGCCGTGCATCGTCGCGAAGGCCCACGGCTCGCTGATCCACGACGGCCGGATGTTGCGGTCGCGGGTGAGATCTTCGCCGTGAATGCCGGCCGTCACCGGATGTCCGGACACCCGCTGCACCTCGTGCGTTAGCCGCTTGCTCCACTCGCGGCCGTCGTTGACCGATGCGGGTTCGCGCAGATTGCTGAATTCGTTGCCCAGGTCCCAAGCCATGATCGCGGGATGGCCGCGCAGGGCCGTGCCGACTTCGCGCACGTGGTAGAGTTGCGCCTCGAGCAACGCGCCGGCATAAAAATCGCCGATCCCGAACGGTGCTTCGCCGTCCTCGGTCAGCGTGCGGAACCGGCCGCTACCCGTGGACCGGTCGAGTGTCCAGCTAGGCAGCCAGTTCACGCCGCTCATGTGCCCGGCAAAGAAGGTCGGCATCGCGCGCAGACCGGTCGCGCTCAGCGCTTCGAGCACCGCTTCGAGGCGACCGAGCATCCGCCGATCCATGCGCCCCGGCGCGGGCTGAAAATCGAACCAGCGCAGGAAGAAGCGCACCGTATCGAATCCGAGCGCGGCGATGTGCGCGAAGTCATCCGCAATCTCGTGCAGGTCGAAGGAGTGCCACATCGCCATCGCGCTGCGGCGCGGCCAGTAATTGATGCCGAGACTAAAACGCATTTCGGTCGATGCCCTTCGCAGCCGAGGTCGGCTCTTCCGGTGAGCCGAAGCGCCGCCGGGATGGAACGCGCACCCGCCGTCGGGATCATCATGGGCTCAGCTTCGGATTTGGACACCATGCGCGCCGCGGCGCTGACCCTGGGCGAATTCGACGTTCCGTTCGAGCTCAAGGTGGTGTCGGCGCACCGCACGCCGGATCTCATGTTTCGCTACGCCGAAGCGGCGGCCGGACGTGGCCTGCGGGTGATCATCGCGGGCGCCGGCGGCGCGGCGCATCTGCCGGGCATGGTGGCGGCCAAAACGCGGGTGCCGGTGATCGGCGTTCCCGTCGAGTCGCGCGCGCTGCACGGCCTCGATTCGCTGCTGTCGATCGTGCAGATGCCCGCCGGCGTGCCGGTCGCGACGATGGCGATCGGCAACGCGGCCAACGCGGCGCTGTACGCGGTGCGCATCTTGGCGCTGGGCGACGCGGACCTCGCGCGCAAACTCGACGACCGGTCGGCGCGCATCGCAAGCGCCGTCGAGGCAACGGTCGTATGACGTCGGCGATCGGTATTCTGGGCGGCGGCCAACTCGGGCGCATGCTCACGCTCGAAGCCAAACGCATGGGCTACCGCGTCGTCGTGCTCGAGCCGCTCACGAATTCACCGGCCGGTCAAATCGCCGACGAGCAGATCGTCGCGGCGTACGCCGATTTGCGCTTCATCGGCGAGCTCGGCGCCCGCACCGACGTCGTCACGTACGAATTCGAAAATATTCCGCTCGCGGCGATCGAAGCGCTCGAAGCGGATCGCCGGCTGGTGCGGCCCAGCGGCGGCGTTTTGCGCATCACGCAAGAGCGGCTGCTCGAAAAACAATTCGTGCGCGAGTGCGGCATCGCGACCGTCGACTACGCGGCGGTCGGCACGCACGGCGACTTGGGCGACGCGATCGCGGAAATAAGCCTGCCGGGCGTCCTCAAAACCACGATGGGCGGATACGACGGCAAGGGGCAGTGGCTGATCCGCGGCGCGGCCGACGCGGATGCGGCCTTCGGCGCCGCCAAAGGCCGGCCGCTCATTTACGAGGCGTTCTCGCCGTTCGACAAGGAGCTTTCGATCATCTGCGCGCGCAACGCCGCGGGCGAGGTCGTCACCTATCCGGTCGCCGAGAACGAACACGATGGCGGAGTGCTCGCGACGACGATCGTGCCGGCGCGCATCGCGCCGGCGATTGCCGATGAAGTCCGGCGCGCGGCCGAAACGATCGCGGCCGGACTCGACATCGTCGGTGCCTTCGCGATCGAGTTCTTCCTGGCCGGGGAACACCTGCTGGTCAATGAAATCGCTCCGCGCGTGCACAACACCGGCCACTACTCGCTCGACGCGGCGACGATCTCGCAGTACGAAATGCACGTGCGCGCGATCTGCGACTTACCGCTGGTTCCCCCGCGCATGCTCGTTCCGGCCGTCGTGATGGTCAACATCCTGGGCGGCGGCAGCGGCGATCAGCTCGGCGGCGTCAACGAACTGCTGCGCGACCCGGATGTGTCGCTGCACATGTACGGTAAAGCGCACGCCGCGCTGCGGCGCAAAATGGGGCACTTCACGGTGCTCGGCAGCGACGCCGACGACGCGCTGCGCAAAGCGGAGCTGGGCCGGCGCAAACTGCATTGGATCGACAATCGCGCGGTTAGTCGCGCATGACGCTGCTCGATCTGTTCGATGCTGCGCGCGCCGAATGCGGCAGCACGCTCGCCGTCAACGACGTGTCTTACGACGATCTCGCCGCCGGGACGATGCGGGTCGCGCAGGGCTTGATCGAGCGGGGTCTGCGCGCCGGCGACCGCATTGCGCTGTTCTGCGAAAACCGGCTCGCGTTCGTTTACGTTTACCTTGCCGCGTTGCGCATCGGTGCCATCGCCGTGCCGGCCAACGTGCTGTACCGGTCGTCGGATCTCACCCACGTGCTCACCGACGCCGATGTGTCGCTCGTCCTCGCGAGCGCGGAAACAGCCATCCACCTCGACGGTCTTGACGCGCCACCGATCGTTGCGGCCGAGGACGTCGAAGCCTGGGCGCGCGATGCGTCGACGGCCGGCGCGCAACCCTTACGGCGGCCCGAACCCGAAGCCCCCGCGCTCATCGTCTACACCAGCGGGACGACCGGCCGCAGCAAGGGCGCCGTGCTCACGCACGCCAACCTGGCGGTGATCGCGACACAGCTAGTCACCGCCTGGCGCTGGACCGCGCGCGACACGCTCGCGATCGCGCTGCCGCTCTTTCACGTCCATGGTTTGTGTTCGGCGCTCAACGGCACGCTCACGGCCGGCGGACGTCTGCTGATCCACAAACGGTTCGAGGCGAAGGCGATGCTCGTGACGCTGCAGCAGCCCGGCGTGACGATGTTCTTCGGCGTGCCGACGATGTACGTGCGGCTGCTCGAACTCCCCGACCCGGTCGACTTTCCGACGTTGCGGGTGTGCGTTTCGGGTTCCGCCGCCCTGAGCACCGAGGTGTTCGAACGCTTCGCCGCGCGGTACGGGATCACCATTCTCGAACGCTACGGCGCGACCGAGTTCGGCTTCGCGCTGACCAACCGGTTCGGCGGTCCGCGCGTTGCCGGCAGTGTCGGCGTTCCGTTTCCCGGCGTTCGCGTGCGGGTCGCCAGCGCCACGGACGGTGAAGCGGTCGAATCGGGCGGCGTCGGCGAGCTGTTGGTCAGCGGTCCCAACGTGTTTAGCGGGTACTGGCGCAACCCCGGCGCGACGGCCGCTGCTTTTGTGGTCGACGGCGATGCCACGCGCTGGTACCGCAGCGGCGATCTCGCGACGTACGACGCGCAGCAGCAGGTCTACCGGATCGTCGGCCGGCTAAAAGAGCTGATCATCTCGGGCGGTTTCAACGTGTATCCGCTGGAGGTCGAGAGCGAAATCGACCGCTTTCCGGGCGTTCGCGCGAGCGCCGTCGTCGGCGCGCCGGACCCCGCGCGCGGCGAAAACGTGGTTGCTTTCATCGAGGCCGAGCCCGGCGTCCCGTTCGACGCGGCCAAGCTCGACGCGTGGCTGCGCACGCGCCTGGCCAGCTTCAAAGTTCCCAAGCACACGAGCGTGATCGAAGCACTGCCGCGCAACGCCCTGGGCAAAGTGGAGAAGTCGAAGCTGCGCGCGCTGATCGAAGCGCATGCGGAATCGTCAACCTCGATCTGCTAACGCTAACGCGCCGGCTGCATTTCGCGAGCGGTTCGGTCGTCGCGGACGCTCGGAGCCGTTTTCGCTGGTTCCGGCGTTCACGCGCTGCCTATCTGCGTCCGTTACCGCGGCAGGTCGGATCCGCTGCCCGGCAGGCTGTAATTTCCGGCGTCGCGGCCGAAGAGGCGATGGCCCGGAAGCGGCGGGCGCTGCCGCCAAAACACGATCGAGATCAGAATCGTCACGGCGATGACGCCGGCCATCAAGATCATCGCGGCAGTGCGCGCGCCGCTGTCCAGCTCCCGCAGCAGCGTCCGGATCGAGGATTGGACGCTGGGTGCCTGGGTCATTTGGAACGACCGCCCCCGACGAACTCATGAACCAAAAGCGACGATCTAACCGGCCCGCGCGATCGGAGCGCCGCCGCCACGAAGCGTCCACGGACCCGATTCGACGCTGGAAGCGTATCTTCGAGCAAATGTCCGGGCTAATTCTACGGAATGCGGGTGGTCGGCGCGACGCCACTGCCCTATGCTCACGGTGTCGGCGGCCTCTACCGGCGATCTGCTCTGTAGAAAGGCGCAGCACCGAAATCGATCCCAAGACGAGCGGACGATGAGGGTCTCCGCGATCGAACTCGTTTCGCTAAGTAACGGAAGCACTGCTCTACAAAATCTGCAACCATCGGGGGATTAAGATAGACTATGGATCCATCTGGACTCGGCGCGATCGCCGCTTGGAGCGGCGCTGCGCTTTCGATCCTCATCGTGATCGGCCTCATCGTTGGACTCTTGCCGATCATCGTCGCCGTGCGCCGCAGACATCCCAACGTCATCGCCATTACCGTCCTTACCCTCGTCCTAGGCTGGACTCTCTTGGGTTGGGCACTCGCACTAATCTGGGCGTGCACGGATTATAAGTACGAAGCTTTGATTCCGACGAAGCGCGAATCGCGAGACTCGTAGGCAAGGCCGGTGCGGAGCGTCGGATTTCGTGCCGCACTCCCGCATCGATCTGTGCCGTAGATTGAGTCGAGTTTGACCGCGCGTCTTGGCGCAGTTGGCCGTTTCCCCGATCGTATCGTTCGTGGCTTGACCACTATCAGATTAGGGGCGCAAGTCACGGACGGGGTTCGGCAACGGCCGCAAATACGCGCGAGCATCGAGCCGATCGCGTTAGCGCTGCGCGGGCTTCGGTGGAATATCGGTAAAGGCCATCGGCCGATCCCACCAGTCGTGATCTCGCCAGCGTTGCTGGTCGGCTGTCGGCGCAGCGGGGAGCTTGAGGCGCAGCGCTTGGGCGTAGGCGTCGCAGTAGCGATCGATCATGCGTTCGGTCGAGAACGTCGTTTCGACGTGGCGGCGGCAGGCTGCGCGATCAAGCGCGGCGAGGTCGGGAACGCGGGCGGCCGCGGTAGCGACGTCGTCGCACAAGAATCCCGTGATGCCGTCGATGACAATCTCCGGGATCGAGCCCATATTCGCACCGAGAACCGGTGTTCCGCAGGCCATCGCTTCGATGAGCGTGAGGCCGAAGCGTTCGGGCCGCGTCGTCATGTGGACAAGCGCGAGCGCGGTGCCGAGGAGTTCGTCGCGCGCTTTGCCTTTGACGTGTCCGAGAAATTGAATTTGATCGCCGTCGATGTGCGGTTCGACGAGTTCCTTGAAGTACGCATCGTCTTGCCGGATGGCGGCCATCTTCAGGCGCACACCGGCCTGCTTGGCAATCGCAATCGCGAGATGGGCGCCCTTTTCGGGATGGAAGCGGGCGAGGAACACCAGATCTTCGCCCGGTCGCGCGCGAAACGTCCACTCCGCGGGGTCGATGCCGTTGTATGTCGTCGCGAGGTACGCTAAGCCGGGATCGCGGTCGGCGTTGCTGATCGAACAGTAGAAGCTGCGCGCGGCCGCGGCATAATACGCCGCGAGAATCGGCGGCGCGCTGAAGCCGTGGATCGTGGTGAGCATCGGCGGCGCGGTGGTTGCGAGCGCGTACGTGAGCGGTTTCCAGTCGAAGTTATTGTGGATGAGATCGAAATCGCCGGCACGCTCGAAGAGCTTGCCGATATGCAGCGCGCTGTAGACATCGGCGTTAAGGCCGCGGTCTTCTTCGAGTCCCACCGGGACGACCGACGAGAGCGTGACTGCAGCCGTAGAATTACCGCTTGCGAACAGCGTGACGTCCAAGCCGCGCGCGCGCATTCCCGTCGCGATATTGGCCGCGATCTGTTCCCACGGCCCGTACCCCGGCGGCGGCGTCGGCCACGAGATCGGCCCGAGCACCGCCAGCCGCAACCCGCGCAACGCGCCGCTAGCCGTTTCCGTGCGAAGCGGCGATCGCACCGGCCTTGATGACGATGCGCGGCGACCGCAATGCGAGCGTTTCGGTTTCGAGGTCGCCGTCGAGCAGCAGCAGATCGGCGGGGCGCCCGGTCTCGATGACTCCCGAGGAGACACCCAAGAGCCGCGCCGCGGTTTGCGTCGCCGCGCGCAGCGCCTCGCCCGGCGACATGCCGATCAACGTGTGCATCAATTCGACTTCGTAGGCGTAGTTCGCATGGTAGTTGTACGGCGTGCCGGCGTCCGAACCGCCGGCGATCGCGACGCCCGAACGATAGGCGTGCGCGATGTTGACGCGGGCTGACTCGTAGAGCGCCGTCGCTTTGCGCACGACGAAGTCGGGCTGCCTGCCTTCCGTCGCGTGCTCGTAGATGCAGCTCACCGCGGCAAGCGTCGGAACCAGAAACGCGTCGTTGGCCCGAAAGAGATCGATGGCTTCGTCGTCGAGGAGGTGGCCGTGCTCGATCGAATCAACGCCCGCTCGCAGCGCGTTTTTAATTCCGCTGGTGCCGATCGCGTGGGCGGCGACGCGCATGCCGTGGGTGCGTGCCTCGACGATCGCGGCGTGCATCTCCTCTTCGCTGAGCTGATCCTGACCGGGAACCGCGCCTTTGGTCAGCACGCCGCCGGTCGCGATGAGCTTGATGCATTCGGCGCCCGCCTTGAGCTGCTCGCGCACCGCCTTTCGCGCCTCCCACGGCCCGTCGGTCTCGCGTCCGCCGATAAAGTGGCCGTGGCCGCCGGTCATGCACAACGCGCGGCCGGCCGGCACGATCGTGGGGCCGGGCAAGTTGCCGGCCGCGATGGCGTCGCGCACTTCGATCGCGTTGCTGCCCGTGCCGCCCAAGTCGCGGACCGTCGTCACCCCGGCTTCGAGCGAACGGCGCGCGTTCGCGGCGGCGGTCAGCGTTTTGATCCCCGGCGACGCGAGGACGACCACGCCCAGGTCCGGCTCGCCGCTGAATTCGAGGTGGACGTGCGCATTGATCAGACCGGGCGTGACGGCGGCCGCTTCAAGCGTGCGCTCCGCTGCGACCGAAGCATCGTTCGCGACGACCGACTCGATCGCTCCGCCGGCGATGACGACAGTGACGTTCGTGCGCGGCGCAGCGCCGGTTCCGTCATACAAGCGTCCGCACCGCACGGCCAAGCGAGTCGAGTTCTGCATCGGGCTTCGCCTTCCACACCGCGTAGCGGGAACCCGGCGGTAAGGCGGCTTACACCCCGCGACGCGTGCCGCGTGGTAGGCTTGGGGGCATGAACCCCGCGTTCGCGCCGTACGACGAAGAGACCGATACCAACAAGGTCTGGTACCTCACGCGCAACCGGTTCTTCGCCAACGCCGTCGACGGCGGCATCGACAAGAGCGCCCACATCTTCACGCTCGTCGGCTATCCGCGACGCACGCTGATCTTCGATCAGGGCGATCCGTCGCGCACGGTCTACTTTCTCAAGCGCGGCGCCGTGCGCATCGCGCGGGTGACGGCCGAGGCCAAAGAGGTCACCGTTGCCGTGCTCGGACCAGGCGATATGTTCGGGGAAGAGTCGCTCTTTGGTACCGGCGAGCGCGCGACGGTCGCGATTGCCATCGATAGCGTGCTGCTGTGCACCGTTCGCGCCGAAGATCTCTTCCGGCTCATCCAATCCGAGCCGCTACTCGCGCTCAATGTCGCGAAAATTTTGCAGGAACGGTTGGCCGACGCCGCCGCGCAGATGGAAGACA
Organism: Candidatus Velthaea versatilis; assembly: GCA_003134035.1. Classification (GTDB taxonomy): domain Bacteria; phylum Vulcanimicrobiota; class Vulcanimicrobiia; order Vulcanimicrobiales; family Vulcanimicrobiaceae; genus Velthaea; species Velthaea versatilis. The sequence continues at coordinate 17,157 of PLAE01000157.1, forward strand.
TCGCGTATGCGCGCGTCAGCGACCGGCTCATGCACCTCTTCCGACGACTTGCCGCGGAGCACGGTGCCCCCGTCGACGGCGGCGTGCGCATTGAAACGCGCTTGACGCACGCCGATCTCGCGACGCTCATCGGCAGTACGCGCGAAACCGTTTCGCTCGAACTCTCGCTGCTCGTGCGCAGCGGCGCCGTGCGGCTCGACGGCCGCCACTTCATCGTGCCCACCACGGAGCTCGACCGCCAATGAAACGTATCGCCGCCGTGTTCCTCGCGCTGAGCGCACCGTTCGCCGTCGCCGCGGGCGCGCGCGCGCAAACGGACCGGCTCGCCCCGGTCCTCGCCGCGCCTGATTGGCTCAACGGCCGCGTCGGCGCGGCCGACGTCGCGGGCAAAGTCGTCATCGTCGACGTGTTCACGTTCGATTGCATCAACTGCAAGCACGTGCTGCCCAACCTGCAGCATTTGCACGCCAGCGTTCCGGCTGGCGATCTCACGATCATCGGCGTCCACGCGCCCGAAACGCCCGCGGAGCGCGAACGCGCGAATGTGGTGCGCGAGCTGGCACGGCAAGGCGTGGTCTGGCCGGTCGCGCTCGACAACAGCTTCGCCGTATGGAAAGCGCTCGACAACGAGTATTGGCCGACACAGTACATCTTCGACCGCCGCGGTGGGCTGCGGCGCACCGTGGTCGGCGAGGGCCAGGACGACGTCGTGAACGCCACGGTGCGCGCGCTCATCGCCGAACGCTGATCCGCGCCTCACTCGCCCGCCGAAGGCGCTAAGCGCTGACGTTCGCGACGCCGGCGTGCACGTGATCGGCGAAGAAGCGCAGCATCGCCCGCGTGGCGTCCGGACCTTGCGGGTCGGTATAGGTCCCGGTGTTGCTCCCGCCCGACCAGGCGTGGCCCGCGCCGTGCACGAGCCAGTATTCGAGCATCGGTTTGCCCTCGGTATCGAGGTAGCGCGTGGTGCTGTATTCGCGGCCGCCCGGCGCGCGTTCGCGACGAACGTCGGCGGGCAATTTCGCGTACGCGCTTTGGGCAACGACATACTCGCCGTTGGCGGGATTGACGGTGGAGTCGCGGTCGCCGTGAAAGACGATCGCCGGCACGGTTTGCGAATCGCCGGGCGACCGCGGCGCCGATGTCCCGGCCGCGCCGCCGCGCATCGCGGAAAGTGCCGAGGGCAAATTCTTCGCGGCGCCGTACGCCAATCCGGAGTGGACGCCGATCGCCGCATACAGGTCGGGATAGGTCGCGGCCAAGATCGCCGCCTCGGCCGCACCGGCCGACATCCCCGCCGCGTACACGCGCCGCGAATCGACGGCATACTCGTGCATGATCGTTCGCGTGATCCCCGCGATGATCGACGGCTCGCCCTCGCCCCGCCGCTGGTCACCGGCGTTGAACCAGTTCCAACACCGGCCGGCGTTGGCCGCGCTGGTCTGCTCGGGATAGACGACGAGAAACGTCCGCTCTTCGGCGAACGCATTCATGCGCGTGCCCGCCGCGAAATCGTCAACCGTTTGCGTGCAGCCGTGCAGCATGACGATCAGCGGCACCGGTTGTCCGTGATAGCCGCCGGGGACATACAGTTTATACGGTCGCCGCCCGGCCGGATTCGCGAACGCGCTCGCGACGAACACACCGGTCCGGCGTGCGCTGGCCGAATCCGGCGCTTCGCTGAAACCAGGCCGGCGGATCGGCGGCGTCGCTGCTGGGGCCGCCGCTTGGACCGCACCCGGCGGTTCCGCGCGGCGCTCCGGCGCGGGCCTCGCGTGTGGAAGCACGCGCGCAAGCAGCGCCGCGACCGATCCGAGGCTGCGGGCGGCGGCGCGAAGTTTGGAGTCGTACGAGTCGGGCGACGGCATATGAAATGCTTTACCTAAAATTCTGCGGATGAAGCATGCGGCAGCACGTTACCAAAAAATGCCGCCGAAAGTCCCGGACTTCAGGCCGGGAGAGAGAAATAGCCCGCCAACTTTGATCGACGTGTTCAACGAGCGAAGACGAAGCTTGACAGACATACCGGAAGGGCAGGATGCGCGTAGAGCGCGCCCTACTGCTTCGCCGGCGGAATCCCCGGCGTTCAGCGATGCATGTCAAGTTATACGGTCGGCGAGCGCGGATCTGACATCCGAACTCGCCTGCAGTGCGCCCAGCACGGTGATCGACCCGATGGTCGCGCGCGCCAATTCGGGCGTGACATCGGCGGCGATCCGGATCAATCCGACGACGCCGATGTGGAGCACGTCGCCGGCGGCGCGATGCTGCTCGAGTTCGCGGCGACTATAATCGCGCAATCCCAGATCGAGCCGCCGGCGTCCAACGGATTGCTTCACCACGTCGGCGTGCCGGTCGAGCTGATTGCGGATCGCCGTCCGAATCAAGTCGGTCCGATTTGAATAGACGCCCTCGCGCACCAAAAGGTCGATCCGTCCCAAGTCGACGTAGCCCAGGTTGATCGTGATTTTCTCCGACTCGCTCGGTCTTGCAAGGTCAGTTACCATCTGGATAGAATCCTCTTGGATGTTCTCTGGATGGTAGCGAAGAATTATGAGCCTGTCAATGTCCGCGCGGTGCGAGCGTCGCCGAGTGGCCGCGGGTTCCATACAATCCTCGCAAAGGCATTCGCCAGCGGCAATTTGTTCTGCCGGCCCAGAGAACGGTCACTTCTGTATGGAATAGGCGCAGTGATGAGATTGTCAGAGGAGCAATCGCCGCACCCGGCGTCGCCTTGGACGGCGCCCGATCACCGTTTGCTGCGGGCGCTCGCGATCGTGGCGCTGGCGCTGGCGGCCGGCGGACTGCTCTGGATGATTGCCGCGGTCTTCGACCGCGTGCACAACGCGCTCGTCGTGATCGTCTTCGCGGTCCTCTTCGCATACTTCGTTTATCCGCCGATCAAGTGGCTAGCGAACCGACGCGTCCCCGTTCCGCTCGCCGGCGTGATCGTGTACGCGCTGCTGGGTGCCGTCGTCATCAGCGCGCTAGCCTGGCTGACGCCGGCGATCACGGCGCAAGTCGAAGACCTCAGCCATAATTTTCCGGCGATCGTCGCGAGCGCGCAGCGGCAAATCGTGGACCCGACGGATTCGCCGCTGCTAAGCCGCCTGCCGGCGTCGGCGCGCACCGCAATAGCCGCGAATGCCGGTAAAGCCGGCGCGGTCGTCGGGAAGATGGCCGGCAAATTCGGTTCCAACGCGCTGGGCATCGTTACCGGCGCGAGTGCCGCGGTCATCGATATCTTTTTAATTTTGGGGCTCACGCTGCTCATCCTCGGCGATCTGCTGCCGATCCAACGGTTCGGCATCCGGCTCGTGCCCCGCCGCTACCGCGTCGCGGCGATCTCGTTCATGGACGACGTCGATAAAGTCATCGGCGGCTTCGTGCGCGGTCAGGTGCTGCTCGCACTGGGCGTCGCGATCTCCGGCACGATCGTGCTGCTCGCCGTCGGCGTTCCGTATGCGATTCTGCTCGGGCTCATCGCGGGTGTGGTCAGCATCGTCCCGCTCGTCGGACCGGTGATTGCGCTCATTCCGGTGGTGCTCATCGCGTTCTTCACCGTCGCGCTGGTGAAGGTCATCGTGGTCGGCGTGCTCTTCGCGATTATCCTGGTCGTCCAGCAAAACGTTTTCACGCCGCTGGTCGTCTCACGCTCGGTCGGGGTCACGCCGCTGGTCGTGTTTCTCGCGCTGCTGCTCGGCAGCGAAGCCTTCGGAATTCTCGGTGCGCTGCTGTCGATTCCGATCGCCGGAATTTTGCGTGTCGCGGCCGAGCGGCTCTTCCCCGCCGATCCCGATGCCGACGCGCTGCTGAGCATCGCCCGCGATCGGGCCGGCGAGCCGCCGAACACCACGCGCGCCGGCGGCGGTATGTCCGAACATTAGCGCGATTCTTCAGATTTCTTTGGCCACCACCCGATTCTTTCCAAGGTGTTTCGCATTGTAAAGCGCGGCGTCCGCGGCTTCAATGAGCGGAATGAGTGAGGCGCCCCGTTGCGGCCACGTCGAGGCGCAGCCGATGCTGACGGTCACCGCGTTCGCCACGGACGAGCCGGTGTGTGGAATGGCGGCGCTTTGTACGGCGTTGCACATACTTTGGGCGACGAACTTCGCACCGTCGAGCGGTGACCCAAGGCAGACCACAAATTCCTCGCCTCCAAAGCGCGCAACAAGGTCGGTCGGACGTCCACAGCAGCTTCTCACCGTCTGCGCTACCTTTTTCAACGCGATATCGCCCGCAAGGTGGCCGTAGGTGTCATTATAGCTTTTGAAAAAATCGACGTCTACCATGAGGATCGCGTAGGGTTGACGTTCGCGAATCGCTTGCCGCCACTGCACGTTCGTGAACTCATCGAAATACCGTCGGTTGCTCAATCCGGTGAGACCGTCGACACTGCTAAGGCGCTCTAGTTCCAGGACTTTTTCAACGAGCTGCTGCTGGCTATGCTGTAACGCCAGATACGCGTCGTCCCGTTGAATTTGGTTAAGGCGTGCCCTCGAATGATAGCGCAGCCGAGCCAGCAACTCGATCTCGCTCGGCAACTTCACGACATAATCATTCGCGCCGGCTTCGAACGCCGAGCCTTTCACGACGGGATTATCGTCGGCGGACAAGACGATGATCGGAACGTCTTTGGTCACCACGCTGGCGCGGTACGCGCGAACGAGCGTCAAGCCATCGACGTCCGGCATGACTAAGTCCTGCAAGATCACCGTTGGCTTGATCAGTTCGGCGGTCTTGAGCGCATCGACGGCATCGGCGCAATAATGGAAGGCGATGTCCGGCTGATTGGACAGCAGATAGCGAATCACGTCAGCAAAAATCGGCTGATCGTCTACCAAGAGAACGGTTGTGTTGTACTCACTAACCGACGGTGCCAAGGCCGCCTTGGCGCTGTCGGGTTTGTTCATGTCGTTTCCATTAGACAGACTGCGGCATGGGGTTGTCGCTGGGCTTTCGACTTCGTACATTCGAGACCCATGCTTGATGCGTAATGCATGCGCGCCCAAAGTTGACGACCAGTGACCGTGTTTCGCGCGCGGTCGCGGACGAAAGAGGGTTCGGATCTTTCGCTCCGGTTGAATCGTCCAGGGTCGCAAGCACATCGCATGCGACCCTTTCTCACGCGGAGCCGATCGCAGGGTGCGGCACCTTCGCGCTCGCTGCAACCCGCCGCCGTTTCCCTATCGGAGGAGCGCGCGACGGTACGAGTGCAACCGCCCGACCATCCACCGCGCTTTGCAGCGTCCCGAGATGTGGCGCGACAAGGGACTTGCGGCGCACCCGCATCGGGACATTTGACGACTACATGCGGCGCACCATCCGCTTCAACATGAATGCTCGACATATTAGTCCTGCCTGATTCGGCGCGGTCGATCCACAGCCCGGGCAAAAAAATAGCGCGATATGAACGAGCACGAGCGTCTTCATCGGAGGTCAAACGGATGCGAAGTCGCGATTTCGTCGGAGCAGCAGCCTTCGTCGCACTGCTGAGTTTGATCTGCATTCTCGCTTCAACGCAGCCAAGCCGCGCAAAGGCTACGGGAGAGTGCGAGCGCGCCGCCAACACGCAGGACTGGACGCTTGGGGAGCGTTGGGTTTGGAAGCGGCTCTGCGCGGGTGAACGCGCGGATCTGGCGACGGCAAAGATCGATCGCGCGATCCGTTCGGAATTTATCGTGCAGATTCTCACCGACCGCAATTTCGACGACGTCTTACCGCGCGAAGGCGTCGCCATCGCTCACGCTCGCTTCGTTGGCCCAATGCGGCTCGCCCATCACGCGGTCGATCAGCCGCTGGCATTGGAATATTCGCGGTTCGATGCGACGCTCGACTTATCTCGCCTCGCGAGCTCGAGCAATTTCTCGCTCCAAGGTTCAACCGGGGGATATGTCGACCTCCGCTATCTTCGTGCGGGTGATGTGTGGCTCAAGGACGTCGTCTTTCGCGAAATCGACTTGTCGAATGCGAATATCAGCGGTTCGGTGTTCGGCAACAGCGCGCGCGTCGCCGGCCGGCTCGACTTTACCGATGCGACGGTTCAAGGCGGCCTCGACATCGATAGCAGCCGGCTCGGCAGTTTTTTCGCGCCGGAGGCGCAGATCGGCTTCGTGCTTTCCGCGAAGCGCGCACATGTCGACGACTGGCTCGATTTGCAAGAGGCGAGCGTCGAGCGCCAGGCGGAGTTCGACGACGCGACAATCGGAGGCCAAAGCGCGCTGGCGGGACTGCACGTCGTGGGACACCTCCAACTGCCGAAAACCGCCGCCGGGAAGATCGATTTGTCGGGCAGCGAGATCGGCGGAGATCTCCGCGCCGGCGACGCAAAACTCGACGAACTGCAGTTGGCGCGCGCACATCTCGATGGCCAGCTACTTCTTGTTCGGACCGCGATCCGCAAGCTCGACGCGTACGGCGTTGTCGTCGCGAAGGACTGGAACGTGTGGAGGTCAATCGTCTCCGACGAGGCGACTTTGGCGAACAGTCAGATCGGCGGCAGCGTCAACTTTGATACGGACGCATTTCCGAGCGGCAACCTTCTCCTGTCTCACCTCTCCGTCTCGGGAAACGTCAACCTTTACGCGGTCACCGCTCCCGGCAGCACCAAACTGGTGAACCTCAACATCGGCGGTGATTTGGAGCTGTCGGGCGACACCTTCGTGACGCTCAACGCCACCGGCTCGAAGATTAGCGGCGACCTGCTGCTCGCGCAGTACGAACCGATGCATTGGTCCGATGGTGCATCCCTGATCTTGCACAACGTCACCGTTCGAGCAATTGAGGATCGCGGCAAGTGCCCGTCGGTCGGGACGTGCGATCCGTTACCCGGAAAGCTCGATCTGAGCGGCTTCACGTACGAGCAGCTCGGCAGTTCCGCGCCCCAGCCCGACGGCCAATTTGCTGACGATCCCGTTGCGCGACCCGAGAAATGGTGGCAGCAGCACTGGCTGGCGCGGCAGGATCCATTCACGCGCGATCCCTACGATCAGCTCTCCACGGTGTTGCGCCGCTTCGGCAACGAAGAGGTCGCCGATGAGATCATGTACGACGGACACGACGTACCGACGCGCCGTGCACCGTTTCGCAATCCCATGTTGATCGTCCAACGGTATGTGATCGGCTACGGGTACAACGTTTGGCTCGCCTTTCCGTGGGCTTCCGTGCTCGTTTTGATCGGAACGCTCGTGTTGAAATTCTCGGGCGAGGGACGACGGCTCGGACTTCCCTACGGCGTGACCTACAGCTTCGACATGCTCTTGCCGCTAGTTCGGCTGCGCGAATCCAACTACAAGCTCGAGCCGCGTGGTCTCGTCCAATACTACTTCTATTTTCACAAAATCGCGGGCTTCGTGTTGGCCTCGTTTCTGGTCGCCGCTTTGTCCGGTCTCACGAAGCAATAGCCTATTCGTTATGCCCTCGTCAGTGCGGCACGCCGGTCGGCCGCTTCGAGGGCCGCAAACGCGCGCGAGACGACGCGGCCGGTAAGCTTCTCACCGATGAAGCGTGACGCTGCCCGAACGCGGTCGAGATCGACGCCTGTCGCGATGCCCATGCCGTGCAGCATGTAGAGAACGTCTTCGGTTGCGACGTTGCCGGTCGCACCGGGTGCGAACGGACAACCGCCCAGGCCGCCGGCGGACGAATCGTAGATCGCGACGCCGCTTTGAAGACCGGCGACGATATTCGCCAGCGCCGTTCCGCGCGTGTCGTGAAAGTGCAGTCCGATGCGTTGGACCGGCAGGTGCGGAACGAGCGCGGCAACGACGTCGAAGACCTGATTCGGCGTTGCGACGCCGATCGTGTCGGCGATCGACACCTCGTCGACGCCCAGCGCCCACAGCCCCTGCGCGACGCGCACGACGTCGGCAACCCGAACGGGTCCGGCAAACGGACAACCGAAGGCGGTGGAAATGGATGCCCGTACGTACATACCGTCGGCTTTCGCGCGTGCCGCGAGCGGCGCGAACGCGGTCAACGATTCGTCGACGCTCATTCCGATGTTGCGCTGCGTGAACGCGTCGCTGGCGGCGGTGAACAGGCCGATTGCGCGCACGCCGGCCGCGAAAGCCCGTTCGAGTCCGCGCTCGTTGGCGACGAGCGCGATATAGCGACAGCCGGGGAAAACCGCGAGTCGCGCCCAGACCGCCTCCGCGTCCGCCAACTGCGGCACGGCTTTGGGATTGACGAACGAGGTCACTTCGATGTTCGAGCAGCCGGCGGCGGCCAACAGGTCGATATAGCGAACCTTGTCGTCGGTGCGGACGCTGACGGCTTCGTTCTGCAGTCCGTCGCGCGGCCCGACTTCGCAGATGGTGACCCGCTGCGGAAACCAGGGTCGGGCGCTTACGGTCGACGCTTCCATACAGCGATCATGACCTCACGGTTCGCCGCGACGTTTGCGACCGGCCCGAGGCGTCCCCTTTGCCCGGGCGGGCGCGCGGCGCGACGGCGCGAAACGACCGCGCGAAGCGAAGCAGGCGGTCACCGGTCGCGAGCGTCTCGCCGATGGCGTGGAAGCCGTATGCCGGTTGCAAAGGGCGCCGGGTCGCGGACGGGCGGTCGAAACCGCGCGGCGCCCGCGCCAACGTAGCCGGGGGCGAGCGTTACTTCAGCGTCGCAGCGCCGAAGTTGACGTGGAAGCGTTCGCAATAGATCGCGACCGACTTCACGCCGGCTAGATCGGCGGACGCCGGGATCACGTAATTCTGATTGCCCGTGTTGCCTTTGAGATCGCCGAGGTCGATCGATTTGGCGTCTTCGACGTCGTTGCCGGCGATCGTGTGATCGGCCAGGATCACGTGCACTTTCGGGCCGTTGGAGGTGGTGAAGTTTGTCAAGCGCACGATGCGGCTGCCGTCGTCGAGCTTGTAGATCGTCGCCGTGCCGCTCGTCGCGTGGGCGCCGCTGACGAACATGCCTGTCGAGAGCGCGGAGGGTGCGGCGTTCGCCGCGAGCGGTGCCAAGGTGGTGAGGAGGGAGACGGTCAGGGCGGTCCGGATCGAGTTATTCATGATGATTGCTTTCAAGGTGATTGGCGCACGTCGTGCGCCGGAGGTGATGGCGGTAGGTCTGGGTTGGCGTGATTTCGTTACACGTGTTTTGAAGTATTTGTCAGCGGTGCGCGGGTGCGCTCACCGTCGTGGTTGGAAACGGATCGTCGACGCTCTTATTGACGAACAGCAATTCCGGCCGAAAGGCGAGCCACAGCATGGCGACGAGGACGATGCCAAGAATGACGGCGATGGGCTTGCGACGGAGTGTTTTCATTCGAATGGTCCTTGGGCAATGGGATGAGTGCGATGTCCGTACGTCTCGATGAGGGTGACGAACGTTACAGCGGCCTGGGCGATGAGACCGTGCTGGCGCAACTGCGCGCCGGCGACGAGTCCGCTTTCCTGTGGCTCGTGGACCGCTACGCGCCGGCCATGCACAAGATCGCACGCGCCTACGTGCGCGACGATGCCACCGCCGAAGACGTCGTCCAGGAAGCGTGGCTGGGTGTTTTGCGCGGTCTCGCGGCGTTCGAGGGCCGCAGCAGTTTGCGCGGATGGATCTTCACCATCGTCGTCAATCGCGCGAAAACGCGGGGCGTGCGCGAGGCGCGCTCGGTGCCGTTCTCAGCGCTGGCCCGCGACGAGTCGGAGCGCGACGATCCGTCGGTGGCGGCCGATCGATTTGCCGGACCCGGTGAGGAGTGGCCGCGGCACTGGCGGGCCGAACCCGAGTCGTGGGGCGATCGGCCCGAAGAGCGGCTCATGCGGCGCGAACTGCGCGAACGCATCGATGCGGCGATCGACGCGCTGCCGCCGGCGCAGCGGACCGTCGTGCTCTTGCGAGATATCGCCGGTCAGCCGACCGCGGAGGTGTGTAACGTTTTGGAGCTCAGTGAGACGAATGCACGTGTTCTGCTCCACCGCGCCCGCGCCAAAATTCGCCGGTCGCTCGATCCGTACCTCACCGGCGGGAGTGCGGTATGATGGCTGATCTCGACTGCATCGATCTCGTCGAACTCACGACCGACTACTTCGAGGGGCGGCTGTCGCCGGACAACGCCGCGCGCTTGGAGGCGCACCTCACCGAATGCGACGGCTGCACCGAATTCGTGCGACAGATGCACGTCACGCAGGATGCGCTGGGCCGAATCGACGCGGAGGTCGTGCCGGCAGCCGGTCGGGAGCGCCTGCTGGCAGCCTTTCGCGCCTGGAAAGCCGGGTCTTAGCGTCCCAGCGTGACCAGCGTGGAGTCGCCTGAAACGACGTCGCCCAACTTGACGTGAACGAGTTCGACCGTGCCCGCCGCCGGCGCTTCGATGCGGTGTTCCATCTTCATCGCCTCGAGCACGAGCAGCAGCGCGCGTGCTTCGACGACGTCGCCGGGCGCGACGTTGAGGCTGACGATCCGCCCCGGCATCGGCGCGGTCACGGTGCCGCCGCCGACGGCATCGGCGGCGTGCCGGCGCGGGTCGGCGTCCGGCGGCGGCGCGAAGACGAAGAGGTAGGAGCGGCCGTTGTAAACGATGCGCCCGCCGTCGGCGTCGAGCCGCACGTCGCCCACGATCGTGCGTTCGCCGGCCATCACGACGACCTCGTTGCCGCGCGCTTCGACGCTGAAGGCGGGCCCGAGTTCGTCCGTCGAGTGCCACGCGCGGCCGTGCCGCTCGACGCACGTGCGCAGGGCCGCGCCGTCGACGATGAGATCGATCGGCACGCCGACGCCGGCCATGCGCCATGCGCGGTCGCTCGCGACGAGCGCGCCCGCGGCCAGAAATTTTACCTCGAGCGGTACATTCAGCGATGCGTCGAGGGCCAGAAACGCATCGCGGTCATCGAGAAACCGGGTCGTCGTTTCGCCCGAGCGGTACGCTTCGTCGGCGACGATCGCGCGCAGCAGCGGCAAGTTGGTTTTGACGCCGGTGACGCGCGTATCGCGCAGCGTCGCTTCCATCCGCGCGATCGCCGCCGGCCGATCGGCGCCCCAAACGATGATTTTGGCGATCATCGAATCGTAATAGATCGAAATTTCGCTGCCGTCGCGCACGCCGGTATCGACGCGCACGCCGGGCGTGGCCGGCACCTCGAAGCGCGTAATGGTGCCCGTCGACGGGAGAAAGCCGCGCGCCGGATCTTCGGCGTTCAAGCGCGCCTCGATCGCCCAGCCGTGCGGCACCAGATCGCTCTGCGCGAAACGCAGTTGCTCGCCGCGGGCGATCCGCAGTTGCTGCTGGACCAGATCGATGCCGTAGACGAGTTCGGTCACCGGATGCTCGACTTGCAGCCGCGCGTTCATCTCCATGAAATAGAAACGGCCGTCCTCGTCGAGCATGAATTCGACGGTGCCCGCGTTTTCGTATGCAACCGACCGCGCCGCCGCGACCGCCGCTTCGCCCATCGTCGCGCGCAACGCCGGATCGAGCGCGACCGACGGCGCTTCTTCGATGACTTTCTGATGCCGGCGCTGGATCGAACATTCGCGTTCGCCCAAGTACAGGGTGGTGCCCCACGAATCGGCCAGAATCTGAAACTCGATGTGACGCGGCCGGCGCAGGTAGCGTTCGAGCAAAATCGTGTCGTCGCCGAAGGCCGCCGTCGCCTCGCGCTTGGCTGCCGCCAGCGCCTCGTCGAAGTCGGCGAGTTCGTAGACGACGCGCATCCCGCGTCCGCCGCCGCCGGCGCTGGCTTTGATGAGGACCGGCATGCCCATCGCGGCGGCTTCGCGGCGTAGCCGTTCGGGCGACTGATCGTCACCGTCGTAGCCGGGAATGACCGGGACGCCGTTTTGGCGCACGCGCCGCTTGGCGTCGATCTTGCTGCCCATCGCGGCGATCGCCGAGGGCGTTGGGCCGACGAAGATAAGCCCGGCGTCGATGACGGCCTGAGCGAAGTGCGCACGCTCGGACAGAAAGCCATAGCCGGGATGAATCGCGTCGGCTTCGAGCGTCTTCGCGGCCGCTAAAATTCGATCGCTCGCGAGGTACGATTCGGCGGCCGGCGCCGGACCGATCCGGACGCTGTCGTCCATCACGCTGCGGAACAGCGCGTGTTCGTCGGCATCGGAATAGATGCCCAGCGGCGAGATGCCCAGATCGCGTGCGCCGCGCGCGATCCGCACGGCTATTTCGCCGCGGTTGGCGATCAGCAGACGCTGCACTATTTGGCGACCCAGCTCGCCGGACGGCGTTCGAGAAACGCGCGCAGGCCCTCCTGGCCTTCGGGCGTGGTGCGTTGCGCGGCGATCGCCTGCGCCGTCAGGGCTAACGTTTTATCGTAGGCGGTTTCGCGCACCTCGGCGATGAGCGCTTTGGCGGCCGCGATCGCGCCCGGTCCGGCGGTGGCGAACTCGATCTCGAGCGCCTCGACGCGCGCGTCGAGTTCGTCGAGCGGCACGACATGATGGACCAGACCGATGCGCTGCGCGCGTTCGGCGTCGAAGCGTTCGCCGGAGAGAAACAGCGCGCGGGCCGCCGAAACGCCGATCTTCGCGAGCACGAACGGCGCGATGACCGCGGGGATGATGCCCAGCTTGGTTTCGGTAAAGCCGAAGACCGTTTCACTCGATGCCACGACGACGTCGCAGACCGCGGCCAATCCGGCTCCGCCGCCGAGCGCCGCACCGCTAATGCGGCCGATAACGGGTTTGGGGCAGCGGTCGATCGCGCGGAACATCATCGACATCCGCTCGGCATCGCGGACGTTATCGGCGGCCGAGAGTTCGAGCGCGGCGCGCATCCAATTGACGTCGGCGCCGCCGCAGAACGTGTTTCCCGTGCCGGTCAGGACGACCGCGCGCACGCCGTGGTCGGCGCTCAGCTCGGCAAAAGCAGCTGTCAGCGCTCCGATCAACGCGGCGTCAAAGGCGTTGCGAACGGCGGGGCGGTTGAGGCTGAGGACCGCGATACCGCCGCCGCGGTGGTCGACGCGCAGAATCGGTTCAGACACTTCGCTTGCATTCGCAAGGAGGCTCAGCGGCCCCGCCTTGGGGCGAGTGCTGGAAATGAACACGCACCGAATGTCGCTTGAAGGCAATCTCATTCTCTTTGTCGGTGCTTTCCGAGGTTTAATTCAGGTACGTGGTCTTCCGTCAAACCAACTGCGACTGTAGCGGATTGGCTTAGCGCTCGACATTGACATGCCCCGATGGTGACCCGCTTGGACGCCCCCGTTGCTGGGGGTAACGCGCAGATTCGCCTTGGATCGGCATTGATGCCTCGATGATGACTGGCCTCGCGCGCCGGTGAGATATGCGGGAACTCGACTGACATGGCGGCTCAGTGGCTGCTGGCGTCACCGATTCAGTCGCGCGAGGTCGCGAGCTTGTCCCTCCACGCCGCTCGCTCGATTTTGTTGCGGAATCCCCGAAGCAACGCCAACGACTTCAACGACGCGAGAGACTCGGCCGGGGCTGCGGGCAAGGAGGCTGACGATACGCGCCAACCTCGGTACGCTCTGCGATGGGATGGCGAAAGAGCGCAGGTAATCATTGCGCGTCAAGTCTATCCGGGCGATGTCATCGTGATCCCGTCAGAGTATGGTTGGCATGACCAGTTTGGCCTAGATCCGAAAAGCGACGTTGCTGTACCCGACCTCAGCGACGAGGCCGCCGCGGACATGCTGAAGCCTGCAGTGGTTCGACTGGACGGCTTTACCATGCCGCCAGAAGAAGACTTCGAGTCCATTGCGGAACGGGATGGCGCCGCAATCGAACTTGCGCTTATTATTGCCCGCCGCGAACGGCCGCTCTCAGCAGACCGGATCGCCTCCGCCGCGCCAGGAAAGGTGCGCCTCGTCGAGTTCCCTGCTGGACGGTGGCTTCTCGCCGAGGATGTAATCGCTGGCTGCACTCGGGACGCGGCAACGACGGCGAATCGGCAAGTGTTGCTTACAAACCACAATATCGCCGTCGGCGAGCTTGCCGAAACCTATGCGAAGTTGCTAAAAAAACTCCCCAAGCAGTACATCGCCGCGCTTGCGCAAGCGGGTCGGCTGCGCGACCTCGGCAAGGCGCACCCGCTTTTTCAGCGGTTTCGCCTAGGCAATCGGGGCTCAGAAATACTTGCCAAGTCATCGCGACGCGGCGACCCAAAGTGGGAGTATCGCCATGAGGCCGTGTCTGTGTCGATGGCGGCCAACGGCGAGAAAACGACGGCGCTCTCGCGCCACCTGATTGGAACCCACCACGGCGACGGACGCCCTCACTTCCGCCCGGAAAACCAGTCGTTCGTTGGCGCTAAGGTGTGCTTCACGCAAGACGGGCGTGTGTACGCGGCAAGCGATCTTCATGGGTACAACGCGCTTGACTCGCAATGGCGCTCTAACTTCCTTGAACTCGAAGCCAAACACTCGACCTGGGGCCTTGCCTACCTTGAGGCGATTTTGCGGTTTGCGGATTGGAACATCTCGGCGATCGAAACCGCGGCCGAGGCGACCGTAAAGAGCGGGTCGTGAACGAGCTTTATCTTCGATCCTTGCGCTACGACAATCTGCTTCATATCGCGACGGCGATCGGCCTAGTCGAAGCCCTCGGTCCCGAATCCCGGATCGGGTGGACAGCGATTTCCGAAGGCGAAGGCACGGCGGTCTTGTGGACTCCGCTCACCGAGAACGACATGCGCACGCGCGCAGCTCAGCGTATCGGCCTAATCCATAACGCGTGGAAGGCGTTTGGCGCGCTTGCTCCGCGTGTGAAAGAAATTAGAAGCGGGAAAGTAGTCTCGGCTAAAAAGACCCCCAAAGCAATCAAAGACAATGAGCCGCGTCGGACTTCGGCCGCGTGGTTCCGTGACCTCATGCTGGCAAATCCCACTGTCGCCGAACTGATCGTACCGTACTACACCGTGAGCCTGACGGACGGTGTCGGGCTGTACAAGTCGCCCCTTCAAAGGAGCGTACGAAGGTCGAAGGCTCTGAGAATGCCTGTTAACGTAGGAACACGTCGAGAACACACTGCGGACACAATTCGGGCGTACCCTCGAGGTAGAGATTCGATTATAAGGCGATTTTCACCGACGAGGGAACGCATGGCCTTTGGCATCCCCGGGATCACGGCGCCGCCGCAACCGACACCGGCCTCTCCGATCGGAACTCTGGATTCGGTTACGCCTGCGGGATCCGATGCCGCGGGCCTGAGCCCCAAATCCGCACGGAACGACCGTCCTGAGATGGCGCCGGACCGAGTGCAGCGCAGCGATTCGGCAACCAATGCCAACGCGTATCACGATGCCATCGTGCGGGCTTACGGCGGTTCGGGAATTGCTGCTGTCTCGGCGCCCGACCACGCGACGAAGTCCGACGCGGCCATAGCCCACGGAGCGGCGTCTAGCAGCTGGGCGGGAGATTTCGCAACGGGGGTGGGCGAAGGCGCCTGGGGCGGTGCTTCGGGAATGGTTCAGGGCCTTGGCGATCTCGCCAAGGGCAGCTACAAATTAACCACCAGCATCGACGCGCGTTCGCACGCGATCGACACGATCTCCAAGGGTGCGGCTGCCGCCGGCCAATTCGCGAAGACGGCCGTGACGGATCCCGCGCAGGCGGCCGGACAAGTCGGTCGCGCGGCAAGCGGTACCTGGAGTAGCGTCTCGACGGCGTACGAACAAGCTGTGGCCGACGGTAACGGCGCCGAGTTCATCGGCAAAGCCGTCGGCCAAGGTGCGGTGTTCGCGGCGACCTTGCCAGTTCCGGGTGGCGCCGAATCCGAGGGCGTGGCGGCACTCGGCGATGCCGGCCGTATTGGTGAAGTTGCCGGCGAGCTCGGCAAAGCCGGCGACGCTGCAGCCGCCGGTAAAGCGCTGCACACCACGGATGCTTTGTCGAGTAATGCGGTTGCGGCCGCGGCAAGAGGAGCAACGACCGCGTCTTTCGCGATAGACGGTCGGGCGATCCGTACGGCTGGACAGGTGACCAAGGGCGTCGCCAATCGCGCAGCGGAGACACCTAGGATCGAGGCGGCAAATCGCGCTCGACATGAGGCTTACGTAGATAGGCTGCGGGCCGATATGCAAAAGCCCGTAGTCTCAGATCCCGTTCTCCAAAAGAGAATCGACGCTCTCTATCGACCTGGTGCTACAGTGGGAAGTGGAAGCACTGCCGCGGCGGTCCGACGGGAATTGCAGACTGGGATGCCGGTTGGTGGAAGGTTGCACTCGCAGAAGGCTGAAAACAGCATTGTCGGATTGCAGAAGTGGCTCGATAAGCATCCAACGGCAAAGCCGGCTGATAAAGCTGCCGCCGAAAATGTTATTCGCGATTTGAAAAACGCGTTGAGGGGAAACTAATGGAATCAAAAACGCGTGAATTCGTTGAGGCGCTCATCAACGAATCCCCTGGATTGCGAGCTGCCTATCTGCAGTCCATTGAGGAGTATGACGGAGACGATCTACCGAATTTACTGCTTGGTGACCTCGGCATCGAAATAGTTCGAGAGTTTGAGCAGGCTGGAACAGCGACCAATCAGCGGATATTTGCGCTGATTGAATCGGGAATGGGTGATGACGATCCCGAAGGCGAGTTTGGCACTGCACTGGCCACGGGCTTAATTGAAGCTGTGGTGGGCGAGGCGGAGCGGATGAACCTATGGCAGCCAATATCGGAAAGCCTCGGTAAGCTCTCCCGCGCCTACATAGATGCATGGTTCGAGCAACAGGAGAGCATCGCGCGCACGATCGCTTACGGATGATCCCCACGCTTTCTTGGTTATGTGCAAACAAACATGACGGCCCAACTACTGTTATCTTGCAACACCTCTCGACGGATTTAGTTTTACTCTCGCCTCGAATGCCGAGTGACGTGAGGACTTCATGAGTGCCTTCCGGAACAAGGCCGACCGCTTGACCCAAGTTCGCGTGAACCACTAGCGCTCCACAATTCGGGCGCGGCGTCGGTAATCGTGCGCTAGTCGGTCGCGCGGTGTGATTCGAGGAATCAGCACCTCTCGTGGTCTAGCGGCACCTTGCGGAACCCCCCGCCGCCGTGTCGAAGCCGCGGTCACGTATGCCATATCTCAGGCGCTCCAGAGGTTTCGCACACCTGCAGCAAAGCGGACTTAAGCGTTGCGGCCTCCGCGCTGTCGGCGAAACCGGCTTCACGCAAACGTCCCGACCGCGGAATCCATGCATTCCGCGCGCGCGTTGATAAGTCGTGATATCGCTGCGACCGGTGCGGGCCCCGCCGGATGTGCGTTTAGGGCGGCGCCGCGGCGCCGCTTCATGTTCTGTACGCCCCTGGTAAGCACGCTTACCTCGAGCGTTACGAAAGGCGGCCATACTGTGTCTATGTCGATGTATGAGGCTTGCGTTGACCGGTAAGCGCGTGTACCGGCACTCGATCGCCGCCCGATTCAGCCATTGGCTGTGGACGCTGGCGATGCTGGTGCTCGTGATGTCGGGGCTGCAGATCTTCAACGCGGCACCCTATCTTGACGCATCGGATCAGAACAATCCGGCGCGGCGCGTGCTGTCGATCGGCGCCCGTCAAGCGTCCGGCGCTGCGCAGCATCCCGCCGGTGTCACGCAGTTCTTCGGCCACACCTTCACGACCACGGGCGTACTCGGATACACCGACGACGGCCAGGGATCGCGGGCGGAGCGCGCGTTCCCGGGTTGGGCGACGCTGCCGGGCGAACAAGATCTGGCCGACGGCCGGCGCTGGCACTTGTTCTTCGGCTGGTGCCTGTCGTTGGCGATCGTCGTATACCTGGTGGCCGGCGCGATCCGCAAGGACTTGCGCGAACTCATTCTCCGGCCGTCGGACCTGCCAAAGCTCTTGCCGATGCAGCTGTATTATTTGCGCTTGCGCAAGGAGCCGCCGCCGCACGGGACCTACAACCCGCTGCAAAAGGCGGCGTATACCGGCGTGCTCTTCGTGTTCATACCACTCATCATCCTCACCGGTTTGGCGCTCTCGCCGGGCGTCGACGCACTGGCCGGACCGCTGACCGCGCTCTTCGGCGGCCGGCAATTCGCGCGGCTCTGGCATTTCGCGCTGATGACGCTGCTGATTGGTTATTTCATCACGCACATGGTGCTGGTGTTCGCGACGGGACCCTGGAACAACATCCGCTCGATGGTGACGGGCTGGTATACCTTGGGCGAACACGACGGGGTCGGACCGTGAAGCGGCGGCTCTTCGTCGCCTCGTCGCTGGGCGCGCTCGGTCTCGCGGGCTGCTCCTCGCGACTTAAAGATTCGCTGACCAACGGCCCGTTTCACAACGTGCTCACGTCGGTCGAAGGTCTCAACCACAAGGTCATCGGCACCCGCGGCATGGCGCGTTTGTACACCGAAGCCGACGTCGCGCGCGAATTCCGCGTCAATGGCAACGACCCGCCGGCAGATTCGACGTACACGGGACTGGCTAAGGACGGCTGGAGCCGTTACAAACTCGTCGTGACGGGCCTCGTCGATCACCCGCAGGCGCTCACGCTCGCGGCGCTGCGCGCACTCCCGCTGCAGACGCAGATCACGCGCCACGATTGCGTCGAAGGCTGGAGCGTCGTCGGTAAATGGCGCGGCGTGCGGCTGGCCGACGTGTTGGCGCTCGCCGCACCGACGGCGGCGGCGCGTTACGCGATTTTCTCGTGCTATGACGCGGACGACGGGGGCGCGCACTATTACGAGTCGCTCGATCTCGCGCAAGCCGCGCATCCGCAAACGCTGCTGGCGCTCGATCTCAACGATGCCGCGCTCGACACCGCGCATGGCGCGCCGGTCCGGCTGCGGATTCCGACGCAGCTCGGTTACAAGAGCGCGAAGTGGGTCTACCGGATCGAACTCGCAGCGACGTTCGCGGGCGCCGGCGGCGGCAAGGGCGGCTACTGGGAGGACCAAGGCTACGAATGGTACGCCGGCATCTGATCGCCGGCGCCGCCCTCGCCGCCGTTGTTTTCCGCGATCCGGACTAATGGGGGCGGGGCGCTGCTCATTACTGATGAGCCGTAGTAAAGTGTGCGTCAATAATAACAACGTACAGCCAGCAGCGAAAGCGGATGACTATGTTGATTTGGCCGAGGTGCGCTTCGTTCGTAGGGCTCTTGCGTGCGTTAGCGCATTGCGTTGCCTTGGTGGGTTAGTTCTAGCTACGCTCGCTCGACCGCTGGTGGAGAGCGGCGGAGGGGCCCGCCATTCACTGCGTGGTGGATTCGCGAAAACCGCGGCGCTTGCCGGTCACCGCTAGTACCCCAGCGCCAGCGAATCGGCGCGTGGGTCGCCGCCGCCGGCAAGGGTGCCGCGCTCGCGGTCGATCGCGATCGCGTGCGCGTGGCCCATCTCGTTGCGGTACGGGCCAAGCTCCTGCACGCTGTGTCCGCGCGCGCGCAGCTCGGCGACGAGCGCCGGATCGGCACGCGATTCGACGATGATCGAATCCGCCGGCGCGAGTTCGGCTCGTCCGTCGACGGGCTGCCGCCCGTAGATCCAGCGCGGCATGTCCAATGCCTGCTGCACGCTCATGCCGCGATCGTAGAGATGGTGCAAGAGTTGAACTTGAATTTGCGGCTGACCGTCGCCGCCCATCGTGCCGAACACCAATTCCGGCCGTCCGTCGCGCAGCACCATCGACGGCGAGAGGGTGTGCAGCGGGCGTTTGCCGCCGGCATACGCGTTGGGATGCTCGGCGCGAAGCGAGAAATTCGCGCCGCGATTGTGCAGCAGCACGCCGGTATTTTCCGCGACGATCCCGCTGCCGAACGGCACGTACAAGCTCTCGATGAGCGAGACTGCTCCGCCGAGTTCATCGACGACGCAGAGAAAGATCGTATCGCCGCGGTCGAGGACGCTCGGGGCCGGCCGCGCCCGCAGCGGATCGAGCGCCGCTCGGCGCGCCGCCAGCGCCCGCGGTTCGAGCCGGGCCTCGCTCCCGCTCTGGTAAAAGGCGGGATCGGCGAACGTCGCGTTGCGTTCGGCGATCGCGTCTTTGAACGCCTCGATCGCGAGGTGCGTCCAGTCGGCCTCGTCGGCGGCACGATCGTTCGCGAGCATCCCCATCGCGAGCAGCATCGTCGCGCCTTGCGAGTTGGGCGGATGCGCGAGCAGCTCGCGGCCGTTCCACGCGATGCGCAACGGCAGCGTCGGTTCGGTGACGTGTGCGGCGAGATCGGCGAGCGACATGCGATTGCCGCGCGCGCCCAGCGTGCGCACGATGCGTTCGGCGATGCGCCCGGTGTAGAACGCGTCGGCGCCGCCGGCGCGGATCGCCGCGAGCGTCTCCGCCAGATCGGGATTGCGGTGAAGTTCGCCGGCCCGGGGGACGCCGCGCCCCAAAAACACGCGCTCCGCCTCGCGGTCGCCCTCCAACAACTCGACGTTCGCCGCGAGATAGTTCGCGACCACGTCGGTAACGACGTAGCCGTCGCGCGCGCAGGCCTCGGCCGGCGCGAGCAATTCGTCCAGACCGCGCGTTCCGTGGGCGCGTCCTACATCTTCCCAGGAGCGAACGGCTCCCGGAACCGTCACGCTCAAAGCGCCGCGCAGCGGCAGCACGGGGCCGTCGGCGCCGCGCAGTCCGTCCAGGCTCGCCGCGGCGGGTGTCCGGCCACTGCCGTTGTAGCCCGCGACGGCATTCCGGCGCGGGTCGTAGACCAGCCAGAAAGCGTCGCCGCCCAGACCACAGCTGGGGTTGTAGAGGACGGCCAGCACGGCGTTCGCCGCGATCGCCGCATCGACGGCATTGCCGCCGCGGCGCAGCACGTCCAGGCCCGCCAGCGTGGCCTGCGGATGCGGTGTCGCGATCATGCCGCGCGCCGAGCGCGCGACGGCGCGCGACGGATGGGCGAACGGGCGCTGCGCGATCAAACTCACTCGTCGGCGTTCGAGCTACATGCGGAAGATGCCGTTGTGCGTCGGCGCGGCCGGCCGGTAGCGGGCGGCGTGCAGCCCGATCGCCAGCACGCGCCGGGTGTCGAGCGGATCGATGATCCCGTCGTCCCACAGGCGCGCCGTGCTGTAATACGGATTGCCCTCGGTCTCGTACTTGGCCAAGATCGGCGCCTTGAACGCGGCTTGAGCAGCGCTGCCCAGCGGCTCGCCTTTGTCTTTGTCGGCTTCGAGGCGCACGGCGAGCAAGACCGCCGCGGCCTGCGCGCCGCCCATGACCGAGATGCGCGCGTTGGGCCACATCCAGAGTTGGCGCGGGCCGAACGCGCGCCCGCACATCCCGTAATTGCCCGCGCCGAAACTGCCGCCGATGATCACCGTGAATTTCGGCACGGCCGCGCAGGCGACCGCGGTCACGAGCTTCGCACCATCTTTGGCGATCCCGCCGTTCTCGTAGTGGCGGCCGACCATGAAGCCCGTGATGTTCTGCAAGAACACCAGCGGCGTGTTGCGCTGCGTGCACAGTTCAACGAAGTGCGCGCCCTTGAGCGCGCTTTCCGAAAATAAGATGCCGTTGTTGGCGAGGATGCCGACCGGGTGGCCCTCGATGTGCGCGAAGCCGCACACCAGCGTCGTCCCATAGCGCGCTTTGAATTCGTGGAAATCGGAGCCGTCGACGATTCGCGCGATCACCTCGCGCACGTCGTACGATTGACGCGTGTCGGCCGGCACCACACCGTACAGTTCGTCGGGCGAGAGCACGGGCGGACGCGGTTCGCGCCGCGGCCAGGGATCGTGCGGCCTTCGATTGGTGTTCGCGACGATCGCGCG
Source organism: Candidatus Velthaea versatilis (assembly GCA_003134035.1). GTDB lineage: Bacteria > Vulcanimicrobiota > Vulcanimicrobiia > Vulcanimicrobiales > Vulcanimicrobiaceae > Velthaea > Velthaea versatilis. The sequence goes on from PLAE01000157.1 coordinate 38,791, forward strand.
CACGATGCCCAGCGCGTGTTCGTCGTCCAGGGCGAAATGATCGGCGACGCCGGAGATCCGGGTGTGGACGTCGGCCCCGCCGAGGTCTTCGGCCGAAACGATTTCGCCCGTCGCCGCTTTGACCAGCGGCGGACCGCCCAGAAAGATCGTGCCGGTTTCGCGCACGATGACCGTTTCGTCCGACATCGCCGGCACGTAGGCGCCGCCCGCGGTGCACGAGCCCATCACGGCGGCGATCTGCGGGATGCCGCGCGCCGACATCGTCGCCTGATTGTAAAAGATGCGCCCGAAATGATCGCGGTCGGGAAAAACTTCGTCCTGCAGCGGCAAGAACGCGCCGCCCGAGTCGACGAGATACACGCACGCTAGACCATTCTGCTCGGCGATCTCTTGGGCGCGCAGATGTTTCTTCACCGTCGCGGGATAGTACGTGCCGCCTTTGACCGTGGCGTCGTTGGCGACGATCACGCAGTCGATGCCGGCGACCGTGCCGATGCCGGTGACGATACCCGCGGCGGGAGCGGCGTCTCCGTACAACCCGTTGGCGGCGAGCGCGGAGAACTCCAGAAACGGTGAGGCCGGGTCGATCAGCCGATCGATGCGGTCGCGCGCGGTAAGCTTGCCGCGCTTGCGATGCCGCTCGACGGCCGCCGGGCCGCCGCCGCCGCGCACCCGCGCGAGCTGCGCGCGCAGATCCTCGACCAGCGCCGCCATTGCCGCGCTGTTGCGCGAAAAATCGCCCGCCCGCTCGTCGATGCGGGTTTCCAGCACGCTCATCGGCCGAACATCACGCTCGTTGCATTTGCGCTTACCCGTGCCTTTACCCGGCGCGCGAAGGTTCGCGCACCCGGGGTGCGCGATATACCGGGAAGCATGGAAGAGGGGCCACCGCATTTCGTTTGCGGGATTGGAGAGCTGCACGCCGCGCCCCTGAAGACGGCGCGGCGCGTGATTTCGATCCTCGATCCGGTGGCCCCGAAGCCCCCGGAGCTGGCCAATCTGCGCGCAACGGTATTGACGTTGCGCTTCGACGACGTCATCGTCGCAGGCGAGCCATACCGTGCGCCGGCGCGCGCCGATATCGAGCGGCTCCTGGCCTTTGATCGCGAACACCAACCGGGCGACGCGCTCGTGATTCACTGCCATGCCGGAATCTCACGCTCGACCGCCGCTTTTGCGATCTTGCTCGCCGCGCGCCGCCCGGGAACCGAAGCGCAGGTCTTCGCCGAACTGCGCGCGGTTCGTCCGCGGGCATGGCCAAACTCGTTGATGATCGCGCTGGCCGACGACATCCTCGGAACGCGCGGACGCCTGGTCGCGGAACTCCGCGAGCATTACAAGCAGCAACTGCGCCAGTATCCCGAGATCGGCCGGATGATGATCGGTCTGGGCCGGGAGCGCGAGATTCCGTTCGACCCGTTCGTCCCCGACGCCAAAGCGAAATAAGCGCCGCGTTCGGGCTACGCGCCGGCGACCGCTTCGAGCGCGGCGCCCAGCGCTTCGACGGTCGGCTCGTCCTCGAACGGCTGGCCATTGATGAAAAACGTCGGCGTTCCCTCGACGCCGCTGCTCTCGCCGCGCTCGATGGCCGCGTCGATCTCGGCGCGGTAGTGCCCGGACCCGAGCTCCCGTTCGAACCGCTCGAGGTCGCCAACGCCCGCCGCCGCCGCATAGTCGCGCAGCTTGGTGCTGCCCAGCGCGCGCGCGTGACCGAAGAGTTGATCGTACATCGGCCAAAAACGGCCTTGCGCGCTCGCGGCTTCGGCGGCCTCGGCGGCGGCTTCGGCGTGGGGGTGGATGTCGCGCAGCGGAAACTGACGGAAAACGAAGCGCAGCCGCCCGGCGAAGCGTCCTTCAATCTCGGCGACGACGAGCCGCGCCTTCGCGCAGTAGGGGCACTCGAAGTCGCCGTACTCGACGAGCGTGAGCGGCGCATCGGCCGGACCGCGAGCGTGGTCGGAGGCAAGGATTGGGGACAGCGTGATTTCTTCCATAGCCCTCGTCGTGTTCCACCAAGGGTGGCGGGCAAACCGTCGCTCCGGCATATTCACCCCTGGACCAGGCGGCTCGGCCCGAACGTGACCGCGGCTTGCGGCGCAGCCGCAAACGCCAAGGATTCCGGCGAAGCCGGAATCCTGCTACCCCTCAACCAGGCGGCTCGGCCCGAACGCGACCGCGGCTTGCGGCGCAGCCGCAAACGCCAAAGATTCCGGCGAAGCCGGAATCCGGCCGCCTGTCTGCGAATCGCCGCCATCCTCGAACGATGAAGATCACCGCCGATGCCGGACTGCCGCCGCGCGGAACGCCGAAAAACTACCTGTCCGCTTGGCTTTTGGTGATGCTCAAGCGTTCGCACCTGCACGGCTATGAGATTATGAAAGAACTGCGCGAGGAGTTCGGCATCGCCTGCGACCCCGGGACGCTCTACCGCACGCTGCGCCAACTCGAGGGCAACGCGCTCATCGCCTCGCACTGGGACGCGCACGATCAAGGCCCCGCGCGCCGCGTGTACGAGTTGACCGATCGCGGCCGCGACGCGCTCGAGCGCTGGAACGTCACGCTGCACGAATATCGCTTGAATCTCGACGCCTTCTTTCGCGTGTATTCGGCGGGCGGGTCGGCGGGATGACGACGATCCGCTTTTTGGGCACGGGCGGAGCGCGCTTCGTGGTCGCCCGGCAGATCCGCGCGTCGGGCGGGATGTGGATGCGCTTCGGCGCGACGCAAATTCATGTCGATCCCGGTCCGGGGGCGCTGGTGCGCGCGCTCTCGTCGGTGCCGCCGTGCGAACCGCCGCTGCTCGATGCGATCGTGCTCTCGCACAAGCACCTCGATCATGCCAATGACGTCAACGTCATGATCGAGGCGATGAGTCAGGGCGGTTGGCGGCCGCGCGGTGCGCTGCTCGCGCCCTCCGACGCGCTGGATTTCGAGCCGGTCGTGCTGCCCTACGTGCGCAAGTTCGTGCCGCGCGAAGAGCGGCTGGCCGAACGCGCCGGCCCGTTCACGATCAACGATGTGGAAATTCGGACCTCGATCCGGCATCGCCATGCGGTCGAAACCTACGGGCTGCATTTCCGCTACGCCGGCAAAACGGTCTCGTATCTCCCCTGCACGCGGTTCTTTCCCGAACTCATCGAGGACTATCGGCGCCACGAGCCCGACGTGCTGGTCATCAACGTGTTGCGCTTTCGCGACACGATGGACGTCGATCATCTCACCTTCGACGAGGCGCGCACGCTCATCGGCGGCATTCGGCCCAAGACGGTGATCATGACCCACTTCGGCACGAAGATGCTCGAGCAGGATCCGCACAAACTCGCGCGCGGACTCGAAGACGAATTCGAACTGCGCGCCTACGCCGCCTTTGACGGCTGGGTGTACGATGCCCTGGACTGAAGCCGGACGTTACGGGCTCGAAATCGCAAAGCCCGGCGAACTAGACGCCTTCTGGCACGCCAACGACCGCGAGTGGCGCTCGGAGCTTTGGAATTTCCGCGTCGTGTGGCACGAGCAAACCCACGACATCGCCATTAAAGACGGGCCCGAGGTGGCGGGCGCGCTGCACGTGCGCATCGCCGCGTCGCTGGCGCACATCGAAGCGCTCTACGTGGTTCCCGCCGCGCGCGGCGCGGGGCTGGGCCGCGCGCTGATCGGACGCTGCGAGGAAGTCGCCAACTACTACAACTGCCACAAGGTCAGCGTCGAAGTTTTCGCCGAGCATCCGGCCCAGGCGTTCTTCGAGCGCTGCGGCTATAAGGCCGAGGCGATCCTGGCGCAGCACACGTTTAAACTCGATGTGGCCGTGCTGCGCAAGTTTTTATTGTGAGGGGCCGCGGAATCCGGCGGGCCGGCGCGGCGTCGTTTGCGGCGCGGCGGTACGCGCGAACTGCCGGCCGCGCGCGACGGCATCCTCGGCGTGGCCGGCGGGCCGGTGGTTCATGAACAATCCGAACATCTGACGCCAGGGCGGGCTGAGGTCGTCGGGATGCCGGTCGGCCAGCGAACCGTCGTAGAGCAGCACGTTGCCGTGGGTCGTGAAGGCGTTGACCAGCGGACCGCCGTCGCCCGCGACCTCCACCGCGTCGGCGTCGGAGCGCCCGAGCAGAACCGGAGCGGGCGGCGCGGCGGGCAGCGCCGTGAGGACTTGGCCGTCCTGGGTGTGCGCGCCCAGCTGCGCGCCGCCGTTGACGCCGATCGCGATCGAACCGCGAACGGACTCGAAGCGCGCCAGCCCCGAGTCGAAGATGCCGTTGTCGAAAATGATGTTGCCGGAGAGCGTCGTCGCGTCGATCTGCTTGACCCGGCACGCGTCGAAGACTTCGTCGCCGCGATTGCTGCGGATGCGCAGCCGGTCGAACGTCGAGTCGAGCGCGTAGAAATCGCCGTTGAGCGGCTGCACGAACGCATCGCCGCTGACGTTGTTGAAGTTAACCCGGCCGCGTCCGGCCGCGGCGACGGTTGTGCCGTGATAGTCCGTCAAGGTGACGGTGCCGCGGCCCGACCGAATGTTGACCAGGCCGGTTGTTTCGGGGATGGTCACCGTCAGGTCCGCCGGCGGCGCGGGCCGGCCGATTTGCGCGGGCACGCTGAGCTGTGCGATGCGCACGACGTCGTGCTTGCCGGGTGCGACTTTGGGCACCGGAAAGTCTTCGGGCAGCAGCAGCGCCGTCACCGCCGGTTCGCCCGGCGCGCGTTCTTCTTGAACGCTCACGCTGGTGATGAGGTAGCTGCGCCGTGCTTCTTGGCGCGAGCGCGACGGTACGAAGGCCGCGCCGTCGGTCCATTCCATGCGCACGCTGCTGCGGTTCCAGGTTCGAATCGCGATCGACGCGGTGCGCGCGATGACTTGCACCACGGCCCCATCGCCGACGTCGTAAGACATGCTGGCCGCCTCGGCGAGTCGCGGCGAAGCCAGAACCGCGCTAAGGAGCAAGGCGCCGGCGACCGCACGGGGCCAGGCGCCGTTTCGGGGACCGGGCACTCCTCCATGGTACGTCGCGCCGGCCACCGCGGTCATTAGGTTTCGATGACAGTTGGGCTCGCCGCGGGCAGGCTGATCTCGAACACCGAGCCGCCGCCCGGCCGCCGCCGCGCGGTCACGCTCCCGCCGTGGATCCGCGCGATGCTGCGCACGATCGCCAGACCCAGGCCGGTGCCTTCGATGGTCCGCGAGTGCGACGCGTCGGAACGGAAGAAACGGTCGAAGAGCCGCTCGGCGGTTTCCGTTTCGATACCGACGCCGGTGTCGGCCACCTCGACGATCGCGCTTCCGCCGCGCATCGTGAGCGTGGCGTCGATGTGTCCGCTGTCGGTAAATTTGATCGCGTTGTCGATGAGGTTGCTGAGCATTTGGCGCAAGAGCGATTCGTCGCCGACGACGATCGCGCCGGCCGCCGGCAGGTGCGCCTCGAGCACGAGCGACTTGCGCTCGGCGCGCGGCCGCGCGTGCGCGACGACGTCGGCGACGAGGCGGTCGAGCAGCAGCGGTTCTTTGGGAATGCTGTCCCCCGAGTCGGCCTTGGCCAGTGTCAGCATCCCGCTGACCATGCCCGCGAGTTGCTCCGATTCGTTGATGATCGCATCGAGTGACTCGGCGCGCACCGCGGGCTCGTCGTTCCCCCAGCGCTTGAGCAGCTGGGCGTTGGCGTTTATGACCGTCAAGGGCGTCTTGAGTTCGTGGGAGGCGTCGGAGATGAATCGCCGCTCGCGCGCGAAGGCTTCTTCGAGTCGCGCGAGCATCGCGTTGAAGGCGGCGGCCAGCCGGCCGACCTCGTCGGTGCGCGTCGAGCGAATCCGCCGATCGAGCTGATCGGAGCCGATCTGAGTCATCGCTTCGGTGAGTTTGAGAATCGGATCGATCGCCGTTCCAGCGATGACGAACGATGCGGCGAACACGAGCAGCGCGCCGCCGACCGCCGACCAGATCAAGATCGTGCGCGCGCGACGCAAAACGTACTGGACGTTGCCCAGCGGTTCGGCGACTTGCGCGATGGCGATCGGATCGCCGGCGCTGCGCAGGAGCCGGTCCAGCACGAGCAAGTCGTTGCCGTCGGCGGCGTGCAGCACCTCGAAGTGCGCGTCCCCGCTGCGGAAGTCGGTCGGCGGCGCGAGTTCGAGTGAGCCCATGTTGGTGCTCTTGGCCTCGGGATAGCCGCGCAGCGAGTCGATTTGCACGTAGGTGGACGGTCCGGCCCAATGATCGAGATTCGGGCGATCCGTCAACAGGATCGAGGGTGCCACTGGTTCGAACACGTTGATCGTATTGCGCGCATCGTCGACCGCCTGGACGATTTGTTCGCTCGTCGCCGCGATCCGCAGCTTTGCCTGATCGAAGAGAATCGAGCGGAAAGCGAAGTTGATGGCGATCGCGGCGATCACGATCACGGTCACGATGAGCGCGCCGTACGACACGGCGATGCGCGTCCGCAGCGAGGTCACCGCACCGCCCTAGTTAGTCGCGCAGCGCGTAACCGACGCCGCGCACGGTTTGGATCAGCTTGTCCTCGTAGCCGTCGTCGATCTTGCCGCGCAGGTAGCGGATNNTCGCTGCCCCACACGCCGTTGAAGAGTTCGTCGCGGGTGTGCACCTTGTTGCGATGCAGCAGCAGGTATTCGAGCAATCCATACTCTTTAGCGGTCAGGGCGATGGTGCGCCCCGCGCGGCGCACTTCGTGCCGGTCGCGGTCCATCGAAAGATCTTTGGCTTCGAGGATGTTGCTAACCGGATTCTTGTCGCGCAGCCGGGCGCGCACCCGGGCCAGCAGCTCCTCGATCGAAAACGGTTTTGTGAGGTAATCGTCGGCGCCCGCGTCAAGACCCGCCACCCGATCGGGGATGCGATCCTTGGCGGTGAGCATGATGATTGGTACGGCGCTCTTGGCGCGCAGGCGGCTGGCGACTTCCATGCCGTCGAGTTTGGGCAGCATCAAGTCGAGGATCACGAGATCGGGCTCCTTGAGCGCCCGTTCGAGTCCCAGCAGCCCGTCGCGCGCGGTCTCGACCTCGTAGCCTTCATGTTTGAGTTCGAGTTCGAGCACGCGCGAGATCTGCGCGTCGTCCTCGACCACCAGAATCTTGAACTTACGATCGTGAATGGCGCGCGGCTCCTAACGTCCGGCGGTCGTGCGGCGCGGCGGCAGCGTGAGCTGCGATATCCACAGCACGAACGAGGCGCCCAGCGCGACCCACATTAGGGTGTTGATCGAGAACGCCGTGCCGATCGCGTCGACCGCGGCCCAAACCGCGCGGCTGATCGCGCCGCTGAGATCCGGGACCGAGGTCGCGACCATGAACGTGAGCCAAACCGCACAGGCAACCAGCGTTCCGACCAGCCAAACCTCCCAGGCGCTGAACGTCAGCCGGGGGCGCAGGAGCGTGCCGGCCATGATGCGCGAATGCAGATCGGCCGGCGCTTCTTCGAGCGGAAGCGAGAACAGGGCCCGGTCGAGCTCGTCGTCGGTCATGGCTCTCTCTTTTCGGCTTGCGGCCCGGCACTCATTTGCGGGCCCCGCGGGCGTCCCATTCCATCGTTCTCCAGCGTTTTGCGCAACAGGTCCTTGGCGCGGAAAAGATGCGTCTTCACCGTACCCATCGGCAGACCGAGCACCTGTGCGATTTCCTCGTATTGTTTGTTCTGAAGATGGAACAGGGTAATCACCGTGCGATACTTCTCGGGCAATGCGTCGATCGCGGCGCGCAAGCGGCGCGCTTCGTCGGCGCTTTCGGCTTGTTCTTGCGGGCCGGCGGCGGGGTCGGCGCGATCGGGCAGTTCATCGGGCGAGTAACGTCTGCGCCGGGCCAAACGGTCGCAGCAGGCGTGATAGACGATTGTGAAGATCCAGGTCGAAAACTTCGCGCCCGGCCGAAACGTCCGCAGCCCGCGGAAGGCTTTGAAAAACGCCTCTTGCGTGGCGTCTTTGGCCTCTTCGGTATCGTGCAGCGTGCGGTAGGCCAAGTGGTAGGCGGCGCGTTCATACCGTTCGACGAGCGTGCCGAATGCGTCCGAGCGCCCGCCCAGCGCCGCGGCGATCAGCTCGTCATCGCTAATGACCGGCGCGGAGACTATCGGCTCCGCCCGCGGTTCGACCCAGAGCGCGACTCCCACGATGGCGCATGTACGCGCGCGCGAGGTCGATGTTTCAAAGCGGCGCGCGAAACATCGACCTCGGCGTGGCGTACATGCTGCAGTTCCATCAACACCTTGAGGATACGCACCATGATCACCAAGCCGCAACCCTTCGCCGTGCCGTTCGCGGACCGGCGCGTTTCGCCGGCCGGACCGCGCACCACCACGACGTTCCCGGGCTGGGGTCCCAAGATTTAGTGGATCGGCAAAGGCCGGCAGGCGCGTAGGCCGTGCCCAACCGCCGCCTGGCCGTCGTCGCCGCGCTCGCCGTCGTTGAAGTGTGGATCGTGGGATTGATGTTTCGCTCCATCCACAGCGGCCCGCACGCTGCGTCGGCCGCGAGCGGGCCGGCCTTTCCGGCGAGCGCCCAAGCCGCCGGCGGTCCCCTCGGGCAGACGCTCGAGACGGGTCCGGCCCCGCATGTGGTCGTCGACGATGAGAGCGCGGCCGTCAACGTCAGCGTGCGGCCCGGGACGACCGTGTCGGTCACCCAGCAAATTCGGACCCGCGGCTGGACGCATATTTCCGATCGCCGGGCCACCATCGAGAAAACCGCCGACGGCGTCGAGATCGACGCCCCCGCCGGAATGACGATGTTCGGTTCATTCGAGCGCCGGCTCGACGTGATCGTACCGCCGGGCGCGCGGCTCGACGTGCAAAACGCGGGCTCGATCGAAGTCGCCGGCTTGCGCCGCGAGGCGACCGTGAACAGCGACGACGGACGCATTGTGGTGCGCGACCACGTCGGCGCGCTGACCGTGAAAAGCGACGGCGGCCGAATCGAACTCATCGACGTTCGGGGGCCCTCGATCGACGTCACGTCCGACGATGGGCGCATCGTGTGCGACCGGGTGCGCGCGGATGCCGTCGCGCTGAGCACCGACAACGGCAGCATCGACGTTTCGCGCTCGCTGCTGGGCAGCGGCAAGATCAAAACCGACAACGGGCGCATCCGCCTCGGACTCGATCCGCAAAGCAACGTCACGGTCGCCGCGCGAGTCGCGGCGGGCAGCGTCACCGCGGAGGCGCCGCTCGTCGCGCTGCCCGGGGCCGACGACGCACCGTCGCTCGTTCGGATCGGAAACGGCGCAGGCCGCTTGGACGTCGGCAGCGATAACGGATCGATCTCGATCCAGATGGGGGGAGTGTAAATGAGCGACAATTCGGTTGCGGCGCTGGCGGTGCTGTGCATCTTCGGCGCGCCGATCGCTGCCTTCATCGCCATCCGGGTGCTCGCTCATCGCGAGCGGATCGAGATGATCCGGCGCGGGATGGTGCCGCCGCAGTATCAGAACCCGCGAAACTGGCGCAACGCCGGGATGCAGATGCCCCCGCCTGGGCCGCCGCCGTCGACGCCCGGGCCGATTCCCGTTTGGGTCGCAGGGCCGGTCGACACCGAACTTCCCGATCGCAGTTTGCGCAAGGGCATCATGATCGCCCTCATCGGCCTGGCGATCCTTATCGGCCTGTCGTTCATCGGTTACGACAACAGCGGCCCGTTCAACTCACCCCAGTTCCACCCCGGGCCTTGGCTGCTGGCCGGCTTGATTCCGATGTTCGTCGGGATCGCCCAGATCATCGTGGCGGTGCTGTCCGGCGCGCGCTTCGGGCCGGCCGGTCCGCCTTCGGCGCCGCCGCCGTATCCCGGTGCCGCCGGTTCGCCCCCGCCGTACCAAAGCGCGCCGGGTTCGTCGCCCCCGCCCGGCTACGGGCCCGAACCGCGCACCCATTCGGGCTACGAGGAGCTCAAGCGTCCGACGCCCCCGCCGGACCGCCGCTAGTGGATCGACTGCGTCGAATCCGTTGCGTCCGGCCGAGCCGCTGTGTCGGGTAAACCCGACACGCGCTGAAAAACAGAAAAGACGCGGACTGCCTGAGCGGTCCGCGTCTTTGCTACTAGAGGATCGACGTCATCGATCCGTCGCGTTTGCGGCTGCACCGCAAGCCGCCCGGCGTAACGAGTCGGTTAAGACCCGACACACGTTCCTTGGGAACGGTTGCTTCTCGCTACCGACAGCTCACGATCGCCATCGCCCAGCCGGCGGACGTTCGTGTGCGGACGAGATATCCGTGTTCCGTGCGGTCGTAAACATGATAGCCCGCTCGAAGCGCGTCGGCTAATGTCTTGAAGACCATGACTCCGGCCATCTCGAATCCCCTTTCCGGAAAATTTCTTGGGCCTAAATGGTATAACGCCGTCGAGCGTGAGATGGTTCACTTGTCTCTACCCACATTATCGTCTTTGACGCCGCCGATGTGAGCCGCACGCGCTCCGCTAACCGATGTTTTACACATCGGCGAAGGATTTGAAGCTACCCGTCTAACCAGACCGGCCATGACGACTCGCCTGATTGTTGCAATCGATGTTCCGAAGTTCGAACGCGCGAAGGAACTTATCGACATGCTCGCGCCGCTCGATGTCCTTTTCAAGGTGGGTTACGAAGCGATCTACGGCTACGGTGAAGCGATTCTCGCGTTGCTCGAAGCACGCCGCGCGAATTACATGCTCGATGTCAAACTGCACGACATTCCGCGCACGGTCCATGCCGCGGTGCACGCGCTGGTCCGCCCGGGTCTACGGCTGCTTACCGTGCATGCGTTGGGGGGCAACGCGATGTTGCAGGCGGCGGTCGAAGCGGCCCAGGAGCGCGCAGCCGAACTGCGGATCGAGCCGCCCGGTGTCCTCGCGATCACGATCCTGACCAGCATCGCGCCGGAAGACCTCAACGAACTCGGGCTGCAAGGCGGCCCGGGTGAGAATGCCATCCGGCTGGCCGCGCTCGCCCGCGACGCGCGTTGTTCGGGCGTCGTGTGCAGCGTGCACGAAGTGGCCGATCTCAAAGCGTTCTTCGGCCAGCAATTCGTGGCGGTGACGCCGGGGATTCGTCCCGCCGGGACATCGCACGGCGACCAGGCCCGCGTGGCGACGCCGCGCGAGGCGCAGGCGGCCGGCGCCGATTACATCGTCGTCGGCCGGCCGGTCGTCGGCGACGCCGACCCCTATAACGCCGCGCGCTTCATTTTGGACGAATTAGCGGCGCCGCTTCGCACGTGACCGCGGACGAACTGCAGGCGGCGCTGGTCCGGCGCGGCGCGCTACTCGACGGCCATTTCCGGCTCTCGTCGGGACGCCACTCGAATCGCTTCGTGCAAAAATTCCGGCTGCTCGAAGATCCGGTGCTCGTGGAGCAAGTCGCCGCGAGCTTCGTCGAGCGGACGAGCATGCTCGCACCGACGGTCGTGGTGAGCGCCGCGGTCGGCGGCATCGTGCTGGGCTACGAGTGCGCGCGCCAGCTCGGCACGCTGGGGATTTTCGTCGAGAAAGAAAACGGCGTTCCGGCGTTGCGGCGCGGATTCCGGCTCGAGCCCGACGACCGCGTCCTCGTCGTCGAAGACGTTGTCACCACCGGCTTGTCGGTGCGCGAGATCTTCGAGGTCGTGCGCACCGCCGGGGCCGGCATCGTGGCCGTCGCGATCATCGTCGCGCGCGCGACCGTCGATTTCGGCGTTCCGACGGTGGCACTGCTCGATCTGCCGATCGAATCGTACGCCGCCGACGTCTGTCCGCAGTGCGCCGCCGGCACGCCGATCAGCGAACCCGGTTCGCGCTTTCTGCGGGGCTGAATTGGCGTTTGCGGCTTCGCCGCAAGCCGCATGGCGGGTGCGACAAGTGGCGCGCACCTCCGGAGGCGAAACGCTCCGCTGACATGCGCTTCGAACACCTCGTCCGGCCGGCCGTTCGGCTGATGAAGCCGTACACCGCCGGAACCACCGTTGCGCAAGCAAAGGCCCGCTTCGGGCTAAAAAACGTCGTCAAACTCAGCTCGAACGAAAACCCGCTGGGACCGTCACCGCGCGCGATGGCCGCGCTCGCCGCGATTCCCAACGCGCATATTTACGTCGACGACGATCATACCGAACTGCGCACGCGTTTGGGCGAACGTTACGGCCTGACCAAAGATCACGTGCTCGTCGGCCACGGCAGCAACGACGTGCTTATGACGATCTTCGCGACGTTCGTCGATCCGGGCGATGAAGTCGTTCAGGCCGATCCGACCTTCTCGCTGTTTCCCAAGGATACCGCGCTTTTCGACGCCGTCGCCGTCCGCGTGCCGCTCGTCGACGGCGTGCACGATCTCGATGCGATGCTGCGCGCGGTGACGCCGAAAACGAAGATCGTCATCGTTTGCGACCCCAACAATCCGACCGGCACGCGGGTCGAGGCCGACGCGTTCGCGCGTTTCGCCCAGGCCCTGCCGCCGCAGGTGCTGCTCGTCATCGATCAAGCGTATCGCGAGTATATGCCGCCGGGCAGCGTCGAAGGCGTCGAGGTGGTCCGGTCGCGGCCGGCGACGATCGTCATGCGCACGATGTCGAAACTCTACGGTTTGGCGTCGCTGCGCTTTGGTTACGGCATCGCCGATCCCGAGATCGTGGGCTATCTGCAGCGCGTCCGGCTCCCGTTCAACGTGTCGCGACCGGCGGCCATCGCCGCGCTGGCCGCGCTCGACGACACCGATTTTGTCGCGCGGACGCTCGACGTCAACGAAAGCGGACGGGCCGTGCTCGAGCGCGAGTTCACGCGTCTGGAGCTGCCGTTTTTTCCGACCGCGGCGAACTTCATCGCCGTCGGCGTTCCGGTGACCGCGACCGCAGCGTACGACGCGCTGCTCGAACGCGGCATCGTGGTGCGGTCGGGCGATGGCCTGGGTCTGCCCGGCTTCCTGCGCATCACGATCGGCACCGCCGCGGAGAACAAGACTCTCGTCGGCGCGCTCGATGTCCTGGCCGCGGGGTGGGCGGCGCCGCGGCAGCGCCGGCTGGCATGACGCCGGCGATCTCGATCCGTGTCGGCGGGCCTGCGGACCGGGAATTTCTGCTCGATCTCGGCCGGCGGGTCGCCGCCACGAGCGTGTCGTCGATCAGGCCGGCGCCGGCGCCGCTGGTCGAGCTCGCCTACGAGCGGCTCGTGACGTTCGTGCTCGGCCAAAAGGGGGATATTCTGATCGCCACGGAGGCCGAGCGCCGACTCGGATTTCTGCTGCTCATGCGCGATCTGCCCGACGAAGTAACGATGATGCAGCAGGCCTTCGTGGCCTACATGGCCGTCGAGCCCTCAGCGCAGCGGCGCGGAATCGGCGGCGCGCTGCTGCGCGGGGCCGAGGAGCTGGCGCGCGCCGACGGCCTGCCGTTTCTGGCGTTGCTCGTTACCGAGGATAACACCGCCGCGCGCAACCTCTACGAAGGCTTCGGCTTGCGGACCGAGCGCCGCATGATGACCAAGGCGATCGAGTGAGAGCGCCGTTCGTCCGGCGCGCGCTCATCACGCTCGTCGTTCTGGCCGCCGCCGTCGGCCTGGGCTTGTTCGTGGCCCACATCCCGCGCACCGTAACCGTGTTCCTCATCGCGGCGTTCATCGCGTTCGGCACGCTGCCGCTCGTGCAGCGGCTCGAGACACGCATGCCGCGGGCCGCGGCGATCGGCCTGGTGTATTTGGCGCTGCTCGGTGCCGTTGTCGTGATCGCACTCGTCGTCATCCCGGTCACGTACGTGCAGGTCGCTTCGTTGCTGTTTCACGCGCCCGACTACGTGACCGCCTCGCAAGATCTCGTCGCGAGCGCCGACCGCGCGCTGCAGGCGCGGTTGGGTCCGCGCGTCGCGCTGCCCAGTGTTGCCGACGTCCAGGCCGAGGTCGGCAGCCGCGTCGCGGCGTTCCTGGGCGGTGCGCTCGATTCGGTCGGCGCGTTCGTGTTCGGCACGGTGAACGCGCTCTTCATCGGCGTTTCCGCGCTCATTTTGTCGGTGTTCTTCGTGTCGCGCGGACCGCTTTTCGGCCGCAGTCTGCTCGAATTCGTGCCGCCGCGCAAACGCGAACAGGCCAAGCGCCTCTTCGCCGAGATCGCATCGATCTTCGGGCACTTCGTGGCCGGACAGGTCTTTCTCTGCGCCATCGTGGGCGTGGTGGTGTGGATCGTCTTGCTGCCGCTGCACTTTCATTTTGCGCTGCTCGTGGCCGTCATTTGTGCGCTGGGTTATGCCGTACCGTTCGTCGGAATGATTCTCGCGCAAGTGCTCGCCGCGTTGCTGGCGATCCCCCAGGGCGCTCCGATGGTGGCCTCGGTAACGATCGAAATTTTCATGATCGCGCGGATCGCGGACAACGTGCTCGTGCCCAAGATCATGTCCGAAAGCGTCGGCGTTTCGCCGATCGGCGTGATGTTCGCGGTGTTCGCCGGCGGCGAACTCTTCGGCATCCCTGGGCTCCTGCTCGGCATTCCCGCCGCGGCGCTGGTCAAAGTGCTGTTCAAGTATTTCGTGCAGCCGTACGTGCTGCGGATGCAGTCCGCCGACGGCGCCCAGCTCGATCTGCACATCGACACGCCGGCGGCGGGCATCGAGGTCGACGTGCCCGCGCCGGGCGCGCCGGGCGAGCCGCAGCCCGTCATCGTGACGGTGAGTTCCTAAGCTGGCGAGCCGGCGCGCCCCGCGGTACCCTAGGCCGTCCCCGACGTTCGATCCATTCGTTCGGGAGCCGAAACGCCGCACAGCTCCAGCACGTGAGCGAGCACGGTCTGGGTCGCGAACGCCAGCGCCAGGCGCGCCGTCGCTAAACCGCGATCGCTCTCGACCACCGGCAGAACCGGCGATTTATCGTAGAACGCGTGAAAGTCGGCGGCGATGTCGCGGGCGTATTTCGGCAGACGGTGCGGCGCCCGCGCGCGCGCGACGCCGGCAACGACGCCGGGGAATTCGGCCAGCCGGCGAATCAACGCCAACTCGGTGGGGCCGGTCAACGGGTCGAGCATCCCAGCGGCGCGTGCTTCATCGACCAGCGCCGGATCGCGCTCGTTGACGCGGCGGATGAGCGACGCGATCCGGGCGTGACCGTACTGCACGTAGAACACCGGATTGTCGTTCGACTGTTCCTTGGCCAGCTGCAAGTCGAAGGTCAGCGGCTGATCGATCGAGAGCATCACGAAGAAGAAGCGCGCGGCATCGACGCCGACTTCATCGATGATCTCCTCGAGCGTCACGATATTTCCCGCGCGCTTGGACATCGAGATGATCTCAGCGCCGCGCTTGAGCGTGATTTGCTGCGCGAGGAGGACCTCGATGGCACCGCTGCGGCCGTACGCGTCGGCAAGCGCGTTGAGCCGCGCAATGTACCCGTGATGGTCCGGACCCAGGATGTCGATGACCCGGTCGGCGCGCTGCAGCTTATCGTAATGGTAGGCCACGTCGTTGGCAAAGTACGTCGGCCGTCCGTCGGCCCGCACGACGACCCGATCTTCGTCGTCGCCGCTGCGCGTCGTGCGCACCCACAGCGCGCCGTCTTTTTCGTACGATGCGCCGAGCTCGGCCAGCCGCGCGATCCCGGCTTCGATCGCGCCGGCGTCGTGCAAGCTCTTTTCGCTCTGCCAGCGGTCGAACGTCACGCCGAAGCGGGCGGCGACCGCCTGCTGCTCCCGCACGTTGACGTCGCGGGCGAAGGTCGCCAGATCCGCCCGGCACTGCGCTTCGGGTACGTGCCGCCAGCGCTCCCCGTCGACGGCGCGAATGTGCTCGGCGATCGCGACGAGATAGTCGCCCGGATAGCCGTCTTCGGGAAACGGAAAGTCGGGCTCCCACAATTGCCGGTAGCGCGCGTACACCGACCGTCCGAGCGTTTCCATCTGCCCGCCGGTGTCGTTGATGATCCACTCGGTGTACACGTCGTAACCTGCCAAGCGCAGCGTCTTGGCCAGCGTGTCGCCGATCGACAGCGTGCGCCCCTGGACGACGACGAGCGGCCCGGTCGGGTTCGCGCTGCCGAACTCGAGCGAGATGCGCTCGGCTTGGGGCTCACCGCGCCCGTAGTCCGCCCCGCGCGTCAAGATCGCGCGCAACGCCTGGTGCCAAAACTCCGGCACCAGCCGCAGATTGATGAACCCCGCCGTCGGCGTCGCCGCGGCCACCGTCGCGCGGACGCGCGGATCGCTCAACGCTCGCTCGGCGATCGCGCCGGCGATCACCGCCGGGGCAAGCCGCGCCGCTTTCGCCAAACCGAACGCGACGTTGGTGGCGATGTCGCCGAATTCGGGCCGGCGCGGCGCCTCGAACGCAACCGGCGGGAGCGTGGCCAACCCGTAAAGGTCGCGCGCGGCGCGCGCGAATGCGGTTCCCAGCTCGTCGAGCGTCAGCAGGTCAATGGTGGTAGGGCTCATTGCGGCTGATCTTCGTCGCGCGGTACAGTTGCTCCAGCACCAGCGCGCGCGCCCACTCGTGCAGCAGGGTCAGACGCGACAGCGACCAGCGAACGTCGGCCCGGGCCGCGAGGTCCGGCCCGGCGCCGTACGTTCCGGCGATCGCGAACGTGACGCGCGAAGTCCCGCTGCGGGCAAGCTCGTCGAGACGCTCCGCCAGCTCGAGGCTGCTGAACTCGTCGCCGGTGCGCTCGAGCAGCCAGACCCGGTCGGCGGGTGCGATCGCGCGCAGCACCGCGGCGGCTTCGAGCGCCATCGCCGCCTCGGGCCGCGCGCCGTCGGCGGCCTTGACTTCGATTTCTTCGAGCCGATGGTAGGCGCCCAGGCGGCGCCGGAAGTCGGCGGCCGCCGCGGCCAGATACGGCTCGCGCAGCCGGCCGACGGCGACGATGCGAAAGTGCATGCCGGTCTGTTCGTGAAATCGGGCGGGAACCGTGCGCGCGATTAGGAGTTGATCTTCAGCCGGCCGTCGTGCGTCTCGACGACCAGCCCGGTTGCCAGCAGTTCGCCGATGCACGCCAGCGTCGCGGCGGGCGAAGCGGCGTTCGCGAGCAGCGCGTCGATCGCGGCCGGTTCGGCGGCGATCCGATGGAGGAGGCCGCGTGCCAGCCGGGCGGCTGGGTTTGCCGCCGGAAGTCCCGCCGCGAGCGCCGACTCCAGCCGTGCGCCCGGCCCTGGGGCCGCGGTCAGGCCTCGCGGCCGCAGACCGATCTGGGCCAGCACGTCGGCGGCGTCGCGCACGAGCAGCGCGCCGTCGCGGATGAGCGCTAGGCAACCGGCAACCTTGGGCCGGTCGACGTCGCCGGGGAACGCCATCACCGGAATCGCGCGATCCGCGGCCCAGGACGCGGTATTGAGCGCGCCGCTGCGGCTGCCGGCCTCGACGACCACCAGGGCGTCCGCGAGCGCCGCTACGATGCCGTTGCGGGCCAGGAACTGGTACGGCCGCGCCGGTTCATCCGGAGCGTACGGCGAAACGACCGCGCCGCCGCCCGCGATGATGCGGGCGGCCAGCTCGCGATTGCGGGCCGGGAAGAAGCGGTCGTGCCCGCCGCCGAGCACGCCGATCGTGGGTGCCCCCGCCGCCAGGCTGCCTTCGTGGGCCGCGCCGTCGATTCCGAGCGCCAGGCCCGAGATGACGCACACCCCCGCGGCACCGAGGTCGTGCGCCAGTCGGCGTGCCAGCTGCCGGCCGGCATCGCTCGGCGCACGGGTACCGACGACGGCGACGGTCGGCGCAGCCAAGCCCTCGATGCTGCCGGCGGTGAAGAGGCCCGTCAAGCGGCTTGAACCGAGCCGCGCGCCGCAAACCGCGTCGAGTTCCGAGCGGGAAAGGAAGCGTCTTGTCGCGGTAATCACGGCCTTCGTTCACGCTTGGCTCCCTCGTGACAAGCACAGGAAAGGCGCACCCACGTGGGAATAGGGGGTGGCGATTGCGGCCGCCGCCTTCGGCGTACCAGGCGGTCCAAAGGGAGAACGAGACCAATGGCAGCCCCCCAAGCGTACTGTGTCAAGTGCAAAACCAAACGCGAGATGAAAGACGCGACGCAGATTACCATGAAGAACGGTCGCCCGGCGACCGAAGGCAAGTGCCCGGAGTGCGGCACCAAGATGTTCAAGATCGGTGCATCGTCATAGCCGAGCACACCGCATCGCAGTAAAGAGCTCGCCGTCAGCGGCGGGCTTTTTGTTTTGATTCGCGACCTTTTCACCACCCGGCTAGTGCCCTATACTGAGTGTGTGCCACTAGATATTGGGGGTTGCAGCGCTCGCGGGACCGGCGTGTGATCTGTCCGACGTGCCGCAAGAGTGAAACCCGCGTCGTCGACAGCCGCGACGACGAGAGCGTCGTCCGGCGGCGGCGCGAGTGTCTAGCCTGCAAGCACCGCTTCACGACCTACGAGCGCATCGAAGCACCGCGCTTGTTCGTCGTCAAGAAAGACGGCCGGCGCGAGCAGTACGCCCGCGAGAAGATCCTCACCGGTCTGCGGCGCGCGTGTGAGAAGCGGCCGGTGTCCGACGCGCAGATGGAGGAGATCGTCGCGTCGATCGAGCGCGAACTCTTCGCGCGCGGCGAGAACGAAGTCCCCGCCTCGCTCGTCGGCGAGAAACTCATGGAGGCCTTAAAGGCGCTCGATCCGGTCGCCTATATCCGTTTCGCGAGCGTGTACCGCTCGTTTCGCGACGTCGAGAGCTTCCAAGCCGAACTGGCGGAACTGCTCGCGAAGTGAGTGCGGATCGGAGGGGCTGAAGCGCGAGCGCGGATGCGGAAGCTCGGGTGCCGGCGCTTTCCGCGTCTTGTTCTGCTCGCTGGCGGGTCGTCGAATGTCTTTGGCAGCGTCGCGGAAATCCCGTCGCCGGTTCCCTGGCGGCGCCGGACCCTCCCGAGTGCGATAGGGTGCGGCCGGCATCATCGGCTCGACCCTCGGAATTCGACCTTTTGAACGAGCACGACGCGAGTGATACCGCCGAGGCGACCGGGCACGACGCCTGACGCTGTGCGAAATACCGGCACGCGCGCCAACCACGCGCGCCAACGAAGAGAAAGCAGCAGCATCCATGACAACCCGCACCAGCCTCAGCCATCCTCTTGTCATCGATGTCGTGACCGCGCCGGGCGGGGGGCAGATCGGTATGACGCTGTGTCCGGGCCGGGTCGGGCCCTCCAAGGGCGGCCCACCGTGGCAGCGTGACCTAGAAGTCGATCTTGACGTCATCGCGTTGTGGAAACCCGACTTGATCCTGACCCTCATGCAGGACCAAGATTTCGCGCGGGCCGGCGTAGCGCAATTTCCCGCCGTCCTTAGCCGCCGCTTTGCCGGGTGGCGCCATCTGCCAATTGCCGATGGCGGTGTTCCCGATTCGGGCTTCGAACGCTTATGGGAAACAACCGGGGCCGAGGCCCGCGCCGTTTTGCGCCGCGGAGGCAAGGTGCTCATTCATTGTCGGGCCGGACTCGGTCGAACCGGCACCGTCGCTGCGCGGCTGCTGGTCGAACTCGGTTCGAGCGCCGACGATGCAATGACGGCGGTGCGCCGAGCGCGTGCCGACACGATCGAGAACGGGGACCAAGAAGAGCACGTGCGCCGGCAAAGACTCGTTTCGGACGCCATTCCGGCCGACGATCCGCGCAAGGACCGCGTGGACGGGATGATGCTCGGCGCGGCGATCGGCGACGCGTTGGGCTCGGCCTTCGAGAACCTGTCCAGTGCGAGCATCGCCGCTTCGATCGGCTCCGCGGTGGTGCGTGACTTCTATCCGGCCCAACCCGGCTCGCTGATGTACGCGCGCGAGCCCGGCATCCCGACCGACGATACGGCGATGACGCTGGCGCTCGTCGATGCGCTCACCGCCGACGGCGTTCCGACGCCGCGGACGATCCAGGCCGCTTTCGGCTCGGCGCTGCGCGAGTCGACCGGCCGTTACGGCGAAATGTTTTGGCGGGGCGGCCCGGGCGGAGCCTGCATGGACATGCTGCGCGCATATGATGGCGGCGCGCAGCCGTTCGAGCGAATCAACGCCGATGCCGGGGGCAACGGCGCGGCGATGCGGGCGCATCCGTGCGGCGCGTTCAGCTCACGGGCCGTCGTCGCGCAAATCGCGGCGCTGCAGGCGCGCATCTCTCATCGGCATCCAAGCGCCGTGGCGGCCGCGCAGGTCGTCGCGCTGATCGTCCACGACGGCATCTTCGCCGGCCGGCTCACGCCCGAGTTGCCGCCCGAAACCACCGATCCGCACATGATCGAGGCTTGGGATTTCGCGCACCGCCAACTCGTGCGCGGCGCATCGTTGCCTGAGCATTTACGCGACGTCGACATGGCGGGTTGGAAAACCGTCGCCGCCGCCCACGCGATTGCCCAACTGTATGCCGACGATATCGAAACCGGGATTGGAATCGCCGCGGCGTCCGGCCGCGATACCGATACCGTTGCATCGATCGTCGGAGCGATGCTGGGCGCCGTGCACGGCCGGCGGGCGCTGCCCCAACGCTGGATCGCGGGGCTCGCGTACCGGGACGAGGTGCAGAGCGCCGCCGCGGCCCTGTACACCAACGTCGTGCTGCGTGCGCCGAACGACTCGCCTTCCGGCTCGCGCCCGGCGCCGCGGGCGCAGCCGCGAGTCACGCCTCCGAGCGGACCGGTCGAACTGTCGGCCACGTTCCATCGCGCGGTGATGGACGCGGAGTTCTATCATCACGATCAAAAGCGCACGTCAACGAACGTTCCGTATTTCAGTCACCCCTTGGGGGTCTGCAGTTTAGTCCTCGAAGCCGGCGGTACCGAGACCGAGGCCATTGCGGCGCTGCTGCACGACGCGGCTGAAGATGCCGGCGGCGCCCCGGTCTTGGCCGCGATCGCACAAAATTTCGGCGCCGAGGTGGCGCACATCGTGGACGGTTTGTCCGACGCGTTGCCGGCGAAGGGTGCGCGAAAACCGGCCTGGCGCAAGCGCAAAGAAGACTACCTCGCGCACCTGCGGGGCGCCGACCGGTCGACCGTGCTGGTGAGCGCCGCCGACAAGCTGCACAATTTGCGCGCGATCCGGTCGGATCATCAACTGATCGGCGATGCGGTCTTCGAGCGCTTCAACACCTCGGGCGACAAACGCGCGCAAACGCTGTGGTACTATCGGTCGCTCTTCGAGGTCTACCAAACCGCTCAATTTCAAGCGCGCGATCCGCGGCTGCGGCGTCTGACCGCCGGGCTCGGTGAGATCTTGGATTGGTTCGACGAGAATAACGAGAAGCGTGCGGATCGGTAACTCAGTTCGCCAGCGAGGCTAAGTGAGCATCGCCGATGCTTCTTGCCGGACCTCGAGCTGCGTCGGGTTTGCGCCTTCTATGCAGATGTGACGCTGCGGGACGGCGATCCCCAGCATTCAAGGTCACTGCATTCTTCAGTTTTGCTTGATGGAAGCCGGTACTTGCGCTATCTTGTCGGGCATGCGACAGAAGGGAAGCGGCTCGGCATTGAGCATCCTGCGCGGGCTCGACGACCCGCTTCGGTACGCGGTTGTCTCGCGGCTCATGGCCGGCCCGGAGACCGTTTCCGAACTTTTGGCGCACACGGGTGCCGCGCAGTCGCAGTTGTCGAATCACCTGGCGATTTTGCATGCCGGCGGTCTGGTAACGCGCGAGCGGGTGGGGCGCAATGTCGTGTATGCGCTGGCAGGCCCGGAGATCGCCGGCATCATCGAAGCCATCGATTCGGCCGCCGGTGCCGGTCCACAAATGTCCGCGCCGGTGCCCGAGGTCGTTCTCGCCCGGCATTGCTACGATCATCTGGCGGGCAGACTCGGGGTCGGCGTGTTCGCGGACTTGGTAACGCTGCGCGCCGTCGAGCCGGTCGGATCCGCGATCAACGCGCGCAAAGTGCGTTCCGGGCTCGGCGACGTTGCGCTGGGCCCGCGCGCCGCAAATGTTTTTGGTGAGCTGGGAATCGAGCTCGAAATGCTGGCGGCACAGCGGCGCAGGTTCGCTACGGCGTGCAACGATTGGACCGAATCGCGGCCGCACTTGGCGGGCGCGTTGGGAGCGGCGCTACACGACGCGTGTTTGCGCGCGGGCTGGCTGCAACGCCGCTCCGGCACCCGGGCGCTGCGCATAACGCCCCGCGGCCGGCGCGAACTGCCCGAGCGCTTCGGGCGCGCGGTCGCCGCCGTTCTTTCTTGACAGGGTTGGGTTAGCCGCGCTACTATCGCGCGGTTTGATCAAAGCATCAAGAAAGCATGATATGTGGAATGCGCGCAGCGCGAACTCCGCGGCCGTCGTCGTCGCGCTGCTCGCCATCGGCGTCGACATTGGACTAGCGCGGTTGGGATTCGGACTGTTGTTGCCGGCAATCCGGCGCGATCTCGGTGGCGGGATGCTGCTGCACGTGGTGCGCGGATAGTGTTCTTTGCGGAAGGACAGATTCGGGTGTTCCTGTACGGGGAGCCCACCGACATGCGCCGCTCGTTCGATGGGCTGCAGGCGTTGACGCGGCACGCGATGGGCCATGACCCCCTGGATGGCTCGCTGTATGTCTTCGTATCCCGTCGCGGTGCCCAGATGCGGGTTTTNNGTTTTATCAGCGATTGGGGTCGCGTGCACTCGGGCGAGATGAACTGGACGCAGCTGAAGCTGCTGATCGAGGGCATCGAGCCGGGTCATCAACGCAAGCGCTATCAGCACACCGATACTCGCAATAAAGCCTGCGTTTCTGCACCTTTGGGCGCTGCGATGGGATAAAATCCAGGCGTGCAAAACGCGTCCAGTGCAGATCTGTCACAGACCCCCGAGGTGGTCCGTGAGGGTGGCGTGGACTTGGGTGATCTCGTGGTATCGCAGGCGCGAACCATCACGGCGCTGGGCGATCAGGTCAGTTCACTGAAGCATCAACTGGCGTGGTTCCAGCGCCAGGTGTTCGGCCGCAAGAGCGAGCGCTTCGCGCCTGAGCCGGACCCGACTCAGATGCATCTTGGGGAAGTATTCCCCGTGCCGGCTGCGGTCCCAGAGATCAAGAAGGCCGTCCCCGCGCACACGCGCCGTGTTCCCAAGACAGATTTGGCCAACACGGGCGATGCCGTGCCGTTCTTCGACGAGGCACGCGTCCCGGTCGAGACCATCATGCTCATCAGCACCGAGATGAAGGGGCTCAACCCCGAGCAGTTTGATGTCATTGGCGAGAAAGTGAGCTACCGCTTGGCACAGCGGCCCGGCAGCACCGTGGTGCTCAAGTACGTGCGCCCGCTCATCAAGATCCGCGAGACCCAGTCGA
Source organism: Candidatus Velthaea versatilis (assembly GCA_003134035.1). Classification (GTDB taxonomy): domain Bacteria; phylum Vulcanimicrobiota; class Vulcanimicrobiia; order Vulcanimicrobiales; family Vulcanimicrobiaceae; genus Velthaea; species Velthaea versatilis. Next base: position 61,920 of record PLAE01000157.1, read on the forward strand.
TCGTGTGTGCCCCCGCCCCGGTGGGTGTCCTCGAGGGCAGCCGTGCCGACGTGAGCTTTGCCGCCGGATTACTCATCGACAAATTTTTGTACCACCTGCCCCTGTACCGTCAGCACCAGCGCCTGACCGATTCCGGGATCACGGTGAGTCGCCCCTGGCTCACGCAGCTCGCTCAGCGCACCATCAGCCTGCTGAGCCCCATCTACGAGGCGCAGTTCGCTTCGATCCGCTTGAGCCGCGTCAAAACCATGGATGAGACCCCGATCAAGGCCGGTCGGGCCGGCCGCGGCAAGATGAAGACCGGCTATTTCTGGCCGGTCTACGGTGAGGAGGACGAAGTCTGCTTTCCTTACTGCACCTCCCGCGGACATGCCCACGTGCGTAACCTGTTGGGCATGGCGCCGGCCACCAATGCCGTCCTCATCAGCGATGGTTACGATGCCTACAGCGCCTATGCGCAGAAGACCGGTCTGACTCATGCTCAATGCTGGAGTCACGCCCGGCGCGAGATCTTCGAAGCCCTCGAGTCCGAGCCCACCGGCGTCAGCGAAGCCCTTGAACAAATCAAGGCGCTTTACGCCATCGAAGAGCACATTCGAGAGCACCACCTCGTGGATGCCGACAAGCAGCTGTACCGGCTGACTCACAGCAAGCCGAAGGTGGAGGTCTTTTTCGACTGGATCGATCGGCAGTTCGTGCGCCAAGGGTTCACACCCACCAATCCATTCATCAAAGCCCTGAGATATGCGCACAAGCGGCGATTGGGACTGGAGGTATTCCTCACGGATCCCGACGTCCCCATCGATACGAATCACATCGAACGCGCTCTGCGCGGTATTCCCATGGGGCGCCGTTCATGGCTTTTCTGTTGGACCGAGCTCGGCGCGCGCGACGTCGGCATCATCCAGAGCTTGATCGTCACGTGCCGCCTGCACGGTATCGATCCCTACACCTACCTCGTCGATGTGCTCCAGCGCGTCGCGCTGCACCCAGCCTCCCGAGTCGCCGAGCTCACGCCGCGGCTGTGGAAAACCCTCTTCGCGGATAACCCGCTGCGCTCCGACCTGCACGGCCTCCCGCACTAATCAATACGCCGCTCAGGCACCGGTTACGTTCGTCCGGCCCCGAGGGCA
>PLAE01000039.1 GCA_003134035.1 Candidatus Velthaea versatilis
GGTCAGCAAATTGTCGCCCACCTTGCCGGCCGAGGAGGGCGTTGCGTACACCTCCGTGATCGCGCTTTTCCCATGGTTGATCAGGCGCAGCGACGCCTCCCGCGGGGGCGGCGGGGCGGCGGGGGCCGGCGCGGGCAACGGCCAGTCCGGCCCCGGGACCGGCGCCGACAATGCGAACGTTCCGTGTGGCGAGGTCGTCTTCAACGTGCGCGGGGCGCCCCAGTACCGTAGCGGCGCGGCGTCGGAACGGATCACCGCGACCGTGCAATTTCCCGACGGTCACACCGAGACCGATACGTTCCCGTACCTGTGGACCTACGTGAACGGTGAGCGCGATGATCCGTGGTCCTCGACGAATTTGGTGAAGAAAGACTTTGATATCCCGCTGATCTTCCCGCCGGCCGGCACCGACACGGCGTCGTATCCGCCGCTCATCAAGTACATTCTGGACCACACGCGGTCCAACGGTACGACGGTGCTCCAACCGTGCCCGAATGAAACGCCGCTCCCGGCGCATTGATGCCGGCGCTGCGACTGGCGGTCGACGCCCGCGATTTACTGACCGACCGGCGTGGGATCGGGACCTATGTGCGGGCATTGCTGACGCGCTTGGCCCAGCGTGATGATGTCGCGCTCACGCTGCTGGTGCGGGATTGGTTCGCGCCGCGCTTGACGCCGAGGTTCCGCGCGGCGCTCGGCGTCGACGGCGGCACGCGGTCCGTGCGCTGCGCGAGCCGCATACCGCGCGATGCCGACGTTGTCTGGCACCCTTGGAACGGCACGTTCTTCACGACGGACCGGCCGGCCGTGGCGACGATCCACGATGTCATCCCGTTCGCTTTGCCGGATTCGGACGCCGCGCGGCGCGCATCGCAGCAGGCGCCCTTTCTTCGTACGGCGGCCACCGCGCGAACGATCGTGTGCGATTCGGCCCACACCGCGGGGGATGTAAAGCGCTATCTCGGAGTCGACGCGGCGCGGCTGCGGACCGTCGCGCTGGGCGTCGACCCGATGTTCTCGACGGGCGATCGGGCCGCACTTCCCGCGCCGCTGCGCGGGCGCCGCTACGTGCTCTACGTCGGCGCGCACGATCCGCACAAAAACACGGCGCTGCTCGCCGCAGCTTGGAGCCTCGCCTTCCCCGCCGGCGATGTCGCGCTGGTGTTCACCCGGCCCAGTCCGTTCGCGTGCGAGGCGATCGTGTGCGAGAACGCGCCCGCCGCGACGCTCGTTGCGCTCTACCGCGGCGCCGAGATCGTTGCGGTGCCCTCGCTGTATGAGGGTTTCGGGCTCCCGGTGCTCGAGGCGATGGCCTGCGGCGCGCCGGTCCTGGCGGCGCGCGCCACAGCGTTGCCCGAAGTAGGCGGCGCCGCCGCGGCCTATGTCGACGATCCGCGCAGCGTCGAGTCCTGGCAGCATGCGCTGCGGGGACTCGCAGCCGACCCGCAACGCAGGGCGGCGCTCGCCGGCGCCGGTCCGCCGCGCGCCGCGACGTTCACCTGGGATGCGTGCGCCGAGCGGACCCTCACCGTCCTGCGCGAAGCGGCCGCGCCTTCGTCAAAGGCGACGACATGATCGGAAACGCTCGGCCCGAACGACGCGCAGCGTAATGCGCGTCTCAGTGGTCATTCCGACGTTCAACAACTGGCGGCTAACGGAGCGCTGTGTCGAAGCGCTGTTCGCGCGCACCGCTTTCGACCTGTTGGCCGAAGTCGTCGTGGTTGACGACGCGTCGACCGACGGCGAAAGCCCAGCGTGGACCGCGGCGCAGTCGCGCGTATCGCCGTTGCTGCTGGCGAAGAATCGCGGCTTTTCGGGCGCCTGCAACGCGGGTGCGGCGCAGTGCACCGGCGAGGCGATCCTGTTCCTCAATAACGATGCGTTCGCGCGCGAGGGTGCGCTGCAGACGATGCGCGACGTCTTGGCCGGCGACGAGAGCATCGGCATCGTCGGCGCGCGTTTGCTGTACTCGGACGGCTCGCTGCAGCATGCCGGGCTGGCCCTCTTGCCCGGCGCTGTTTCGCGCTGGTGGCACATTCACAAACGTCAGGCCGGGACATTGCCCGATGCCGGCATCGCGCGCGACTTTCTCGCCGTAACGGGCGCCGCGCTGATGATCAGGCGCGCGCTTTTCGCCGAGTTGGGCGGTTTTGACGAGGGCTTCATCAACGGTTGGGAAGACGTCGATCTGTGCCTGCGCGCGTGGTGTGCCGGCGCGCGCGTGCGCTATGTGCCCGGCGCGGTACTCGAACACCTCGAGAGCGCGACCCTTGGCCACGGACACGATCACGAGCGCAACGAGCGCCGCTTCGTGGAGCGCTGGCAAACGCTGCTGGCCGACGCGCCGCGCTATCCGCTGGCCGAAGTTCCGCCGATCGCACTGGCCGTCAATGCCGCGCAGACCGGACCCGACGACGCTTGGCCGCTCGCGCACATCGGAGGCTGGTGGAAGGCCCACCTCGGCGCGGCGGTCATGCGAACGCGGCCCGGATCGCGCCTCGCCCGGGCGCAGGTCGAATTGCTGGCGACCGTCGCGCGCCGCCGGCCGACGCTCGAGATTTCGTGGGGTGAGGCGTGTCTTGCCCGCTCGACGGGACCACGGCGACTGGCCGTGGTCGCACCGCGCACGCCGCTCGAAGCGCGCAGCTTCGCCGGCGCCAGCAACGTGACGGCGTGGTGGACGCCGACCGAAACCGCGCGCGACTTGCTGCTCGAGGCCGGCGTTGCCGCGGACGCCGTGACGGTGGTGCGGCTGGGAGCCGAAACGGCAGCGCCGCCACCGCGGACGGGCCCCCCGGTCATCGCGCTCGCGGGAAACGCAGCGTCGCTGCTCGGCCCGTTGCGCGCGCTTTTGCCGAACGCCCGGCTCATTGCGCTCGGCGCGCAGAAGCCGCCCGGGCTCGACGGCGTCGATATCGTCGGCGCGTTCGGCCGCGACGACCGCTGGGGGTTGCTGGTGCCCGCGGCGATCGGTCACGGCTGCTGCGTCGTCTCGTCGCCACCGCTCGATTCGCTCGCGTCCGCTTCACCGGGCGTGACCATCGTCGCCGAGTCCGATCTGCTCGAGGCGCTCGTGGCAAAAGCCGGCGCGATCGACGACGTTCGAGCGCGCGCCAACGATGTCTATCTCGACGCGCGCCGGCGGCTCGACGCCTATCTTGCAACCCAACGCGTTTCCGAACTGGCGCGCGCGATTACCGGCGGCGCGCGCGCTGCGGCACTCGTCGAAGTCGACGCCGGGTTTGCGCGACGCTTGCGCGGCGCGCGGGTCGATGTCGAACGGCGTCCGACGATCGCCGCACACCTCATCGTCGGCCGCAACGAGGAGTCGTTCTTGCCGGCGCTGCTGCACAGTTTGGAGACCGTCGTCGACCGGGTGATCGTCAACGACAATAGCGGCAACCCCGACGGTCCCAACGCCCGCGCGCTCGCCGCGTCGGCGTTCGCGCTGCGCGGTGATCTGATCGTGGACCGCTCGCCGTTCATCGACTTCGCCGATGCGCGCAACCGCACGTTGGCCATTCACCGCAAGCTCGGCCTGGGCGACTGGGCGGCGTTCGTCGACGCCGATGAGGTTCACCGGCCGATTGCCGCGACGATCGCGCGCAACCTGGCGCGACTGCCCGACGATATCGCGATCGTTGACGGCTACACTCGGCACTACTTTCAATCGTTCCGGCTGTACACCTCGATCGAACGCCGGATGACGTTTTTTCGCGTCACGCCGAAGGTGCGCTGGACGGGCCGCGTTCACGAACGGCTGACCGGCGTCGCCGGCAAGCATCTGGCGATTCCGTATGTTTACGATCACTACGGCGCGGTTTTTTCGCTTGGCCGTCAGGCCGCGAAAGGACGGCAATATTCGAGTCTTGGTCAAGCGGGCGCAATCGTCACCGAAGGTGAGGAGGCTTCGGTGCGCGCGATCGATTATTTCAGCGCGCAGTGGCCGCTGGTGCTGCGCTATCACGGCGATCACCCGCCGGCGGTCGACGAGCTGCGGGCGCTGCTCGAACGCACGGATAGCGAACGCTTCACCTGGACGGAGCGAACCGCCGCGCGGCTGCAGCCGTTGCGCGTGCGCGCCGCGAATCTCGTGCGCCGGCTCAACTTTGAATACCGCTGGCGCGGGCGCGCGCTCGATCCGCGGGCGCGACGCTTGATGCGCGACGACAGCGCCGCCGGGACGGTTAGCGTCGACCGCGAGGGCGTCGCCGCAGCATCGATTCGCATCGGGCGCGCGGTGAACGCGACCGCATCGATTCCCGTCGAGCGCGAGCGCGAGTGATCGCGGGCGTTGCCAACGTCCGTTCCCTCGCCGTTAGGTTGAACGCGCGCCGATCGGCCGGGCGATGAGATAGATCTGACTGCAGAAGAGCTCGTCGAGGTCGGCCGACGATAAGCCGGTGAGTGCGAGCCGCGCGGTGTCGACGCGGAACGTGCGGCCGGTTTCGCGCGAGACGAGGATCTCGTTATGATCGCGATTGCGCAGCGTCCGCACGGCGTGCAGAAAATGTTGAACTGAACGCGGGCTGGGCAAGCGCTTGAGCGGCATTCGCTCGGGCAGATTGCCGTCGATGTTCAAGCGCGTTCGTTCGAGGGCGTAACCCGTGTCGGCGAACATCGCACGCATCTCGTTCAAGGTGAAGAATCGGATGTGCGTTATGTCGAGCAATCCCTCGTCGCGATACTCGAACGAGCCGCGGACGATCCTTTCGAGCAGCCACAAGTTGCGGACATTCGGAATCGAAGCCAGCACGCATCCGCCGGGTGCGATGAGCGGGCGCAGGCGTTCGAGCATGTGCCAAGGGTCGTACATGTGCTCGAGCACGTCGGCCACGATAATGAGATCGAATGCTCCCAGCTCGAGACCCGCGGCGCCGAAATCGAGCGACTCCGCGTCGGCTTGGATGACCCGGTCGAGGCGCTCTCGCGCGCGCATGGCGGCAGCCGGAACGGCTTCGATGCCGACGACCGACGCAGCGGGGAAGCGGCGCTTGATTTCGAGGTCGGTCGCACCGCCGCCGCAGCCGACATCGAGCACGGCGCGCGGCGCAAATTCGATCATCGCGAGCAGTTCGTCGCGCACGCGATCGTAGTAACCGTCGTCCGCTCCACGTTCGATCGCAGCGCCGGCATCGGCGGTCAACCAGCGCCATGCAGTTCGCGCCGTCGTCATGGAAACCGGCCTTCGCCGCCGGCTCGGGCGCACCGTTCGGCCGAGCGTTACGGTGCGGCGCCTTGGTACCATCCGGCGCGCGGCCGGCTTGCCGCCGTCGACCGGAGCGTGAACGGCAAGCAACGTTTTCGTTCCCCATCGCCGCAGGAGAATCTCGTGTTTATCGAACCCACACGCTCCAATCGCGTCACCATTCCAGGCAGCGAAAAGGCTGCCGATCCGCACGCAAAGGTGATTGCCGGCGTCGATCCCGGCGAGCGCATCGCGGTTACGGTCCGCCTGCGTCCCGATCAGGCCATCCCCGACGGATACGCCGGCCGGCCGCGGGACGAGTTCGAGGCCGAGCACAGCGCCCGGGCCGCCGATATCACCGCTGTCGGCGCGTTCGCACACGATTACGGTCTGGACGTCGGCGGCATCGACGCGGTCCAGCGGACGATGACGCTCGGCGGCACGGCCGCCCAGATGCACGACGCCTTCGGCGCGGAACTTGCCCAGTTTCGCTCGGCCGATGAAACATATCGCGGTCGCGTCGGCGCGATCAGCGTTCCGGGATCGGTTGCCGACGCGATCACCAGCGTGACCGGCCTCGACGACGGCGCCGTTTCAACCTCGCATCGGGTTACCGCGCAAGCCACGCCGGCAACACCCGGCTACACCCCGCTCGACGTCGCCCGAGCCTACAAGTTTCCCGCCGGTGACGGAACCGGCGAGCACATCGGCGTGATCTCGCTCGGCGGCCGTTACGACGATCGCGTTCAGGCAGCGTATCAGAAAGCGATGGGCGTGCCGCACGTTGCGTTCAACGTCGTTGACGTCGACGGCGGCGCGGATCGGCCGACGGACGCCGGTCCGACTGGCGAAAACATGCTCGACGCCGAGATGATCGGCACGCTGGTTCCCAACGCCGACAAGACGCTGTATATCGCGCCGAACACCGATCGCGGCTTCCTCGATGCGATTTCAACGGCGCTCCACGACAAGCACCAAAACGACGTGCTCTCGATCTCGTGGGGCGGCCCCGAGGAACGCTTCACACCGCAGGCGGTGCGCGCGTTCAACGAGCTATTCAAGGAAGCGCGGGCGATGGGCGTGAGCGTCTTCGCGGCGGCCGGCGACAACGGCGCGACCGACGGGATCCCCGACGGCAATTTGCACGTCGACTTTCCGTCTTCGAGCCCGGGCGTCATCGCCAACGGCGGCACGAAGCTCACCACCTCGCCCGACGGTTCGATCGCCAAAGAAACGGTTTGGAACGAACTGCGCCACAAACAAGGCGCGACCGGCGGCGGCATCAGCGGGATCAACAAAAAGCCGCCCGTGCAGGCCCAACTTCCGATCGCCGGCCGCGGCGTTCCCGACATTGCCGGCGACGCCGATCCCACCACCGGTTTTCGCATGCTCGTGCCGACGGGCGACGGAAAAGCCTCACTCGAGCTCGTCGGCGGCACCAGCGCCGTCGCCCCGCTCTACGCGGCGCTCGCCGCGCGCCTCGAACAGAATCTCGGCCACCCGATCGGCGATCTGCAGAAAGCCATCTACGCGGCGCCCAACGACGCGTTCCACGACATCACCACCGGCAACAACGGCGGCTACAAAGCGCAGCGCGGCTGGGACGCCGCGACCGGCCGCGGTTCGGTCGACGGCAGCGCGTTGCTGACGTCGCTCGAGCATCGGCCACCGGCGGACGCGATCGGCTAGTCCTAGGCCTAGGCGTTCGCCCGTCCGCTGCACCGCAGTAATCCGCCCGGCGCGCGAGAATCCCGTCACGCCAAAGACGCAACCGTCGAAGGAGGGCGATGCCTCAATATGGCGCTGGCTGACGCCGCACGAATCGTGCCGTATCTCGGCGCTGCTTCGCCGGTAACGTGATCGCCCAGCCGTCCGGTGTCGGCATCGTGATTGCGTTGGTGGTCACGACGATACCGCTCGTGGCGCTCGCGAAGCGCGTCAACATCTCGTACCCGATCGTCGTCGTGGTCGCCGGGTTGTTTCTCGGCTTCGTGCCGGGGCTGCCGAATATCCAGCTCGATCCCGACCTCGTGCTGCTGATCTTCCTGCCGCCGCTGCTGTATTGGGAATCGATCACCGCGCCGACCGACGTGATGATCGAAAACGCCGGCCAGATCGGGTTGCTGGCCATCGGACTGGTCATTGCGACGACCCTCGCCGTCGCAATCGCGGCCCACGCGCTCATTCCCTCGATGTCGTGGGGCGCGGCATTCGTGCTCGGTGCGATCGTTTCACCGACGGACGTATTAGCCGCCGTCCCGATCCTGGAGTTTTTTCACCTCCCGCGTCATGTTATCGCCATCATCGACGGCGAGAGCTTGCTCAACGACGCGACGGCGCTCGTGATCTACCGGTTCGCNNACGACGCGACGGCGCTCGTGATTTACGCCGCGGCGATCGGCGTCGTGGCCACCGGCAGGTTGAGCCCGTTTCACATGGCGGCGCAATTTGCCCTCACCATTGTTGGCTCGCTCGCGCTGGGCTACGCCGCCGGCCGGCTCGGGGTCGAGCTCTGGCGGCGCATCAAAGACCAGCAGCTGCAAGGCATTATCTCGGTGGTGATCCCGTTTCTCGCGTACTTTCCCGCCCAACAATTCGGGCTATCGGGCGTGCTCGCCGTGGTGACCGCGGGCGTCTACGTGAATCGGTTCACTCCGCGCGTGATGCTGCCCATCGCGCGAACGCGGATCGCCGGTTTCTGGGAAACGGTCGTCTTCCTCGTCAACACGGTGCTGTTTCTCGTGGTTGGTCTGCAGCTCCACGACGTTGCGCTGGCGGCTTTCAACCACTTCTCGTGGTTGCTCGTCATCTG
>PLAE01000103.1 GCA_003134035.1 Candidatus Velthaea versatilis
CTTGAGGCTGGACCCGTTGTGATCGGTGTCAGTATTGGTGCGACGTTGGCTAAGCCGGGCGCGACGACCGTAGCAATCATCGCGGAAGCCGATCTGGCGATGTATGACGCAAAGGAAGCCGGTCGCGGCACGTTTCGAATGTTTGAGGAGCGCTTGCGCTCGCGCGTCGATGACAAACGGCTGCTCGAGAATGAATTGCGTGCGGCGCTCGAGCGAAACGAACTCGAAGTGTACTATCAGCCGATCGTGAATATCGCCCAGCGGCGAGTATCGACATTCGAGGCGCTGGCGCGCTGGAATCATCCCCAGCGCGGGATGATTCCGCCTGATAAGTTTATTCCGGTGGCGGAGGAGTGCGGGCTCATCGGCCAACTCGGCTTGTGGGTGCTGCTCACCGCCTGCCAGGACGCCGCGGGCTGGCCCCAGCCCGTCAAGGTGGCCGTCAATGTTTCGCCGGTCCAATTGAAAGACAAGGGACTGCTGGACAACATCCTGCACTGCTTGGCTATCTCCGGATTGGCTCCGGAACGCCTTGAAATCGAGTTGACGGAAGCTGCCGTGTTGCAATACGGCGGCGCGACGCTCGCGCTGCTCACGCAGCTGCGCGCGCTCGGCGTCACGGTGGCGTTGGACGATTTCGGCACAGGGTATTCGTCGCTTTCAAGCCTGTTGCGTTTCCCATTTGATAAGATCAAAGTCGACCGTTCATTCGTTGAAAGCGTCCAGACCTCACCGAGCGCCGCCGCGATCGTTATGGCATTAGTTGGTTTGTGCGGCAAGTTGAACATGCTCACGACGGCTGAAGGAGTTGAAACGCTCGAGCAGTTCGAGTATTTAGGAAGCATCGGCTGCAGTGAAGCCCAGGGATACTTGTTCAGTCCTGCTCGGCCGAACGTCGAAGTCCCGAGAATGCTGCGCACAGGTGATCCGAGCTCCGTTACTGCCGCGCTGATCCGATAATAACCTTATATGAACGAAACGAGGAAATCGCCCTTACCAAGATTGGCGCGCCGAATGGCCGCGTCGATCGTCGGACTTTCGATTGTGATTTGCGTAGCGCAAGCGGCACGAGCGGACGATGTCTTCTCGAACCTCACGCTGAGCTTCACGCCAAAAGTCGTCAAGTCCACGCAAAGCGACCAGACCAACCCCAGCGCCGCGCGCGGAACCGGTGGGACGAATACCGTGCGACTCGATTATGGCGCGATATACCGGCTCGACCGGCGCGACAGCGTGTCGTACGATGACGTCAACGCCGCGTTTACCCTGGGCCGCGTCTATTTACCAACCGCGCAAGGTCCGTTTCCACTCTACGTGGGGACGGTCGTCGATCGCATGCAAACACTAGCGATCCGGCACAAGATCAACTCGGCACTGCAGTTCAATGCCGGTTATTTTTGGCGCTCGCGCCTATGTTGCCCGGGCGACGGCGATCCGCACGCCCCGCTGCATGCCGGTTATGGCGGCAATTTCGTCGGCACCGAAGTCGATTTCGCGAACATCTCGCAAGCCGGCCCACTCTTCACGTACGGCGTCCGCGCACTTTACGTACCGCACCACGCAACGGCCGAACTGCAGGCGCGATACCCGGGTGTCACGATCATCTCGAACCGTTTCCTGCTACCTCAGACGCTCGTCCTTCATGTACCATATCCTTGGGATCGGAAGCTCCGTCCATTCGTTGCCTACACGCACGGGGCAAACTTTTTCAACAATGAAGCGGTCCCGGAGCAGCAAAATATAATCAACTACGGTTTCGTTCGGCCGGTCGGCCGCAACATCGCTTTTCGGGCGTCCATCTTCAACCTCAAACAAACGCATCAAGCCGCGTCATTCCCGGGTCAGGAAACCGCCCGATACTCGACGTTCGACGCTGGACTAACGTACGCCCCACGCCTGTGAACCAGCGCGTTTGAGCGTCGCCTCCCAGGTAATTCGCGCCGTTCGGCCACGCTTCGCGCCGATCGGCGTCAATGCGACCGACCTCACGTTGAGTTGCGGTTATGCCGATGGTACGGGAACGAGTCGGGCCGGTCGCCTTCCACGCGAAAGCCCCCGGTGCGGTTGTGAACGGGGAGAGCGGTGGTCGAACACGAGAACCGGCCGGGGCCGCTCCCGGCGACGTCCGTAGCGGCGGCCGGCGACGAACTGCTTTGGGAAAGCGAGCGGACGCGCATCTACCGCCGGACCGTCGCCGGCCGCAGCGTCATTCTCAAGCATGGTCGGGGCGCGGGCGCTGCTTCCCGCGTGCGGCACGAACAGTCGATGCTCGAGCGGCTCGCCAGCGTGTCTGGTGTGCCGGCACTCGCCGAGGTGTCGGAGGCGGACTGGATCGCTACGCCGGTTCAAGGAACAAGTCGTCGAACTGCTCGCGGGCTTGACCGGCGCGACGTCGGTGCTGCTCATTGTTGCCGATAAAGACACGCACGAGTGGTTCTACTCACCAGCGGGCGAAGACGACGCGGAATCAATCCCGATCAAGGACGCCGGCGCCCGCGGCCTCGTGCCGCTGTCGGCGTTCCATTACGTCGAGCGGACGCGCGAAGCGTTGCTCACGTCGGACGCGACGCGCGACGACCGCCTTATGCGCGACCGGTATTTCACCGATTGCGGCCAATGTTCGCTGGCCGTGCCGATCATGAGCCAGGGTGCGCTGAGTGCGGTCCTGGTGTTGGAGAATCGGCTCGGGCGCGACGCCTTCTCGGAAGCTGGGCTCGGCGTCGTCAGTCTGATCGCCGGCCAGCTGGCGGTGTCGCTCGACAACGTGATGCTCTATGCGTCGCTCGAGCGCAAGGTCGCCGAACGCACGGAGGCGCTAGCCGCCGCGAATGCCCAACTCGCGCAGCTGAGTCTCACCGACGCGCTGACCGGGATTGCCAATCGGCGCGGCTTCGACGGGGAGTTCCGGCGTTCTTGGCAGCGGGCGCTGCGCAATCAAACGTCGATCGGCCTGGCGATGATCGATATCGATGAGTTCAAGAAATACAACGACGGCTACGGCCACGCCGCCGGCGACGTGTGCCTCGCACGCGTCGCCGCGGCCCTCAACGACGGAGTCCGGGAGGGGGCCGACGTCGCAGCGCGCTACGGCGGCGAAGAATTCGTCCTCATTCTCGGCGAGAGCGAGCGCGAGAGCGCTGAGCGTCGCCGAGCGGGCGCGATCAGCGGTTGCCGGCCTGCGCGAACCGCACGCGGCCAGCGCTCACGGTATCGTCACGATCAGCGTCGGCATCGTCGTCGTCGTTCCCGGCGCGGATCGTGACCCGGCCGATTTCCTCAAGGCGGCCGACGACGCGCTTTACGCGGCCAAACGCAGCGGCCGAAACCGCGTTGTTGTCGGGACGCTCTCGGCCGAAAGCACCGATGCCGCAGCATGGGCGCACCAAGCCGACCAAAGCGGCTGATCAGCGGCCGTATCAGGGCGGACCGACGTTTCACTACCTGAATCGCAGCGGCCTTGCAGCAGCTTACGCAACGGCCGCCTTTGGACGAACGATCTCGTCTGCCACGACTTTTAGCGCGAACGCCGTTAAGTAAAGTAAATCAAACGATAAGTGTTTTAGTCAATCGCGGAAACGACGCGCAGGTCATCGAGTTCCTTGTGTAGAGGGCAGGTCACCGTTAGCTGCGGCAACGCGCCGCGCGCTCAGAGAGATCGCTTCCGCGCGTCGGAACGTTTCGCGCTGGCTTGATAGATGACGGCGGCCCTACTCGTCGCTCGGCGCTTGTCTTCATACATTGCTTGATCGGCGCGGGCGATGACGGCCTCAGCATCACCAGCACCGTCGTCGATAGCCACACCGATGCTCGACGAGACGACCAGGACCGTATCGCCGAAGTGAATCGGCGCAGCTAACGCGTCGCGCAATCGAACCGCAATGTCGGTCGCTTTTTCGATGCTGTCGTGATCGCACAAGAGGAGCGCGAATTCGTCGCCGCCGTAGCGCGCGACGACATCGCCTTCACGGGTCAGCGACCGTATCCGTTCCGCAACCGTTGCAAGGCACGTGTCACCGGCGGCATGGCCGAGTGTGTCGTTAACGTTTTTGAAGTCGTCGACATCGATGAACAGCAGCGCAAAGCGCGGCCGCACGAGGCCGTGCTCCAAGCGTCGTTCCAGCTGGGCGATGAAATGCGCCCGATTTGCAATTCCCGTCAGGGCGTCGTGCGTCACCTGGTGATGCAAGCGACGTTCACGTCGTTGGCGTTCGGTAATGTCTTGCAGGGTTACCGCACAGTAATCCCCCCCGTCACCAGGCGCCCGAAGGATCGTTGCCGTGGCGTTGCAGCAGACGGCAACCGCATCGACTCGGGTCAGTGTGATCACGGCGTGAGTGTTCGACTGGCCTTGGCCGCGCAAAGGACTGAGCAAGGTGAAGACGGCGTCGTCATCGGCGGGCTGTGCCGGAGCGAAGAGCGACACGCACTCGGCGGAGATGAGCGGCGCACCCACGAGCGCGCGATACGCGCTATTGCACTCCAGGACGCTGCCGTCGAGATCCGTGATGGCGATGGCCAGTGGCGACCCGGCGAAGATCGCTTGAAACCGCGCTTCCTTGAGCGCGACTTCCTTGAACCGAGCGATTTCGGATTGGTGGCGGTGAACCGCCGCGCGCGCGATGAGCCACACCAGGCCGAACGCTAGGACGAGCACGATGCTCGTGGTGGCGATTACCTGCGTTCGGCGGCGGCCGATTTGCTCAAGCTCGTCGTCAAGATTGCGGTCGAGCACGCGCGTCAGCGCCGCGAAAAGCCGGTCGGACGCCCCGGACGCGGCTTGCATTGGAGCGAAGAAATCGGGCCGTGCAAGCGCGGGCTGTTCCTCCCAACGGTCGAGTTGGCCGAAGTACGCCGCCGTGGTCGCCTCCTGGCGTATTTGCGGGTCGTTCAATTCGCTCGCCGTCCAAGGCGCGATTCTCATCAGCTCGTCGACATTGTCGCTCAGCTTTTTGAGTCGCGACGCTACCGTAGCCTGGATCCTCGCGGCATCGATTCGATTGGTCGTGGCGGCTGCCAGGGCGAAAAGAGGCAGTACGTCAGCGAGCTGGTACGCGCTCGCAGCTGTCGCCGCAATCGTGACATGACTCGTATCGTACGTCAGATTCGTTGTTTCGGCGATTGTCCGCATGTCGCCACCGATGCTGAGCGCGACCGTCTGACGCGCTGCCGGCGTGCGCAAATCGCTCGCCGAAAGCCGAGCGAAGGCAGCTCGCCCGGTACAGTTGCTCGCCGTAACGTTGTTCACCGCCGCACGGAGTTCCGCGGCTGCATCGCCATCGGCGCTATTGGCAAGCGCACTGAGTGCGCGCAGCAGGTCGTAGCTGCGCCGTAGACATGACACTCCCCCGCGCTCGCTACCCACGACGGTGTCGGCATGATTGAGATCGCGGACCTGCAAATAGGCGATGGCCGCGATCGGCAAGACAAAGGCGAAGGCGAGGGCTACGAGCAGAGTGCGCACCGAGAGTATGCGTGACGCGGTAATCACCTCTTTCCATCACTCCTATCGGCAGCGGGCGGCACGAGGTTAAACCGTTGCCCGAAGAAAGCGGGCCCAGCCCCACGCATATGGTGTTACGCGGTGCGCTGACGGATCGACGCGGCGCGACTGGGCGCGCGGGCCTTATCGACGTACATCGCGCCGTCGGCGCAGGCGAATGCGACTTGAGCGTCGTCGCCACCGCCGTCGATCGCCACACCGATACTGCATGAAATCGACAGCACGAAGTCACCCAGTTCGATCGGCAGATTGATTTCGCGGCGCAGGCGCCAAACGATGTCGTCGACCTGCTCGATACTCTGCGCGTCGCAGAAGAGGATGGCGAATTCGTCGCCCCCGAACCGCGCGACCGTATCGTCGTGGCGCACGAGCGACTGCAGACGTTCGGCAATCGCCACCAGGCAGCCGTCCCCCGCGACGTGGCCGAGCGTGTCGTTGACCGACTTGAAGTCGTCGACGTCGAGAAACAGAAGCGCGAAGCGCGGCGTACCTTCGGGCTGCCGCGCCAGCCGCTCTTGCAGAACATCGAGCAACGCCGAGCGGTTCGCAATTCCCGTCAACCCATCGTGCGTGGCCTCATACTGCAGTCGATGTTCGCGAAGTTGCCGCTCGGTGATGTCTTGGAGCATGACAGCGCAGTAGACCACGTCGTCACCCGGTGTACGAACGAGGGTCGCCGTCGCATCGCAGACGACCGGCGAAGCGCCATCTCGCGCGAGCGTGATCTCCACGGGTGCGCTGGGCGTTGCGTTCTCGAGCGCCGGGCCGAACAGAGATGCGATGTCCGATGGGCGGTCGGGCACTACACCGTGAAAAATCGGCGTCTGAACGCCTTGCAGACTCGACGCACCGACGAGTTCCGCGTACGCGTCGTTCGACTCTAAAACGGTGCCGGTCAGATCGGTGATCGCGATTGCGAGCGGCGACCCGGCGAAAATTGCTTGAAAACGCGCTTCTTTGAGCGCCACGTCTCTGAGCCGAGCGATTTCGCGCCGTTGGCGCCGCATCACGCCGCGTGCGATGTACCCCGCGACTGCGAGCGCCACGGCCAGGATGAGCCACGAGCTCGCAATCACCATAGCCCGGCGATGGTCGAGTTGATCGCGTTCACGCAAGAGATTCCTGTCCAAGATGTGCGTGAATCCCGCCAAGACCTGGTCCGATCCTCGAAACGCTGCGCGCAGCGGGACGGAAAAGTCGGGGTGCGGGGCCGCCGGCTGCCGCTCCCATTGGTCGAGCATGCGAAAATAGGTGTCGAGGTACGCCTTTTGTCGCGCGTGCGGGCCGCGCAGTTCGCTGGCTGTCCAGGGAGCCGCCTTGATGAGCGCGGCGACATCGTAGTCAACGATGGCCAGCCGTGAGGTCGCTCTCGCCGCGAATTTCGCGGCCGCGATTCGATCCGTCGTCGCCGCGGCGAAGGCAAGCTCCGGCAGCGCATCGGCGAGTGCGTACGCGCTGCTGTCGCTGGCGTGGGCGGTGACGGGGCTCGAATCGTACCACAGGTATTGCTCGCCGATGTCGTTGATCTTGCCGTCGATGGCGACCGCGAGCTGCAGACGCGCGGATGAGTCGCGCACATCTCGTCGGGCGAGCCGCGCGAATGCGGCTTTCTCGGGACAGCCGCTCGCGGCCAGATCGTGGAACGCCGCGCTCACGTCGGCTGTGCCGCGGTGGGCCATTTCCGCGGGCATGTCGAGGACGTCGAGGATGGCGTAGGCGCGCGTCAGACAGACTACACCGCTGCGCTCGATACCGATGACGGCAGCGGCGTGATTCAGTTCGCCGAGTTGCAGATAGGCCTCGGTGGCGATCGGGCACACAAACGCGAGCGCAACGAGCAGAATGCGCACCCAGAGCAGGCGTAACGTGGTGACCACCCCCTTACGCCTGTTGTCGGCTTGCGACGCGGGAATGTTACGCTAATGCAATGCAAGTCTGTTCTACGAAACGAATGGTATGCGGGGGCAGCACCTGGCTCGATAAAGTCCCGCTACGCAAAGTGCTTCAAGGTGCCGGCCTCCGCGACGTCAAGCGACGAGCGACATGATGTTCTTGTCATCGGCGTCGACACGGCCGGCGAGTCCGTCCTGGGAGGGCGTGGCGTGATGCGCAGTCTTGGAGTGAACCGGTTCTCGACTCGAGTCTTTTGGTCGTGCATCGGCCCGCGCTCGCTCAAATGAAGTCTGAGCGAAAGGCATCACTATCACATAGTAATGGTCGGTGGATTTGTGCCTGTCGGGTTACTGAACCAGCATCAGGCCTCGGAGCTTTGTCCGGTCCCGGCATTCGCGAGATCGAACATCTCCGTAAGCGGCTCCTGTAACGGCGTGGCGTCGGGCTCGGTCTCCATGATGTCCGCCATCATTCGCCACCAGCGGCGGACGACGTCGTTGGCGGGCAACCGATCCATGTCGTGGTCGCGCCTGCGGCTTAGCGTCGCAAATAAGTGACTCGTGCCCTGGTCAAAATAAATTCGATAATCCAGAACGCCCGCTTGACGGAGCAAAACACAAAGCTCGGGCCAAATAGCGTCGTGCCGGCGCCGATACTCGGCTGCGTAGCCTGGCCTTAAGATCATACGAAAGGCAATCGTTTCAACGTCATGGCGCCCGGCGCTCACGGCACGTTCACGAACCTTCCGCCGTCGACGAGCAATGCCGCACCGGCAAGATAGCGCGACGTCATCGGGTTTGGAACCGCACGCGAACTTGATCCAATCCGACGGCGAGGAGCAGGACCGAACCGCGCGTGACCTCCTGCCAGAAACTGCTGACGTTGAGCAACGTCAATCCGTTGTTGAGCGTTCCCAAGATCAAGACGGCAAGTAACGTGCCCCAAACGCTGCCGCGCCCGCCGAAGAGACTGGTGCCGCCTAAAATGATAGCGGCGACAACGGTAAGCAAGTTTTGTCCGGCGGCATCGGGCGCCGCGGCACCCAACATCGAGGCGAGGACGATTCCGCCCAGCGCTCCGGCGACGCCGGAAACGATGTAGAGGGTGAGCTGCACGCGTTCGACCGGGATGCCCAAGAGCCGACTCGCGTCCGGATTTCCCCCGACGGCGTAGATCCGGCGGCCGAACGGCGTACGCGCCATCACCCACCAAAACAGCACGAAGACGACGACCATCAAAAGCAGCGGGAACGGAACGCCGAGCACGGTTCCCGAGCCGATGTAGCTAAAATCGGTCGCGTTGAGCGGCTGGCTCAGACCGCCGGTGAGCACGAGCGAACAGCCGGTGATGATGCTCATCGTCCCGAGGGTCGCGATAAACGCGTTGAGGCCGGCACGGGTAACGAGCAGACCGTTGCCACAACCAATGGCTCCGCCGACGACGAGCGCCGCCAACGAGGCGATCCAAATATTGATGCCTCGAGCCGAGAGGAGCGCCACCACGACGCCGGCCATCCCGGCAACGGCCGCGACGGAGAGATCGAGTCCGCCGGCGATGATGAGCGGCGTCCCGGCGGCGGCCATGAGGCCGATGAACGCCATGTTCGCACCGATGCTGGCGATATTGCCGAACGTCAGAAAGTAGGGCGACAAGAGCGTGAAGCCGAGCATGATCAGCGCGTAAAACACGAGCAAGATCGCGACGCCGGCCCAGGATTTGGCGAACAGATCGCGTACGAGCCGGTTCGGCGCCGCAGCGGACGATGCCATCACGCAGCACTCCCGGTCGTTTGACTCGCCGCGGCGAGTGCGGCGCTCGCCGAAGCCGAACCGGGCAGTACCGCCACGATCTCCCCATGCCGTAAGACGATGGTGCGGTCGGCAAGGCCGGCGACTTCTTCGGCGTCGGACGAGACCACCACCACGCCCAGACCGTCGGCCGACAGTTGCCGGATGAGCCGATAGATTTCTCGGCGTGCGCCAAGATCGACGCCCCGCGTCGGCTCCTCAAGAATAAGCAGCGAAATCGATCCGAGCATCCAGCGTGACAGACAGACCTTCTGTTGATTACCGCCGGAAAGCAGTCGAATCTCCTGTTCGGGACCGGTACAGCGAATGCCGAGTGCGGCGATCCAGTGTCGCGTATCGCGCGTCTCCGCCTGCGTGTCGACTTGCCAGCCGTTGACGAAACGGCCGAGGAACGGCGCCGTTATGTTCTCCCGAACCGACAACATGCCGATCAAACCTTCCCGCTTGCGCTCCGCAGCGACGAAACCGATTCCGGCCCGGACGGCGGCCCGCGGAGTCGACGGCCGGTAGGGCTGGCCGGCAATCGAGGCGGACGTCACCCGGGCGGCCGATTCGGCGCCGAAGACCGCTCGTCCGACGCGTTCGATCCCGGAACCGACCAGACCGAACACGCCCAGAATTTCGCCCGCTGCCACCTCGAATGAGACGTTGCGCAAGCAGCCCGGCTGCGATAACCCGACGACCGACAAGAGCGGCGCACCGATCCGGGTTGACTTCTCCGGATACAATTCGTCGACCACGCGGCCGAGCATCGCATGCAGCACGGTCTCATGCGACACGGCTGCTGTCACGAAGTTCCCGGCAACCTCGCCGTCGCGCAGCACCACGATGCGATCGGTGAGGCGAAATACCTCATCGAGATAGTGCGAGATGTAAATAACCGAAACACCATTGCGGCGCAGCGCCTCGATCACGGCGAACAGCTGCTCGGCTTCGGCCTCGGCTAATGCCGCGGTGGGCTCGTCCATCACCAGCACGCGTGCCTCGCCGGCAAGTGCGCGCGCGATTTCGACGACGCGCTGCTGCGAGAGGCCCAGCGATCCCACCAAACGGTTGGGGTCGAGATCGGCGTGCCCAAGCGTCGTAAGCAACTCCTGGGCCCTGCGGCGCATGAGCCGCCGATCGGTTGAAGCGATGCCAAACCGTCGATGCACCGGCAGATTCGCAATCGAAATGTTCTCGGCGATACTCAGCTCCGGGTACACCGAAACCTCTTGTGGCAAGAGCCGGATACCCGCTGCGATCGCGTCCGCGGGTGTCGCGATGCGGCGAACGGTGCCGTCCACCGCGATCGTGCCCGCATCGCGGGCATAGACGCCGCTTAAGATTTTGACGAGCGTCGACTTCCCGGCGCCGTTGGCGCCCAGCAAGGCAACGACTTCGCCCGTGCCGACGACGAAATCGACGTTGCGCAAAACCGGTACGCCGGCAAAGGCCTTGTCGATGCCGCGCATTTCGAGCCGGGACATCAGCTTAGTTGTTGGGAAACAGCGCCGTGTAACCGCTCAAGGTCGAGTCCGATCGCAACTCGGCAAGATACTTCTCGAAGGCGGCCTGCGGAAACACGTACGTAAACGCGTCTTTGCCTTTGCACGGAAACTGCGGATTGTATTTGCAGATATTCGCTTTGCTCACCATGACATGGTGGACGAAGGCCGCCGGCGGGACCGCATTTCCGGCAAGTTCATCGAGCGCCATGGGGATGATATAGTTGCCGTAGCGCTCCGGGAACGAACCGGTCGACGCCACGAGTTTCTCCTCGCTGGCAAGTGCTTGCGATTCATCGGCGCCACTTCCGACGACGATGAGATCGTCGGCCCGGCCGGCTGACTTGACCGCCCGCAGCATCCCGATCGCCGACTGATCGTTGATCGCGGTAACCATGATCGGTACGCCGTGCGGAATGCGCCCGAGCACGTTGCTCATCTGACTATACGATTCTTGTAAGGTGTTCTTGGTGTCGATCTGCAAGATATGGTCGGCCGGAAAATTTGGCACCTCGGCATTGAAACCGGCAAGCTGACCGCGCGTGCGCAGCGCGGGAATCACTCCGGACTGGGGTAAGGCCCCGTCGACAAAATAGCCGCTGAGCACTTTGTCCTTGCCGAATTGATGGATTGCCGCCGCGCCCAGATACGAGCCGGTCATGAACCCCGAACGCGGGTTGTTGACGCCGAAGAACGTCGTGTCGGGCATCGGGATATCGATCGCGATCACTTTGATCCCGGCGTCCTTGAACGCCGCACTGATTTTCGGACCAAAATTCACGTCGGTTTGAAATTCGATGACGAAGTCGACGTGCTGACGAATGAACGACTGTGCGTTGGTCAAGCCGGTGGGGCCGTCGAGCCGATTATCCGCGACAACCAGTTTGATGCCGGCCGCGTCGGCGTTGGCTTGAATGCCCTTTTCGGTGAGAATGCCGAAAGCGATGTCGCGTTGCAAGTTTGCAAAGCCAAAGGTGTAGGTCTTCCCATCCTTGGGCGGCGTCTTCTTTTCGGCGTCCGCGACCATCGCTTTGAGTTGTGCCGCCGACAGCATCGTTCCGTCATACGTCGCTGGGTCAAAACCGTGAAACTCCGCGCCGACTGCCGCAGCGCCGAGGATGCTGCACGTCAAAGCGGTCGCCGCGATGACTCGGAACATGGTTGGTGCGATCATTCCTCTGCCCTCCCTTTCGGCATGCCGCCGATCCGTGTGGCGTTGATGTTTGACTCGAGATCTCAAGCCGGAAGCTCGGTGAGCCGGTAGAGACGCACGGCGTTGCCGCCGAAGAGCCCTCGCTGCTCGGTTGGTGTGAAATCGCCGACCAGTTCGGCGAACGCATCGTACAAGACATCGAAGCTGCTATAGAGTCGATCGACCGGAAAATTACTGGCGAACATGCAGCGGTCCGCGCCGAAAAACTCAATCGTCCGCAGCACGAAGGGGCGAATGCTCTGGATGCTCCAGTCCCAATCCAGCATACCGAGCCCCGAGATCTTGACGCTAACGTTGGGCTGTGCCGCGAGCTCGCGCATGCCGCTCTCCCACAACGCGAGGCCCGCAGCGTCGCGATCGATCGGCATGCCGGCATGATTGACGATGATGCTCGTCTGCGGAAAGCGCGCGGCGACATGGGCGGCGTCGTGCATTTGCGACGGATACAGTTGAAGATCGAACGACAAACCGTACTTTTCCAGCAGCGCGAACCCCGCGAGCCAGGCCGGGTCGGTCAGCAGATCGCCACGCGCGACGTACGTCTTGGCCGGGTCCGCATGCCAATTGATGATATGGCGGATACCGCGGACATTCGCGGACTCACAGTGCGCCGCGAGCACGGTCTCGACATCCGGCTCGTGCAGGACAGCGGCCGCGACGATGCCGTTCGGCATTCCGCGTTCGTTCGCCAGGGCTTGCAACCAGCGCGTTTCAGCGACGGGTTCGCGCGGATCGTAACCCGCGTCGACATGCACCGCGAGCGCGACTTTCCAGCGCCCCTGGTCGGCCAGATAGTCATCGAGCACGTATGAATGGGCGATCGGCGTGACGTCGCCGGCGATGCTGGCCGGCAATGGGCGAGCGCTCAACCACGGATACGTGTGCTGCTCGAGATCCCACATATGAAAATGGGGGTCCACGATGTGCAAATCGGCGCTGCGTAGCGGCGGCACGAACTACGGCGTCGAGCCGTTATGCGAATTCGTTAGGGCATCGCGGAATCGACTGAAATTCGCCGGATCGCGAAAGCCGCAGCGAAACGCGATCTCGGTCAGGCTCCCGCGGCCGGACGCATTCGCGTTCAACGCATCGCGGCTGCGTACGAGCCGCTGGTCTTTCAGCCACGCTGCAACCGTCGTTCCGCTCGCATGAAACAGCGCATGCAGCGAGCGTGACGAAATGCCATTGGCCCGCGCGATCGTCGCGGGCACCAGTTCGCAATCCGACAGCGGTCCATTGCGCGGCAACCGTTCGCGCAGCAGTGCTTCGGGAAACATGATCGTCGCTTTCGTAAGCGTCTGGGGAACCTCGAAGGAACTGGGAACCGAGCTGTCCCAAACGACGACGCTGCCGGCCGGGGTCAGGACGCTCGTATCACCGCACGTCAGGCGTTCGGTACCCGCCAGCGCCACCTGCACGCCGAAGCGGCGCCGCTCGGCCCGAATCGTCGAGCGGCTGTGCTCGCCGCGACACGCATCGCTCGTACAAGCGACCAGCGACATCCCGGCCACATTGCGCACGCGGACGTTTGCGCGCCACGGGCTCGAAACGCCGCCGGTCACCTCGAAACGCCCCGCCATTTCGACGCGGGATGATCGTCGGACGACCACGCTTCCCCAGGGCCGGCGGCAGTTGCAGCAATGAGCGGCACTCGGCGCAAATCCGTTGGCTTTACGGGAAATACCTTCAGCCGCGGCCGTGCGCCCAGAGACAAGAACATTGCGCGCTATGTTCGCATCCCGTAACCCAAGCCATTACGCGGGGCGGTTCCCGCGGGAGTCGCATAACGCCGGCGCTCCAGCGCGCACGTCGCGCGCGCTGGAGTGCGCGCTCAGCATGGCCATCCCGGCGATCCAGCCCGGGATGGGCGTGTAAAAGCTCGTGCCGACCGCGTACGGTCCGGCGACCGACAACGCCGCGAACGCCGCGACCCAGCACAGGACTTCCGCCGCGCCGCGTCCGGCGGTGCGGCGCACGTCCGTCATGTTCAAGGCGTCGAAGCGCGCGAGTTCGCCGGCCCGCAGCAGCGCGAGGACCTCGCTGTCCCAGGTTGCGTTGAGCGGCAGACACGGGCCTTCGCCGCGAGCCGCCAGCCGCCCAGCTTCGAGGACGCGCGCCTCGCGCGCATCACGCATCCCCATGGTCGGATGACGGCCGTCGATGAGCCGTTCGCGTATTTCCGGCGTTGCGGTGGTAAAGTCAGGTGCGGGCGGGTCGTGTGAAAGCCCGCCCGATGCCGCGAACAGAACGCGCTTGCCGCTCGCGAGCGCATACCGTCCAACGGCTTCGCCCAGCAGGCGCGCGCGCCGAAACCGCGGCAGCGGCGGCGCCGCGCAGTTGATGAAGATCGGCACGATCGGGTACGCGTCGAAACGGCCGAACATCTTTTCCCAGATTTGCACGAAACCGTGGTCGACGTGCATGCGGTAGGAAACCGCCACGTCGACCTCGTCGCCCAAGACGGCGGCGGCGAGTTCGCTCGCAAAGCGTTCGTCCACGGGAAGTTTACCGGTTTGTCCGCCCCAATCGCCGAGCGACGCGGCATGCACGCCGACGCAGAAGCTGGGCATCAGGTCGTAAAAGAATCCGTTGAAATGATCGGGCGCGAATTCGATGATCTGATCCGGAGCGAACGCCCGAATCTCGGCCGCGAGCCCGCCGAATTGCGCGTTCACCGTTTCCCGCAGCCGGGAGTCGATCTCGCCCTTCGCCATCAACGGCGTGTGCGAAGCGGCGACCAAGGCCAAGCGATCTTCAGAACGGCGATCCAATGCAATAACCTTACAGCCGTTGCCCGACGGCAGCACGCTGCGACGCTAGCGTTCGTTGCGCCTCGCCGGATACGGCGCGAATGCCACGAGCCGACAACCCAAGATCGCTCTCCAAAATGATTCCCGTCAGCGAACGCCCTTCGGTCCGCGACGCCAGCAACACGTAGGGACCGACGTAGTCGTCGGGCGTGGCGAAGAAGTCGAGCGGATAGGCCGCTCGCATGCGTTCCGGATCGGCGTCCGCCATCAAGGCGCGTCCGCCGAGCTCCAGCGCGTGGGGACCGCGCAAGTCCGTCGCCATCCCGGCCGGCGCGACGGCGTTCACGCGCACCCGCGGAGCCAGCTCGAAGGCAAGTTGACGAACCAAACCCACACCGGCATGTTTGGAAGCGGTGTATAGCGGACCGCCGCCGCCCGCGCGCACGGCAGCGGTGGACAGCGTGAAGATCATGTTTCCGCCGCTCTCGAGCAAAGCCGGCGCGGCCGCCTTCGCGCCGAGCAAATACCCGCGGACATTGATCGCGAAGATTTCCTCGAAGGCGGCATCCAGCTGCGCCTCGGGCAGGTCGAGCAACGCCGTATTGCCGTCCCAGATCGCCGCGTTGGCAATGTACACGTCGACTTTTCCAAACTGCCGACCGAGCGCGTGCAGCGCTTCGCGGTGCGCCGAAATATCGCGAACGTCGCCGGTGAATGTGGTCACTCCGTGGGCGAACTCGTCGCGCAGCCCGCGATTTTTGGCCGCCGAAATCTCGAGCACACCGACGTGCGCGCCTTCAGCGACGAAGCGTTTGACGATGGACCGCCCTAACCCCGAACCACCGCCGGTGAGATAGACGACGGAACCCGCGAGGCGCCCCGCGCTCAGGCCCGCGCTCAAAAGAAAACGCTCAGGTTGTGCGCCGGAATCGTCGTCGCGTCCAGAACGATCTTGCGCGCGCTAATTAGCCAGCCCGCTCCGTCGTGGCGCAGCCGATCCTCACGTGAGGCGACGAAGGTTTGCACCCGGTTTTCGTTGCGCGTGCGGTAGAGCAGCAGGTTGGTGCGCGCGCGCACGCAGCCTTCCGGTTGCGGACTCACGCGCAGATTCGTGACGAGGCGGCGCGTTCTCGACGGCGGCTCTTCCGCCCAGGCCGTGCCGGTCCGCAGGCGGGCGACGCGCTGGCGCATATGGTCCCAGGTTTCCTCGAAATACGGCAGCTCGTCGGGACCGCCGACGCTGCGCTCCCGTTCGCGTTTATAGCGATTGGATTGCGCCGGCATCCAGTAGTGCAATTCGGGCGCCAAGAGCCGCAGCCACTCCTCGAAACGCCCCTCGTCCAACAGCTCGGCTTCATGATAGAGAAACTGCTCGACCTCGAAGTGCAGGGCCGCGATTTCGCGCGCGTCGGGGACGGCAATCATCGCGACACCATCGCCTGTGCTGCCGCAGCGCGCGCTACGCGCATCCGCTTGGCTTCTTCGGCTTGGTCCCAGGTGGCTGAACCCAACAGCTCGGCCCAGCGCACGTACATGCCCAGCGCCGCCGTCTCGTTGAAGACGTGCCGCGCGACTCCCGGCACGTCGTCGCTGGGCACCGCAAGGGAGTGTTTCCCCATCTGCATATTAAAGCGACTGCGGCGCGCGATGTGCCCGCGCAGCACGGTCTGAATCTCCATCCAATTCTCCGAGTCGTCTTGCTCGAGCAATCCGCCCGGACCAAAACTGCGCGCGGCCCCGATGCGCACCGCATCGACCACCTCGGGCGGGGCATCTTTGTCGACAAGCGTCCAGGACCAGATTTCCGTCTTCTCGGGCCCTTTGGGTTGCCACACGCGAATGATGTTCGAGCCCGGCAAGGTGCCTAGATTCGGGAATACGTTCCCATGACCGGTCGTGCGCGACGCAAGCGTCGTGCCGACCCGTTCCCGTGCCTGGGCGAACGTCTCTTCAAGATAGGCGAAGTGCGCGGCTTCGGTCCAAACGCGTTTGGTCGGCTGCTGATAGGCGAAAAATCCGAACCCATGCCCATCGGGCGTACTTACCTGATAGCCCGGCGCGCTGCTAAAACCGCGCTCGATCGCGCGTTCGCCGGGCGGGGTCATCGCGGCGATCGCCGAGCCGTGCGTCGTCGCGAAATGATAGTAGTCGCTCGAGAGCTGTTCGGCCGGAAATTTCCAGTTGCAGTCGACCGTCCACTTCGAGACGCCGGGAATCGCAATCGCGCCGTTGGGGCAACGGTCGACGAGCCCATCGAGCCACCACGCCATCGGCCCGAGATACTCCACCAGGGGCGGAACGCCCGCGTCCCAACTCGCGAAGATGAGCCCTTTGTAACTCTCGACTTTAGCGACGCCGACCGCGTTCCAAGCGCTTTTCTCGAGCCGGTCGTGATAACCGTCGCTTTCGTGCGGCACCGACATCAGCTCTCCGCCGATCGAGTAGGCCCAGCCGTGGTACGAGCACGAGAAGTTCTTGGCGTTGCCGCGGTCAGCCGGGCACAGCCGCATTCCGCGGTGCCGGCAGGCGTTGAGAAAGACGCGAATCGAGCGATCTTTCTGACGCACGACGAGGACGGGGTCTTCCCCCATGTACGTCGCGACAAAATCTCCGGGCTCGGGCAACTGGCTTTCGTGCCCCACGAATAGCCAGCAGCGCGCAAAGATGCGCTCGAGCTCAAGCGCGTAGAGCGCGGGATCGGAATAGACGCGGGGATCGACGGTGCCGGCTTGCGGATCGACCAGCCCTTGGAGCTCAGCATGGGTCATGGCGCACTCCCGATGTTAGGTGACTTGTATAGTAAGATATAAGTTATGGTTCCGCAACCCCCGGCAAGATGAATCTCGCCCATTGGTCTCCAAGTTGAGTCCGCATGTACGGGACGCGTAGTGAATCCTTAGTCGAAGCCGCTTACAACCACATTCGCGCGCTCATCCTTGATGGTGCGCTCAAGCCCGGCGCGCGTATCGATCTTGGGGAAGTGCGCAAGCTGCTCGAAGTAAGCCATCAGCCCGTGCGCGACGCCGTCAATCGCTTGGCGGCCGAGGGATTTGTTGAAGTGATCCCGCAAGTCGGCTGTCGCGTGCGGCGGATCGGCCGCCAGGACGTCGAGGATTTTCTCGAAGTGTTCGCCGGCTTCGAGGGGCGCATGGCCAGCTTCGCGGCGCTGCGGGCCTCGGACGCCCAGATTCTTGAATTAGCCCAAATTTCCAAGGGAATCGGAAAGCTCTGGCCGCGCTCTAAGCCCGTCTCGCCGGTCGCGATCGCGCCCAAATTTCGCGTGCTCAACCGCACCTTTCATACCGCGGTCCACGACATGGCGCACTCGCCCTCGCTCAAGCAGTTGTCCGTGATGTTGATGGATCGCTACGATTTCTATATTGCGTGCGCGCTGGGCGAAATGCTCTACGCCACCCGGCCCGACGCCGCGCACGAAGAGCACGAACAAGTGGTCCTTGCGATCACCGAGCGCGACGCGAAGTCGGCGCGCGCGACGATGGAAAAGCACATCCTCAACTCGATCGAACGCGTGCTCGAGGCGGCGCGCCGGCTGTCCTTCGAGGACGCCGGCTGAGTAAACGCGCTGCGGGGGGTTGCATCTTCGCAACTTATATACTAGTATCGATTGAAAGACAATTCGGCGGAAATCTGGAGGACACCGGATGAACGTTGCTTCCCCACGCGCGACCCGGCAATCGCTTTGGCCAGAGCTTGCCGGCGGGTCGTTCTCGCTCGGCTACATCATGGCGGGTCCGATTCGAACCCGCCTCATGCGAGCGGGCGAACACGGAGAGCCGCTGCTGTTGCTGCATGGCGTCGGGGGCCACCTCGAAGCCTATAACCGCAATATCGTCGCCCACGGTGAACACTTCCGAACCGTCGCGATCGATATGATCGGTCATGGTTTTAGCGACAAACCGGATCGCGATTACGAGTTGCCCGATTACGTCGAGCACGTGCGCGACGTCTGCGACGCGCTAGGGTTCGATCGCGTTCACATCTCGGGCGAGTCTTTGGGCGGCTGGGTGGCGGTGAAGTTCGCTGCGGCATACCCCGAGCGCGTCAACAAGCTCGTGCTCAACACGGCCGGCGGCTTGACGGCGAATCCGACGGTGATGGCGGCGATCAAGCAGAAAACGCTCGCTGCCGTCGCGGATGCATCGTACGAAACGGTAAAGGCCCGCCTCGAGTGGCTCATGCACGACGCCCAGAGCGTCACTGCCGACTTGATCGAGATGCGCTATGCGATCTACCGCCAGCCGGGTTTTCTTGCGACCATGGCACGCATCATGTGTCTGCAAGATATGGAGATCCGCCGGCGCAACCTCATCACCGACGACGAGCTCAGAGGCATTCGAGCGAAGACCCTCGTCGTCTGGACCACACACGACCCCACCGGCGCCGTCGAAGTCGGTGAGCGGTTCGCGGGCACCATCCCCGACGCCGAGCTTTTCGTGATGGACCACTGCGGTCATTGGCCGCAATTCGAGGACGCGCCGACGTTCAACTCGCGCCACATCGCCTTCTTGAAGGGCAGCTCGTGATCGAACGCGACGCGGTCGTTGAGTATGCCGACGCGCTGCTTTCGGCGACCGCGTCGGGCGTCCCGATTGGGCCGTTCTCGGAAGGCGACGCGCCGTTTGAGGTTCGTGATGCCTATGCGGTTCAACGCGCCACCTTGGAGCGCCGGCTGGCGGCGGGCGACCGGCTCATCGGCCGGAAAATCGGTTTGACCAACACCGTAGTCCAGCGCCAACTTGGCATCGACCAGCCGGATTTTGGGTTCCTGACCGCTACGATGCACGTGGCCAACGCGGGCGCGCTGCGCCGGGCCGATTTCATCGCCCCGCGGGTCGAGCCCGAAATCGCATTCGTCCTGCGCAGCGGTCTGCGCGGGCCAGGTATCGGTGCCGCCGACGTACGGCGCGCGACGGGCGGGGTTTGCGCGGCGCTGGAGATCATCGACAGCCGGATCGCGGATTGGCGCATCGGTTTCGTCGATACGGTCGCCGACAACGCCTCATCGAGCCGGGTCGTCACATCACCGCGACTCGTACCGCTCCACGATTGCGACCTGGTCCGCGAGCGTGTCGTGCTTTACGCAAATGAAGCGGCCGTCGGCGACGGAACCGGTGCGGCGGTTCTGGGCGATCCGGCGGAGGCCGTAGCGTGGCTGGTAAATGCCCTTGCCGAATACGGCGACGAACTTCATGCTGGGGATCTGGTCTTGCCGGGAGCGATGTGCGCCGCCGCGTGGGTTGCGCCGGCTTCGACCTACCGCGCGGCGTTCGCCACCCTCGGCGACGTGTCGGTAACGTTCGGCTGAGACCGGGCCGTTCCGGTCAGCGAGCCGGTGAACCCAACGACCCGTGCCGGGCCGCAAAGCGGCAGGAGGTCTCCGAGATCGAGCCGCAGCGGTGTCGAGCAGTAGCGCGATCATGCTGCCGCGGTCGGAAAGTAGCGCGAGAAATACCGTCTCGCTGACGCGTGGATCGACGTGAAAGCAGTTGGCTCTGTTTCCATGATGCCCGCCATTTTGCGCCACCAGCGGCGGACGATGTCGTCGGCGGGGCGATCCATGTCGTGGTCGCGTCTGCGGCTTAGCGTCGCAAATAAGTGATTGGTGCCCTGGTCAAAATAAATTGGATACGCGTTTTTGCGAATCGCTCGTGCTCTCGCGGTCACGGTTACATATTAATGTGCTTACGAATGGGCAGCCCATTTGAATCGCTGGCGACTGTTGGGCGCGCGAAGCCGGGCGGTGATTGCTTTGTACCTCGGATCGATAGTTAGCCCGTACATGTTACCGTTGACGTCGAGCACGAAGATCCAGTTGCCATCGATGGTCGGCGGCATGCGGAGGTTTCCGCTGGTTTCTAGTATGGGAAGCCCCCCGTTGAGCAGCGCACCAGTTGCCGCATTCACCATCCACAGAGAACCGCCGCTGCCGTTATTGCCAGCGGTTCCAGCAAACACGACGCCGCCGGAACTGGCAGCCGGAACTGCGCGTGGAATACCGGCGCCGCTCGAATCCGGTCCAAATGACGCGTGCCACGTGACGGAGGGAACGCCGCAGCCGGGGTTGATCGCAATGAGACCGGGTGCGAACAGCGATGGAGCGGTGCTTGACGCGACGTCGGCATAGAGAAGACCGGTTGCCGGCGAGTAGGCCGGACCGCCAAGGTAGCTGCCACCATAGTTGCTGGGGCCCATCGCATATTGGATGGCCGGACCACTACTTAGTTGGCTCTCGCTGTAGACCGAAAGAGTCCCGGCCTTATCTTGAAACGCCACCATCGGGCCGCAGCCGGTCGGCGCGAAGACGAGTGGCGTGCCTTGTACGTCGAGGTCGACCGAATTGCCGCCATACATGCTGGGTGCAATCGGGTGACTGCTGGCAAGAGCAGTCGAAAGATCCGGGCTGATTTCGAGTAACGTTTCGCCGTAACCGCTGTACTCGAGTGGAGCCGGGACGAACGGCGGTTGCAACTGACCACGGTTCGCGTCGTTGACCGCGTTGCCGACGCCGGTGAGGACATTGCCGCTTAAATCGAGCGTGACGCCGCCCCATCCCCAAACGCTGCCGCCGCTCCATGCTTGAACGCCAGCGCCACGCGCGTTATTTGGATCCCAGAGCGTAAAGAATGTATTTGCGAGGACCATCGACGGAACGCTCACGGCGACGACGCGTCCGCGCCAAGGCGAAATGTCGCAAGTCGAGCCCGTGCCGATGTAGGCGATTCCGCCGCTGAGCGTCACCGCAGTATGAGAATAATTCGACTCACCTACACCGACGGCCGAAGGCGCGACATTGGCTTGCCCAAGTATTTTTCCGCTTGCTCCGTCGAGGCGCAGCAAGGAATTGGTGGGATACGCGTTTTCCGCTGGGCTCGAATTACCGGCTATATACAGCGACTTCGAAGAAGGATCGTAGGCGGCCGTGCCGCCGATGCCCCAATACGACGTTCCGGAGCCGCATCCCGAAATAGCTTCTTGCCCGGTGCTCGTCGTCCAGATCAACGTGCCGCTCAAGGCATCGTAGGCATACACGTTGCCGCTGCCGCCGCCAACGAACAACACGCCGGCATGTCCCGCAATTTCCGTCGCCAGAATGGGCTGGGTTTGTGTGTTGTAGTCGTTGAGTGACGCCTGCCATGCGAGATGAACCGCCGGCGCGCTCGCCGGTGTGATCGCCGTGGAGTTCGGATTGAACACATCGCGCTCGTTGTCGTATCCGAACGTCGAGTAATCGTTGAATGCTATCGCCGCGCTTGTTGTCGGAGCTGGGGTCGCCGGCGCGGTTGCTGTTCCGCTTGCCGTCGGTTTCGGACTTGGCGCGACGACTGTCGGGTTTGTCGCGGCCTGCGGAAGCGTCGGGGTTGCCGAATTTCCTCCGGAGCATGCACTGACCCCCAATAGTAGCAACACCGCTATAATTTTCGTCAGCACGGTAGAACATGGCACGGGCGCGTTCGCATCCATGGATGAGAGCCTCTTGCTTTTTTGAAAACGTGACGTGATATTGGGCGGGCTGCTCGTACTCATTCAATGTCCCGACTATCCTTGGACCTACGCAGAGTGAACGCGCCTAATTGAGATGCTTCTCGTCAAGTCGTTGCCGAGGAGGTTCATGTCCTCAAAGCAGGTGCCTCTCGATAGAAGCCGTTTGATGAATCACCACTGTAACAATCTTTGTTTTCTTGGATCGGCACGCTCGTGAAACAGTGACATTACTGAGGCGCAGCGTTATGATACCCTCGCTTGAGACTGCTAAGTCAAGCTTGGTCGCTGTGCAGATCGACGTCGCTCACCAGCACCAGAATATGCTTCACATTGCGCGGAGGAACAGCACAGAATCCGCACAGCACCTAACGTTACGCTAAGGCGAAAGCGTTTGCCGCGCCCGCCGGGCCATGAGTGGACGTGGCGACACCGGGCGATTTCTTTTAAAGTCGGCTTCACAACGTGGTTTCGCGTCGAACACTCAGCGCGGAGAAGCGACCCGCGATTCGAGGACCCCGTGCGCCGACATCGCAGCGGGCGTACTCGGCTTTGCTTCGACGAGCGCCGCGAGCTCGAAGGAACCGATCAAATTAGAGGAGGCGCTTACGCTTCTTCGCCCTCTTCATTCGCGGCTTGCTGGCCTTCTTGCGTTTCCGGTGTAGCGAGCGGGCCGCCCGGGCTTACGGCGTCGTCCGAATCATGCGGGCCCCAATCACGAACTCTCTCGTCATGCATTATGGATCGGTATACCCGGAATACGGTGGCTCAACATGATCGCTAGACTACATGATCGCTAGACTAAATGAAAAGCGAAGCGCGGCGCCGTGCCGAGCCGAGCCCAGCCCAGGTTCTTTCGCGGCCCACGTCCGGTGTCGAAATGTCTTGGCTATGCCGAGCCTGCTAAAAGAGGTGAGGCCTGCAGCGGGTCGCTGACCGTTGCCCTTTGATCGCGAAGTTGAACTCGCGTAGCCGACGCCTAGCGGATGCGGCCGGCCGGTAGGCCAGCCAGGCGAAGGAATGCAAGGCGTCGTTGCCCGACTAAAACCCGACTAAGAATCGGTCAAAACTCGAACGAAAGGTGCTATAGTGACGGCATTCGCCGCCCTTCCGAAGGATCACGCCACCGTGGCTAGCGTTCTCGAGCGCCCCCGTCCCTTCGACCTCGACGTCCTCGCAGACGATGGCCGCGTCGACGCGCGCAAACTCGCCGCCGCGATCGATGTGACGCTCCCGCAACTTGCGCAGATCCTGCATGTCAAGGCGAAGAACCTCAGCGACTCTCCCACACGAGCCGCAAATTTCAAGATTCGGCAATCAAACTCGTCGCAATGATGAACGACGTCGCCGAATACGTGAACGAGAAGCGCTACGCCGTCTACTGGCTTCGCACGCCGCGCCGGGAACTCGGCGATCAATCCGCGTTGGATTGGCTAATGCGCGGCAAGCTCGATGAGATTCGCGATCACGTCGCACGCGTCGTCGACCTGCAACCTGACTAATTGCGACGACGAATCGAACGCTACCGCGCGATCCTCGAAACCCTCGGGCAACCCGCCCGGGGGTCAATTTTTCGCGGAGTGCCGCTCAAGCACCAACGCTCACCGTTGAGCGCCGTCGGGTCGATCAACAAAGGCGGTCGGTACAACCAAAAGCATTCGAAATGCTTTACTTCGCGAACGACGGCGACACCGTACTCCGCGAAACACGCCAATCACACAAATCCGCATTCGCGCGTTCGGCGCGTCCGTTCCCGTAGGCTTCCGGCGCGTGCAAACGCAACCTCGCCTTATACCTTATCTTCCCGAACCGCCGGCGGAGATGTTCATCATGAATAACGCGCCGGTCGTGCTCGGTGCAGGCGATGTGCGCAACGACCTGCAGTGGAGGTGGACGCGTGAAGGATCCGGCGGAGAGTTTCTTGCTGATCACCTCTTATGCTTCCTGATTCTGTCAACTACGAGAAGATTGGAACGCGGGTAGCGTCGGCGGTGAAAGGCGGGCGCCGATTGAGGGTTGTGTTGGCGCTTGCTGCGTCACTGGCGGCTTGTACATGGCCGGCAGATGCTACTAACCACCACCACCACCATCATCACCATGAAAGCGCGTATAACCGTCACGGATGCAATGCGATCGCGACTTGGGATTGCCGTTCGCTAGCCGTTAAGCACGAGTTTTGGGAGATGACCGGCCATCCTCACGGTTGGAAGGGGCACATCGTTGATCATCGGCGCGCTTTGGTTTGCGGCGGACTTGATGCCGTCTCGAACATGCAGTGGGAAACCGTCGCCGAAGCCAAGGCGAAGGATCGATGGGAGACTATTGGCTGTAAAGGCGGTCGGCGTGTCGCTCCGCCAGCAGCCGGACATCCCGAATGAGCCTCGTCGCTCGGCTTCACGTCATTCATCGTTGAGCGCATAAAGATTGTTTGACGTCCGCATAGAATAGACTCTGGGCGCCGTAGCATGCACGGCCACGCTATTCGGCCGTTTGAGAAGTCGGAATCACCGAGTGCTAACGGCGAGCATCCCGTGACCCCGCGGCTTAGCGCTTTGCGCCTCGCGAACGAACGTTTGTGGACAGTTCGCCGTTACTGATAAGCCGATGAACTCGTTTCTGTGAAGAACGATCGACCCCTACTCTTAAATTCTTAGTGCGCGACCGGAACGGTCGCACGCGCGATCTCCGTAGAAATATCTGGATGCTGGCAAACGACAATTATCTTGGCTTGACGACGCCGATCTGTGCAGTTGTGGCTCATAGCCAAAGGTCGACGTGCGCGGGGCGTTAGGCATTGACGTGACGCCGATTGTACGATTGTACGCGGGGCGTGCCCGGCAAAAAGATCACCAACCAACGAGTGCTGGGGTGACAATCGCGGGCGTGCCTCGATGCACGGGTCCACGAGCTTTCGCTTAGCGTAGCGCACGCCCACCTGACCGGCGGCCTTCTTGGCCGGGATCGGGCTTGTGCAACACGCTCGAGCAGCGTTGCGAGTGCGAATAGGGCCAACGGAAAGGTGAATGCGCTGACGCTGCGCTTTACCGTTGGTGGCGCCTGCGTCGCCAGCTCGACGACCTGGGCGAACGATGCGCGCCCGATGCAAGGCGGTCGGCATGATCCGCTCATGCGAGCGTTGCAGGCCTACACGGGCCGTCCCCGTTACTGTTCCAAGCCCATGAGCGGCGACCGCCCGCCAAAGGCGTCTAAGGGCGAACGATCGCGTCCCACGATGCGGCCGGCGCAACGATCACCGCCGGCGCCGTCGTCACGCACTCCGTGGGCGCGGGTCAACGGCTCACCGGCAATCCGGCCCAAGAGCTGCGGACGCTCGCCGCCGCGCGCACGATGTAGGCCCTTGCACGGTTTACGCTCCGTGGGCTGGCTGTTCTGCGGGCTTTGGGGCGTCCGGGACCGTCGGTTCGGAGGTGCTGCCGTGGATCTTTGCAAGCTGCGCGTGAAGCACGTCGTGTTGGGCCTTGAGGCGTTCATGGTCGATACGCAACTTCTCGTGATCCCCGCGAAGCGTCGTGTATTCTCGTGCGTGTTCCCAGAGTTCGTGCAGAAAGACGCCGACGAGTAACGGTGTATAGTCGAACCAGAAGAGGGAACTCGAAAACGCGGTGAAACTGATGGCCACGGCGAGCAGCGGAACACCAACAAGCGAGATGAGCAGCGCCGGGAAAAAATCGAAGAGGCAGCTAATTACGACTAGGACGATCCCTGCGAGCACGTCCAGCAGGATGGCAAAATACATATTAAAGGCCGGTGTCGAGGCGCCGCCAAGCTCGTTCTCGATCGCCTGAGTAACAATTTCAACGCCGTACATCGGGCGAACCGGCGTAATGTGCACGTCGCGGCTGTCGGCGAACAGAGCGCCGAGCACAACGATCTTCCCATCATACGGGTTGTGTATTCGCCACTTCGGGTCGGCTTCTGCTTCTTGTAACAGGCGTGCGGGAAGGTAGTCCGTGCCGGCGTCGGAAGGGTTGCCCAGGACGTGCAGAACCGGCGGCTCCGGGTCCGCGCTATGGAGACGCAGCGCGGTTCGGAACGCCGCGCAGCCTTCGCTAGGCGGTTGAAGCGCGCAGTACTTTTGCACGACTGCGTAAGCAAAGGCCGGCTCGTCGTAATAGCTCCTGCGATAACGGCGAATGACGCCGTCGAAGTCGGGCTGGACCAGGGCGATGCCGGTGCGATCTTGCGACCGTGTCGGACCGCGCCCGCCGAGGACCGGAACGGGAGTGCCGAGCTCGCCTTGCTGATCGACGCGCTCGACGGTTGCCCACACGATTGGGGGCCATTTCGGGTCGATGGCGATCGTCTTCCAGGCCTCACCCGACGTGTCGAGGTCGACGCCGATGACGCTTGGGTGCGTTTTCGCGATGGCGTCGATGAGTTTCTGGACTTCCCGTGCATTCAGCGGGCTCGTGGAGTGAAAGCGCGACGCGTAATCACTGTCGTCGATGCCGACGATGCGGACATTTTGCCAGCGAAGCGGCGGATCGATGCGCGCGAAAACGTCGAGTCCGGGCGCCTCGAAGCGGTCGAACCAGTGGTGCGACTCACCGACGAACATGAGGACGGTGATCGCGACGATGATCGGGAGCGCCCGGCAGACGCGTCTTGCGATCTTTTTGATCACTGAGGGCTTACGAGTGCCTCGAGCGCGGCGCGCAGGTACTCCTCGCGCGTCTTGTCGCTGACGTCAGCTGGCCAAGCGGCGACCGTCATGCGTACTTCCGAGAACTGTTCGGAAACGGACCGGTAGTCACTGGCGGGCGAGACGAGGACCCAGGCGGACGTCGCCAACGGCTTGTGGGTCGTGGGATCGCTGACAGCGACGGTGTAGAGGCCGGGTGCTAACGGAATTGGCGCGCTCCCGGCGGCCGAACGGCGAACGGGCACCTCGCGAGGCGACCAGCGATCGGGGAGATTGATGGTCACGGTGAAGTCCGTGAGCGGAGCGAGCGGAGCGAGCAGGGGACCGAAGTCGGCGACGCCTGAGGTGGAGCTTACGATCGTGTCGTCGAGTTTCGCGAGCGGTGGCCCGAGGCCGCGGGCGATGGTACGTTCATAGCGATCCGGCTGTGCGGCAAACGCGCCGAGGATTCGCGCCAACAGAGAAGGGCCCTCGTCAAGCGATTGGGGCAGCGAAAGTTGGCACGCGCTGAGCCCATCGCATGAGCGCGTGTGCCCGTCGTCAAGCACGATCACGATGTGCGGTCGCTCCTGCTCAGCGCCGGAATGTCGAACGAAGCTGACGACGCTGCCCCCCGCAACCTCGTCGTGGAGGTGCAACGGCTTCCCGTCGACCGTCCACGAGCCGGTCTCTTCGACGATGAGGCCGATTGCGCGCGGGCTGGGAGCCGCGGCGGTC
The DNA here is from genome assembly GCA_003134035.1 of Candidatus Velthaea versatilis. Classification (GTDB taxonomy): domain Bacteria; phylum Vulcanimicrobiota; class Vulcanimicrobiia; order Vulcanimicrobiales; family Vulcanimicrobiaceae; genus Velthaea; species Velthaea versatilis. The sequence continues at coordinate 27,532 of PLAE01000103.1, forward strand.
AAAGCCAAAAGCGCACCAAGGCTGAACGCGGCGAGGCATCCGTTCATCATCGTGAAGGTTCAATCAGGTGCTGCACTGCTCCGCCCCGCTTCGCATCACGACGTCCCGCCGCCCCNNTTCCCATCACGACGTCCCGCCGTCGCGCTTCGCATCACGCCGTCCCCGCGCTCCTCTTGCAAGCCCGAAGCCATCGGGAGGACATCGCTTGGCGCCGAGGGTAGGCGGCTGGACGAACCGCTCCTTGAAGGCTCCTTGTGCGCGAGGGAGAGAACCCATGGGACGATGGCGAGCGCTACCGCTGATGACGCTCGTTTGGATGCTTGTCGTTTCCTTTCCGGCCTACTCGCAACTGGCGTCTTCGCTCGATGGGCTCATGGGGCAAGGACAGGCCGCGTTCGATCAAGGCGACTACGCAAAGGCGCTCTCACTGTGGGGGCCGGCGCTAACTCAACTCCGAGCAACCAGTGATAACGATCGTCTGGCCGACCTCGTCTTCAAGTGCGGCGTAGCGAACTACAAGCTTAGTAACTCTGACGAGGCCCTCGATGCGTTCCAACAGGCGCTGGCCATCTATCGGACGCTCCAGAACCGGCTCGGAGAGGCAAACGCCCTCAACTCCATCGGCGCCGTCGAAACGGATCTCGGCCGCTACGACGACGCGCTACGCTTGGAGCAGCAGGCGTTAGCCATCGATCGCGAGCTCAACAACCGGCCCGGAGAGGCAAACGCCCTCAGCGACATCGGTAACGTCGAAGAGCGGCTCTTCCGCTACGACGACGCGCTGAGCGCACTTCAGCAGGCTCTGCCCATCCATCGCTAGCTCAAAAATCGGCCCGGAGCGGCAAACGCCCTTATCCACATAGGTAATGTCGAAAATGATCTCGGCCTCTACGACGACGCGCTGAACTCACTTCAGCAGGCGCTGCCCATCGATCGCGAACTCGAGAACCGGCTCGGAGAGGTCGCTGCTCTGAGCGACATCGGCATCGTCGAGGAGAATCTGGGCCGCTATGACGACGCGCTGAGCTCGTATCAGCAGGCGCTGGCCATCTATCGCGACGACAAGAACCGGCTCGATGAGGCAGACGTTCTCATCAACATCGGCACGGTCGAAGAGTATCTTGGCCGCTACGACGACGCGCTGAGCGCACAGCAGCGGGCGCTGGCCATTGATCGAGAGATCAAGAACTCCCTCGGAGAGGTCGCTGCTCTCGGCGATATCGGCGCCGTCGAAAAGGATCTCGGCCGCTACGACGACGCGCTAAGTTCGTATCAGCCGGTACTCGCGATCTTTCGTAAGCTCAAGAACCGACCTGGAGAGGCAAGCGCCCTCATCGGAATCGGCATCGTCGAAACGGATCTCGGCCGCTACGACGACGCGCTGACTTCATTGCGGCAGGCGCTGGCCATCAATCGCGAGATCAAGAGTCGGCAGGGAGAGGCAGACGCACTCAGCGACATCGGCAACGTCGAAGAGCACCTTGGCCGCTATGACGACGCGCTGAACTTCGCTCGCCAGGCGCAAACCGCAGAACGCGAACTGCTTCCACCGCAAATCATGTGGCAGTCGCTACGCACTGCCGCGGCCGCGGAGTCGCATTTGGACCGTCGCGAGGCGGCCCTTGCGGACTACGACGGCGCCGTGACGCAAATCGAGTCGCTGCGCGCCGGTCTGACCAAGTCCGAGCGCTCGAGCTTCTTCTCGAATAAACTGTTTGTCTACGATGAGTACATCGCGTACTTGCTCGAGCTCGATCGGCGCTTTCCTGCGCAGGGCTACGATCGCAAGGCGCTCGAGATCTTCGAACGCAAGAGCGCGCGAGCGGTCCTGGAGCAGATCGGCGAAAGCGCCGCCCAGCATTTTCGCGGCGTTCCGGCCGGCGTCGTCGCCGCCGAACGGGAGGCCGGGGTCGCGACCGATCACGCGCAGAGCACGCTCTCAGATTTGCTCTCGACGGCCGGATCGGATCAAACCGCGATCGCATCTGCCGAGCAAAACCTCGCGGCGGCGAAAGCACGCGTCGCGGCGCTCGACGCCAGCATCAAGGCGCAGTACCCCGCGTACTACGAACTGCGTCATCCGCAGCCGCTGGCGGCGCAGTGTCAGCAGCCGTCCTGCCCGACCATCGCGGGCTTTCAGCAGTCGGTCCTGCGCCCGGGCGAATTGATGCTGGTCTACGACCTGCTCGAAAAACAAAGCGCGCTGTGGCTGATCGATCGGGATCGTGTCCAGCTGCTCCCGCTGGCCGGCAGCGCGGAGATCGCTCGGGCCGTAAAGACACTCGGAATGCACGTTGCCGGCCTGATCGCGATGCTTGGTAACGCCGGAACGGACCAGCTCGACAGCGCTGCAGCAGACAACATTCCGGCGTTCGCCTCCGACAGCCACGCACTCTACACGCTGCTCGTCCCGGATGTCGCGGCCGCCGCGATCGCGCGCGCGAAGAATCTGATCGTCGTGCCCTCGGGAGCGCTCTACGGTTTGGCCTTCGAGACACTCGTTAGCCAAGCGCCCGCGGCCGCGCCACAGCCGCACTACCTCATCGAAGACCTGCCGATCTCGTACATTCCCTCGGCCTCGCTGCTCTCGGTCGTGCGCACATCATACGCACAGGCGATCGGAGTTCCCAACGTGCTGCTGGCGTTCGCGAATCCGGCCTTCGGCGCCGATCAGCCTGGAGACGCGCGCGGACGCTCTTCGTATGCGAGCCTCCAATTAGCGGCGGCGCGGTCCACTTTGCGCGGCGGACCAGATGCGGTGGTGATCGGCGAGGCCGACTTCCCCCCGCTCCCGGGAACCGCGACGGAAGCGGCCGCGGTCCGTGCCGCGCTCGCTGCGCCCGCCGCGCGGGCGAGCCTCATTACCGGCGATGCCGCGACGCGGCAGCACGTCCTCGACCTCAACGCGACCGATTCGCTCAAGGCCTACCAGTACGTCCTCTTCGCGACGCATGCGGTGCTGCCGAGCCAAATCAAGGGCCTCACCCAACCGGCGATCGTCCTGGCCCACCCCGAGCGCGGCGACGGCCTGCTGACGATGGCTGACGTTTTCGGCCTTTCGCTCAACGCCGACTTCGTGACGCTCTCGGCCTGCAGCACCGGCGTCGCGGAGGGAGCAACGAGCGGCGAGGGGATCAGCGGATTGACGCGCGCCTTTCTCTACGCGGGCACGCCGGCGATCTCGGTGACGCTCTGGGACGTTTACGACCAGGCCGCGCCACGCATCACCCCTTCGTTTTTCGCCGGGATGCACGGCGAAGAGTTGACGGCAGCCGAGTCACTGCGCCAAGCAAAGCTAGCGATGCTCAAATCGCCGCAGGCACGTTTCCGCCATCCGTACGCGTGGGCACCAAGCGTCATCTTCGGCGACGGAAACCGCCCTTAGCCGCGCCCGTCGGGTTCATTGATTTCGGCGAATACTTCGCTCAGGGAAATGGCAAGCGTCGGGAACGCCTGCGACGTCAAAACATCGAACTCCGTGAACGTCTTGAACCCGGCAACGCCTTCGTGAGCTTCCACGCTTCGGGTCTCGGGATCGACGATGATCGCGAGCTTAACGCCCCACCAAAGATAGAAGCGACGCCGTTTCGCTACCGCGGTTGCCCGATCTTTGGGCGAAAGTATTTCAACAGCGATGTCGGGCGGCGGGGTCAGCTATCACCGGCGGCTGCTCGTCTTTGAACAAGAGCGGAGTGAGCATGGACAGCAAGATGTGCGCGCGGACGCGCTTTTCGAGGGCGAAAATCGCGCGATCAAGCGCAAACCGCTCTTTTATCTGGGTTATCTGCGACTGGACGGTCTGCGAATCAACGGCATTGCCCGATTCGCCGCTCGAGCTCCTAGCCATGGGGGACATGCTTAGATCAACACACAGAGGGACAACGAGGGGATACAGTTGCGTCAGCCGGCCGGTAACGCCGAACGCGGTCGCGATGCGCTACGCCCCGGCCGGAACCGGCGTCGTGCCGAGACCTAAGTAACGCCGCTGCGCCGCGACGTCGGCAAGCAGGTCGTGGGCCGTCGATTCG
>PLAE01000090.1 GCA_003134035.1 Candidatus Velthaea versatilis
CGGCTTGTGGAACTGCTATGCGTTGGCTAGCGCGCTCACGTCGCTGATCCCCAAAGCCGAACTCCAGACGCTGCTCGCGACGTATGAGGAAACGTATCGTGCTGACTTCCTCGCCCGAATGCGCGCGAAGTGCGGCTTGGAGCGCCCGGAACCGGAGGATGCGCAACTCATCCTCGATCTGCTCGCGCTGCTGGCCGCGGCCGGCGCGNNCCGACGATGCCGCCGCGGCGATGTTCGCCGACCGTGACGGGTGGTACGCGTGGCAGCAGCGGTACCGGGCGCGGCTAGCGCTCGAGACCGGTGATGCGGCGGCACGGAGTGCTGCGAAACGCGCGGTCAATCCGAAGTATATTCTGCGCAACTATCTTGCGCAAACGGCAATCGAACATGCGCAGACCGGGGATTTCAGCGAGATCACGCGCCTGCACGATGTGCTTCGGCGACCGTTCGACGAATGGCCGGAGTGCGAATCATACGCCGCGCTGCCGCCGGATTGGGCGCGCGAAATCTCGGTCAGTTGCTCGTCCTGATATCACCGCCGAATCATTGCAGGTAGTGTTCGACGACTTCGGCCGGGCGCTCGTTCGTCGTTCTATCCGGATCCTGGGCGAATTCTTCACGCGCCCGGCGCTGCCGCAAGAGATCCCACAGGCGGTCGAGTTGAACGTTGACTTCGTCGAGCCGGCGCCGGTCCTCGGCGCTGATGCCACGGCCTTTGTCGAAAAGCGTATGCTCCTCGGCAACGAGCGTCTCAATGGTTTGATGGAGCTGCTGATCGTTCACCGCGCAAGCTTACCCCAGAACGGCGGGCCTATGCGCGATGCGCCGCAAGCCGCCAAGGCGTAAGGCGCGGCGGGCGCGCGGGCCGCGCGAGAAACAGCAGCGGCAGCGTCACGATCGCAGCCGCGGCGCACAGCGACATAGCAAGCGGGTAACCCGGCCCCCACGCGGCGGCGGCGGCGGCGNNAACCCATCGCCGCGCCGCGCGTGCCCTTCGAACTCCGCTCGAACAATAAGCCGATGCCGACCGGCACGACCGCGGACCACGCGACGCCGCCCAGCAGGCCGGCCACGATAACCTCCGCCGGCGTCCGCGCGTGCGCAGCGAGCAGCGCGCCCGCGCACTGCACGATCGCGGTCGGCACGGCGATCTTGCGCGGACCGAATCGATCGACCAAGCGCCCGGCGAAGAAGCGCAGAACGAACGTCGTCGAGGCCATCGCCGTGAAGAGCAGCGCGCCGTTGGCGATGCCGCGCTGATGGAACGTGACGATCGCGAGCGCCCCGTTCACGCCGCCGCCCAAGCTGCAGGCGACCAAGAACGCGATCGCGGGCAACCACGCCGAGCGCATGAAGATCTTGCGCGAACGGTGTACGCGCCGCGCGGTCTCGGCCGGCAGCCGGATGAGGATCAGCGCGCCGAGCAGCGCGAGCGCGGCGGCCCACAGATATTGTTCGCGCAAGATGCCGTGCTGCCACAGCCAAAAGCCGGCGGCCGGCGCGGTCGCGAAACTCAGATTACCGACCATGCCCAGCGTTGCCGTCGCGGAGACGGCTCGCTCGGGTGCGACGACCGCGCTGATGTACGCGAACTCCGCGGTGACGAACGCCGTGATCGCAACGCCGCGCAGCGCCATGATGATGCCGTCCAGCAACGGATCGTGAACGTACGCGAGCGCGCCGATCGAGAGCGCGCACAAGGCGGCCGCGACACGGATCGTCGGCAGCCGCCCGAACCGATCGGCCAAGCCGCCGATGGGGACGCTGACGGCGAGGGCCGCGATCGGTCCGGCACCCACGATGAGCGCGATCGCACCCGCGGGCACGTGCTCGCCGACGAGCGCGAGCGGCAACGACCCAAGCGGAATGTTCAATGCGACTTCGATCAGAAAAGCGCTCGCCACCAGAACCGCGTAGACCATTAAAAGAGTCTAACACGCGGGGTGCAGTAGGAAACGCGGCGTCTGTGAAACTAGGGAAAATGCGTTTTGCCGCTTGACTGCGGCGCGTCCGACGGTCCGCGGAATGTCGGACGTTCAGCGCTGCTGCAACGAACATTGAAGAGGATAGCATGGGTCACGCTGAGGCGTACGATGACGAAGGCACACCGGCCGAACAAACGCGCCGAACATTTATGGTGCAGGCAACGCTCGCACTAGGCGGCGTGATCGGCTTGGGCATCGCGATCCCGGTCGTAACGTCGTTGATCCCATCGGCCGACGCGCTTGGATCAGCTTGGTCGCCGCTGACCGCCGACGAGCTAGCGCAACTCAAGAAGGCCACCGACAAGCCGATAAAAGTAAGCTTCGCGGTGAAGAGCCAAGACGGGTATTTGCCCGCCGCGTCGACGGATGAGTTCGTTTGGGCGATCAAGGCCGATGAAGCCGAGATGAAGGCGAAGCGGCCCGAGTTGTACGAGGGCGAGGCGAAACTCCCGTATCCGGTGGTCAACTTGGGGTTCGTCATCTTCAGTCCGATTTGCCCGCACTTGGGTTGCCGCTACGCATGGATTGATGCGCAGAACAAATTTGCCTGTCCGTGCCACGGCTCGCAATTCACCAGTGTCGGCGAGCACATCGCCGGTCCGGCTCAGCGCGGGCTTGATCCGCTGCCGCTGCGCGATCAGTCCGGCACCGCTGAGATCACCTGGATTCAATACGCACAAAACGTGTCGAATCACATCGTACTCTCGTATTCCACCTAGTGGCTTCACGGTCGGCCGCCGGCCGGTCCGCCTGTCGTCCTGTGCCGGACTCACGTCCGGCACGCTCCTAGAGGCAGTTTTCGATGCTTACCTGGCTCGACCAACGCACCGGCTTCGTCACACTCACGAAAGAATTCCTCACCGAGGACGTTCCGGGCGGCGCAAGTTATTGGTACGCCTTCGGTTCGGCGACCGTGTTCGCCATGATCTTGCAGATCGTCACCGGAATCTTCCTGACGTTCTATTATGCGCCGTCGGCCGCGACCGCGTGGGAGTCGACGAAGTACATCCTCGATAAAGTCCCGGCCGGCAAGCTTGTGCTGTCGCTGCACTACTGGGGCGCGTCGGCGATGATCGCTTTCATGGCGATGCATCTGCTGCAAGTGCTGCTGTGGGGCGCGTACAAGAAACCCCGCGAACTGCAATGGATCGTCGGCGTCATCCTGTTCATTCTCACGCTGGTGCTGGGCCTGACCGGCTACCTGCTGCCGTGGGACCTCAACGCGCTGCTGGCGTCCAAGGTCGCGATCTCGATCGCCGGCTCGGTCCCGTTCATCGGCGGTCCGACGCTGAATTTCTTGCAGGACGGCTCGAACATCGGCACCCTGACGATCAACCGCTTCTTCG
>PLAE01000225.1 GCA_003134035.1 Candidatus Velthaea versatilis
CGGCAAACGAGATAGCGTTCCCCCGTCAACGAAATGCGCCGGGTCGAGATCGTGCTGAAGCAGCATCTGCAGAACCAGGTTGGCGGACTCGACTTCATGCCGGTCAGACATGAGCACGGCACGGCTGAGTTCGCCTCGAGCGACGGCGACGAGCACGAGAAACGTCGCGACGAGCGCCATCGCCACGACGAGCATGATGCGCTTTACACGCGAGCGAAACAAGATGTGCACAACTCTTCTTCGGCTAAAATCTTTGATCGCCGCCCGAATGTAATCCAATTAGCGCTCTTCCTTGAGCGTGTGGAACGTGCGGACGGCTGGAAGAGTTCAGGAACGGTTGTGCACGAAGATCCTAACGGAGCGCAATGCCGTTGAACGCCTGCTAGTCGGAAACTTGTGAAAAGACTTCGACAAGAGGAGCAAGCATGAACATCGGAATCATCGGCGCGGGCAACATCGGGGGCACACTTACGCGCCGGTTGCGGGCGCTTGGGCACATCGTCGCGGTGGCGAACTCGCGCGGCCCCGAAAGCCTCTCGGCGCTCGCGGCCGAAACCGGCGCCACGGCGGTGACGGTGGCGGAGGCGGCCCGCGACAAGGACCTCATTATCGTTACGATTCCCGAGAAGGACGTTCCCAAATTGCCCTCGGGTCTGTTCGCGGACGCGGCCCGAAGCGTCGTCGTCGATACCGGCAACTACTATCCGCGCCAACGAGACGGGCGGATCGAAGCGATCGAGTCCGGCGTGCCCGAGTCCCGGTGGGTCGAGCAGCAGCTGGGGCATTCGGTGATCAAGGCATTCAATACGATCTACGCGCTGCATCTGCTCGAGAACGGTAAGCCCGCCGGCACCCCCGGCCGCATCGCATTGCCGGTCGCCGGCGACGACGCTGCTGCGAAAAAGGTCGTGCTCGAGCTGGTCGATCAGCTTGGATTTGACGCCATCGACGCTGGCGGACTCGATGAATCCTGGCGCCAACAACCGGGCAGCCCCGTCTATACCAAAGACTACGACGCGGCCGGCGTGCGGCATGCGCTGTCGGAGGCGAAACGCGAACGCACCCCGGCCTGGAGCGGCTCAGAGCACAGTGCCGGCACGTTCGAGGTGCCCGCCTGACGTAAGCAGTGAAAGAACGCGGCCGCGCCCGTCGGTGCTCGGATGGGCACCCGCGGTGTACGTGAGCCCCAACCAGCCATCGGAATATTCCTCGGTTGCCATGCGTTGCAGCGGCCGGCCGCGGCGGTCGCATTCGTTCCCGCGGACCGTTCAAGAAAATCGCCGCCCGCCTCGAAGCCCAAGCCCGCTAACCGGCGTTAAAATCTGGACCTTCGACAAGGTGGCCGGCGCCGAGATGGTCGGGCGCGGCTGCCGGCCCGGACGGCGAGGATTGCGCCGCGCGTTCGTGGTTTGCACGATGGTTCGCCGCACCGAAAACGGCTATGCTCGAAGCGCACATCCCGATGAAGACAGAAAGCAGTAGTACTTTGACCGAAATCCGACCCCGCCATCTTGCGGACGGCGGCGCTGGGCATCAGGCTGACATGATGAGTTCCGAATTGTCCCGTCTGCCGCCGGCGCAGCAGGTCGGCTTTGGCATTCTGGTCGCGGGGCCGGCAAATCGAGGTTCGTATGCCGAGCCGGCGGGAGCGATTCGATGAATGCACGCGTGTTTCTGCTGGCCGCGGCTCTGGGCGTCGCTAGCAGCTCGAATGCCGCACTCGCGCAGGACGAGAACGGCCTGGGGCATCCGCCCGCGATGATCCCCGGCACGTCGATCGCCTGGCCCGCGGACGATTCCGATTGCGATAAGGTGTGGAAGGCCGGCGACTACAAGTCCGCCATCGGCATCTGCACTAAGGCATTAGGCCAATATCGCGTGGTAATCGATACGCTCGTCGATACGCCCAACCTCAAGGATGGTGTCGTGCCGACGATGATCTTTGACGAGGCGTACACCGAAATGGAGGTCGCGTCGGCGTATGAAAAGACGGCCGACGTCAAGCGCGCGCTCGACCATGCAGGCATCGCGGCGAAGCTCGCCCATTCACTGATCGATCCGATCGGCGCGAAATTGGTGCGCGACGAATCCGCCGGCGACAAGAGCATTCAGGAAATCGGCATCAAACTGCTCGACACGATCCACCAATCGTTCCCCGCCGTCGCCGGAAGTGACGGAAAGGCGGATACCTAAGGCGCGAAAAGCGACCCGCGAGCCGTCGTCTCCGGCTCGATCTCCGGCTCGATCAATGAGGGATCGTCATTTCGTACATTGCCGACTCGTCGTGACACCGGATGCATCGTCCACGCGTCGGCCGATTCGCTTGGGACCAGCATCGCCAAGGCGGCTGCCGGATCGATCGCTTCCGGCGTCAGCCATTCGCGGGCCAGCTCATCGTCGAGCACTACCGGCATCCGCGAGTGCGTCTCGCGCATGAAGTCGTTCGCCGCCGTCGTGATGATGGTGCAGCTGGCCAGCTCCTCACGGCCCCGCCGCCACACGTCCCACAGGCCGGCAAAGGCAAACGGCTCGCCGTCCTTTCGATGGATCCACAGCGGGGTCTTCGATCCATCATCCTTCCTTCGCCACTCATAGAAGCCGTCAGCGAGGATGAGGCACCGACGCTCTCGCGTGGGGTCGCGGTAGGTTTGGGCGGTCGCGACCGTCTCAATACGGGCGTTGAACGTCGACAGCCTCACGTCGGCCGGGCTCTTCGCCCACCGCGGAACGAGCCCCCAGCGCAGCTCCACGAGCGAACGCGCATCGTCGTTGGTGATGGCCATGACTGGCTGGGTCGGCGCGATGTTGAATTTCGGCGAAAAGGGCAGGGCTTCATCGACAGAGGCTCCCAGCCGCTTCGCGATACTCCAAGGCCGGGTGAAAAAACCATAGCGACCGCACATGCGGTTGCTTTTCGCGACTGGCCAGTCCCAAGGCTGCTGCGCGAATGATTGATTGAAACGATAATGGACGACGCTGTTTGGCGTTCCGCTAAAACCCGCACACTCGGCACGGCACCCCGCCTAAACCGGTGGTCATTGATTTCGACATCAAATGATGAGAGCGTCCACGCTATCGACCGGGGGAAAGTGATGCGGACGGCACTGGCGCTTGACGACGAATGGGTTGCTCAAGCTCAAGCAGCAGCGTCGGTTTTTAATAGTAAGAAACGAACGATTCTTACGACGACATCAGGTCGTCGAGAAGGCGATAATCCGGCGGGGTCGTGTCGATTGCTCGGCCGCGACGTAGCACGACCCGGTCGGCTTGGTTGCGCGAGAGCAACTCCGAATACGTGCGCGCCGCCAGTATTATGAGGTCGGCCGGCAAACCCGGCCCGATGCGGCCGCGTTCGGCGAGACCCATGATCCCGGCCGGCGTCGACGTCACCGCGGCTATCCAGTCGCTGAACGGGTGATCGAGATGCAGCACTTTCACCGCCCCGATGAACGTATCGAGCATGTCGTGATCACCGTAGGCGTAGAACGCATCGCGGCAGTTGTCGCCGGCGACGGCGACGCGCAACCCGCGCGCCTTCATTTCATGGACCACCGTCACGCCGCGCCAGCGCGGCGTCCGTCCGGCGGCGCGCGCCTGTAAATACATGTTCGCAGCCGGCAGCGTGGTGACCGCGATGCCGGCGTCCGCGCAGGCATCGAGCGTGGCCGCGATGCGGTCGTCGTCTTGCACCGCGAGCGAACAGCAGTGACCGCA
>PLAE01000250.1:0-658 GCA_003134035.1 Candidatus Velthaea versatilis
CGGCCAGCTCCAGCGCGGCGAACGTTTCGGTGGCGTAGGCGACGAATTCACCGCCGCGCGTCGAACGCCGCCGGCGTCGAGCCCGCATGTCGTCCAAGAGCGCGTGCGCGTACGCGTCGGTCGCCATACCGTCGTAGAGAAAGCCGTCGCGGGCGCCGCGCCGCACGCGCCCGAGCGTCGAGCGGGCGAGCGCATTGCGNNCCGCGTCGATCAGACGAATTTTGCCCAGCACCGCGTCCTTATCGGCGAACCAGCGCTGGTTGGGCAAAAACGCCGGCAACACGTCGTGCTCCAAGAGGGTGATCGCCGCGCCGACGATTTGGCTGTGGGTTTGCTCGCGCGGCAGCACCAAGGTGACGAGTTCAGGCAACTGATCGGGCAACGTCATCTCCCAGGACGGTGCTTGCGCCGTGGGCGAAAGCAGGAACCAGAAGAACCCATGCCCGGGCAGAGTGATGACGTAACGATCGTCGCCGATTGTGGCGAAGGGGCTCCAGCCGATCATCTNNGATCACCTTGCGGTTGGCGGGCATGATGAAGTCAAAGGTGCCGCGGCCGAACACGCGCGAGCCCTGGCGCACCGCGATGAGCTTGCGCAGCCAGTTGATGAGCGACGACGGGCTCGTGCTCTGGGCTTCGACGTTGACGCTCGCATAGC
>PLAE01000250.1:677-887 GCA_003134035.1 Candidatus Velthaea versatilis
CCATGCCGATCTCATCGCCGTAATAGAGAATCGGCGTGCCGGGCATCGACAGCAGCAGCGCGGCCAGCAATTCGATCCGCCGGCGATCGTTCTCCATGAGCGGCGCGAGCCGCCGGCGGATCCCGATGTTGATGCGCGCGCGCGGTTCGGTGGCGTACACGCGATACATGTAATCGCGTTCCTGATCGGTCACCATCTCGAGCGTCATCT
>PLAE01000250.1:904-2938 GCA_003134035.1 Candidatus Velthaea versatilis
CGTCGCCGTCGCCGAAATAGGCGCGAACGTCTTCGGGCCACTGATTGGCTTCGGCCAAGAAAATGCAGTTGGGGTACTCGCGGTCGAGCACCGCGCGCAGCTTCTTGAGGACGGCGTGCGTCTCGGGCAAATTCTCACAGTTGGTGCCGTCGCGCTCGAACAGATACGGCACGGCGTCCAAGCGCAGCCCGTCGACGCCCATGTTGAGCCAGAAACGCATGACGTCGAGCACCGCAGCGACGACCCGCGGGTTATCGTAGTTGAGATCAGGCTGATGCGAGAAGAAGCGGTGCCAGTAATACTGGCCGGCGAGCGGGTCCCAGGTCCAGTTCGAGGTCTCAGTATCGGTGAAGATGATCCGCGCGTCGGCGTAGCGGTTGTCGGTATCGCTCCACACGTAGAAGTTGCGGTAGACCGAACCGCGCTTCGCGTTGCGCGCGCGCGCGAACCAGGGGTGCTGGTCCGAGGTATGATTGACGACGAGTTCGGTGATGACGCGCAGCCCGCGCTCGTGCGCGCGCCGCACGAAATCGCGAAAGTCACGCAGCGTGCCGTAGGCCGGATTGACGCCGCGGTAATCGGCGATGTCGTAGCCGTCGTCGCGCAGCGGCGACGGATAAAACGGCAGCAGCCAAATGCACGTCGCACCGAGATTTTTAATGTAATCGAGCTTCTGCGCGAGGCCCTTGAAATCGCCGATCCCGTCGTCGTTGGCGTCGAAGAAGGATTTGACGTGAACCTGGTAGATGACCGCATCTTTGTACCAGAGCGCGTCGTCCGAGATCGCCATCCCGAGCGGCGCTAGTCGCTCGGTGAGTCGTAGTCGACGTGCAGCCGGCGATCGACCGCAAAAATGACGGCCGGATTGCGCTGCGGATCCAGCCGAACCGGTTGGCGCCCGCCATGCCAGATCGCACCGCTGTTCGAGAGCAGTTCGCGGCACGCCACGTCGTCGCCCTCGCCGTAGCCGAGTTCGCCCAGCGGAACGTCGAGAACGGCGTCGACGGTCCGAAACGGATCGAGATTGACGGCGATCAGCAGCGTATTACTCCCGGCGCTCTTCGAGTAGAAAATCACGTTGTCGTCGGATGCATGGTGGAAGCGGACGTTGCGCCAGGTGCGCAACGCGGCGTTCTCGCGTCGAATGCGATTGATTCGAGCGATGTCCTCCTTGATGTTCCCCGGGGCGTCCCAGTCGCGCACGCGGATCTCATACTTCTCGGAATCGAGATACTCTTCGCCTCCCGGCAGCGCCGCGTTCTCGCACAGCTCGAAGCCGCTGTAGATGCCGTACGCGCTCGAGAGCGTCGCCGCCAAGATCAGCCGGATGACAAAGGCGGGGCGCCCGCCGGTCTGCAGAAACGGCGGTAATATGTCGGGCGTGTTGGCGAAAAAGTTCGGCCGAAAATATTCGGCCAGTTCCGAGTGCGCCAGCTCACGGCAATAATCGGTCAGTTCATGTTTGAAATTGCGCCAGGTGAAGTACGTGTACGATTGGGTGAAGCCGAGCTTGGCCAACTGCTTCATGATTTTGGGCCGGGTGAACGCCTCGGCCAAAAACAGCACGTCGGGGTGGCGCGACTGCACCTCGCCGATCATCCATTCCCAAAAGGCAAACGGCTTGGTGTGCGGGTTGTCGACCCGAAAGATGCGCACGCCGCGCGCGATCCAGAACTCGACGACGTCGCGCAGTTCGTCCCACAGCGCGGGCGCCTGCGGACCAAACCACTTGAAGTTGACGATGTCCTGATATTTTTTGGGCGGATTTTCAGCGTACTTGATCGAGCCGTCGGGCCGGAATTCGAACCATTCGGGATGCTCGCGCACGTATGGATGATCGGGCGAGCACTGCAGCGCATAATCGAGCGCGATCTCGAGTCCGTGCGCGGCGGCGGCGGCCACGAAGCGCTCGAAATCCGCGATCGTGCCCAGGCTGGGTTCAACCGCCGTATGCCCGCCGTTCTCATTCCCGATCGCCCAGGGGCTGCCGGGATCGTCGGGGCCGGGGTTGAGGCTGTTGTTGCGGCCCTTGCG
>PLAE01000154.1 GCA_003134035.1 Candidatus Velthaea versatilis
CGACACACGCCTGGGGACGGGGGTTCCCATTCGTGGATTCGGGGACGATACGGACGGGCGCGCAACGGATCATGGCGCTCGTGGCGACCGGCAGCGGCATCAGCGTCGACCGGTGGTGTTCGCCGTCCTCGACTGGTCGACCAAGAAGCGCGAACGAGCGTTCGGCGCAATCGTGCGACGTCCGGCGTCCGGATGCGGCGATTCACAACGTCGAAACAAAGCCGGTGCCGATCCGTATTTGCTTTATGAAATACCGCTTTCGATCGGGCATCGCGATGTTGGCAATGACTGCAGCGGCGGCCGTGGCCGGCGCGCAGCCGACGGCGGTTCGGGCGGACACGTCCGATCTTCGCGTCGACGGGTTGCTGGCACAATCGCGCGCCGCCCTCGGCGGCACGGCGTTGGATCGGCGCACCGTCTTACGACTCGACGGGCGCGTGACACAGGGCGGTCTTTCGGGCACGGGCACACGCTGGCTCGAGATCGGCGGCTCGCGTTTCGCCGAGTCGTACGCGACGCCTCCGGTCGAGGGCGGCGACGGTTTTGACGGCAGCGTCGCCTGGAATCGCGACGGCTCCGGCTTGGTCTGGGTCGACGGGGGCGCGGCTGGCCGAGCGCAGGCGATCAGCGGCACCTTCGTTGGGAACGACGCGCTGTGGTCGGCCAATCGCGGCGGCGCAACGGTCAGCTGGGGCGGCACGAAGTCGGCCAAAGGAACGGATTACGATTCCCTCGTCGTATCGGCACCCGGCGCTGACCTGCCGTTCGAGTTGTGGTTCGACCGGGTTACGCACCTGCCGGTTCGGCTGACGCAGTCGGTTGGTCCGCTATCGGCCGCGACGACCTATAGCGGCTATCGCCGCTTTGCCGGCATCATGGTCCCGTATACGCTGCACACCCAAACGAGTGACGGCAACACGTGGGACGCCGCCATCACGAGCGTCGCGGTCGACCCGCCTGATGCGCAAACGCAGCTCGCGAAGCCGGACTCGAACGTGCACGACTTTTCGATCGCCGGCGGCGCGACTCAAACCGAGATTCCCTTCGATCTGGTCGAAAACCACGTCTATCTCGACGTGACGCTCAACGGCAAAGGACCGTACCGGTTCGTGTTCGACACCGGCGGCGCGAATATCGTCGATCCGCAGGTCGCGCAAGAGATCGGCGCGAGCGGCAAGGGCTCCGTGCAAGGCGGCGGCGTCGGCGCGGCGACCGAATCGGTGAGCTTCGCGAAGGTCGCAACGATGTCGATCGGTGCCGCGACGATCGAGAATCCGCTCTTCGCCGTGGCGCCCGTGCGCCGCGGTTTCGGCATCGCGGGCGGACGTCCGATCGACGGGATCATCGGCTTCGAGGTCCTTTCGCGCTTCGTTACGGCGTTCGATTATGCCAAGCGCGTGGTCGTGCTCGCGTTACCCGGGACGATGCGCGTGCCGGCCGGTGCCGGCGTCGTGCCCTTCGTGTTCGACGGACAGCAGCCCCAATTCGCCTGTGCGATCGACGATGTTGCCGCGCAATGCACGCTCGACACGGGCGCGCGCGATTCGATCACGCTGCTTGGGCCCTTCGTCGCGGCGCATCCGCAAGTCACGCCGCCGACGCTTACCGCGAAGACCGTCACCGGTTTTGGGTTCGGCGGTCCGGCCTTCGGCCGGCTCGGACGGTTGCGCTCCGTGGGCATCGGACCGTTTGTCGTGCCGCAGGTCGTGGCCGACTTTTCAAGCCAAACACAGGGCGCATTCGCGATGCCGTTCGTCGCGGCCAATGTCGGCGGCAATTTGCTCAAGCGCTTTGATCTCGTGCTCGACTACGGTGCTTCCAGAATGATGTTGACGCCGAACGCGCTCTTCCGTCAGCCCGACTTCTACGAACGGGCCGGACTGTTCATCGTCAATCGCGAGGGCGCGAAAGTGGTCTATGACGTGCGTCCCGATTCGCCCGCCGCGGCGGCCGGTATCGTCAAAGGCGACGTGATCGCGACCCTCAACGGAACCGAGGCAGCGAGTCGCAGCCTCGATGACGTGCGCAACGCATTTTTGGCCAAGCCCGGCACGATCGTGCGGCTCGGACTCACCGCGCCCGATGGTGCCGCGAAGAGCGTACGGATCAGGCTTGCTGACGGCGTTTAAGTTTGCTGGACTGAACGTTCGTGTTCGGCGGCTTCGAGGGCCGGCGAGCCCGGGCGTGTCGGAGCGGTTGTTAGCGTTCGCGACTCCCGGATCCCAGCAGCTGTGCGGCCCGCTCGAGCGTTTCGGTGTAGCGGTCAAGTGCGGCCGCCACGACGGTGATGCCGTGGCGCGCAGCGGTCCAATGGTGGAGTTCGATACCTTCGCGGATCATCGGCAGCGTTTTCGCGCTGTAGCCGGTTTCGACGCCGGGCGCGTAGATTTGGTGGCGATACCACGGGCGTCCGGGCAGGCCGCGCGCGTCGAGCAGATCGCGTTCGGCAAGCATCGCGAGCGCATCGACGGCCGCGAAGCGGCGCCTCGAAGACCGCGCCGCCTCACCGGAGGAAGAGAGTGCCGCGTCGAGCGCGCGATCGTAGGCATCGGCGGCAGCGCGCAGACGCGCGATCGACGCCCGCAGCGGGGCAAAGTCGAGCCGCGGCGGCGGTGCTTCGAGTGCGGGCGCGACGAACGGCAGCGCCGGCGCCGCGACCGCATCGGATGCGCTGCGGTAGGCTCCGTCGGCGATCAGCGCGTTGCGCGCGGCGATTGCGTCGCCGGTCGCGGCGGCGAGGTCTTCGACTTGTCGCTCGTAGCGCTGCATCGTGGCCGCGAACGCACCGAAGCGGTACGGCAAGACATCGGCGTCGGCGAAGCGCATGGTCATCCGGGCGGTAATCTGCGCCTGCGCAGCGCTGTAGCGAAAGCCGGGATCGGAAAAACGCGTTACGTACGCGTACGAGTCGTAGGCCGAATGCCAAAGCGTTTCGGCGTTAAACCCGATGTACGCCGACGGCACGCCGGCGTGGTCGAGAAACGCCGTCCAGTCGGAGCCGGCGCCGAGCGCCCCGATGTGCACGCCGTCGCCGTCCGCGTCGACGTCCACGTCTTCGGGGGCGAAGCGCGCGTGCGCGCGTTGACGCGCCGTCACCGATACGCCGGTATCCGGATCGGACACGGCATCGGCGAGCTGCTCGAACATCGTTTCAAGCGCGTGCGAACCAGCGACGCTGAGCAGTCCGCGGCCCGTATCGTCGGTGCAGATATACACCGCGGCACGGACTAGCTCGGCGGCGTGTGCTTCGACCCACTCGGTCGAACCGATGAAGCCCGCTTCCTCGCCGTCCCAAAACGCGAAGACCAGCGTGCGCTTGAGACGGGTGCCGGCGCGCGCGCGCTGCGCGATGATGCGCGCTTCCTCGAGTTCGGCGACGGTGCCGGCATGCGGGTCCATTGCACCGCTGGTCCAGCTGTCGATATGGTTGCCGCGAACGATCAGCTCGCCGGGCCGCTCGCTGCCCCGCAGCGTCGCGATCACGTCGTAAAGCGGTGTCAGTTTCCAATTGAAAGCGACTTTGAGGTGCACGAGGGCCGGACCGGGCCCAAGGTGATAGGCGAGGGGGAGCGTTCCGCGCATCGGCGGCGGTGCGAGCGGACCGCGCAACGCGCGCAACAGCGGCAGCGCGTCGCCGTACGAGATCGGCAGCGTCGGGATGGTGGTGAGGACGGGGATGTGCCGGCGCTGCGCGAGCGTGGCGAACGGCGCTCGCCGGGCTCCGGCGACCGCGGCGCGGCCGGGCGTGAGCGGATCGCCCGGATAGAGCGCGATGCGCTCGACGCTGCCGCGCTGCACCATCGTGGCGTTCCGCCACGGTCCGGCGGGATAGACCTCGCCTTGGCTGTAGCCTTCGTCCTGCGGATCAGTATAGAGGATGCAGCCGACGGCGCCTTGGGCTGCGGCGAGTTCCGGTTTGATCCCGCGCCACACCTCGCCGAAACGGGCGATGACAATTTTGCCGCGCACGTCGACGCCGCGTTCGGCGAGGCGGGCGTAATCTTCGCGCCGGCCGTAATTGACATACACCAGCGGGGCGGTGACGTCGCCGTCAATGGAATAGGCGACGTACGGCGCAAGCCGCTCGCGCGACTGCCGGGACACCGGATCGCTCGCGACCGGCGCTTCCTCGAGTCCGGCACGAACGTGCCGTGGAGCGATCATTTCCAGCACGCGCGTTTTGGGCGTCGCAAAGAGGACCTCGAAACGCTCGATGCGCGTTTGGTAGCCCCAAGCATCGAGCAGCGACTTCACAAAGCGGATGTTGGTCCGGTCGTAGGCGGAGCCGAGATGATTGGGATGCGCCGACAGCCGGGCGATCCAGCGGCCCATTTCCGCCCGGTCGACGCGGGTGTCGAAGCGCCGCTCGGCGGCGAGTTCGGCGGCGCCGCGCGCCGGAGTAAAGCCGATGGGCGGCTGCGGCGCGCTGCCGGCCGGGCCGGCCACTAGCGCCAGTAGCGCGATGAGCGGTAACGCGACGTGCGTTCCCGTCACGCGAACTATTTGCCGCTCGCGCGGACCTTGCCGTTACGCATGCCGGCGAGTTCGCGAAAGAGCTTGTGCTCTTTTTCGCTGAGATCGGTCGGGAGCTGGCCGACGAGCCGCACGTACTCGTCGCCGAAGCCGGCGCTTTTTAGTCTGGGCATGCCTTTGCCCGAAAGGCGCAGCATCTTGTTGTTCTGTGTGCCGGCGGGAATCGTCATCGTGACCTCGCCCGTCATCGTCGGAACGCGCACCTCGGCGCCTAAGATGAGGTCGTAGATCGATACCGACAGCTCAACGTACAGATCGTCGCCCTTGCGTTCGTAACGCGTCTTGTCGTTGAAGTTCACGATCAGAAACAAGTCGCCGTTCGAACCACCGCCCGAACCGCTGCCGCCTTGACCGGTTAACCGGATGCGCTGTCCTTCGCGCACGCCTTTAGGGATCGTTACGTCGAAGCGCTTCGTCTCGATCACGCGGCCGGTACCGTGGCATTGCGGGCAGATGACTTTGCCCGAGGTGCCGGTGCCTCCGCAGCGCGGACACCGGTCTTCGAGCTGCAGCGATACGGATTTGGTACCGCCCGCGTAGGCCTCCGCCAGCGTCAGATCGATCGTGGTTTCCAAATCCTGACCTCGCTCGCCGAACGTCGTCGGTCCGCCGCCGGGACGCCGGCCGATGCCCGAGAAGAACATGTCGAAGAAATCCGAGAAACCGCTGGCGCCGTTGGCCGGATCGCCGGCGGGCGCCGCGCCGCCGAAGTCGTTGAAGCTGGACGCCTGGTCCGCTTGCGCACGCCGATAGTTGCGCTGCTGTTCGGCTTCCGCCGCCGCCCGCTGCCAATCGTTGCCCAGCACGTCATACTTCTTGCGTTTCTCGGAATCGCCGAGAACTTCGTACGCCTCTTGGATCTCTTTGAATTTCTCTTCGGCTTGGCGTGCGCTGGTCGGATTGGCGTCTGGGTGCCACTTGCGTGCCAGCTTGCGGTACGCCGACTTGATGTCTTTCTCGGGCGCGTTTTTCTCCACGCCCAGAACGTCGTAGTAGTTCTTGTAATTCATGCTCAAAGGCGGCGCGCTCGCGCCCGCTCCGTGCGAGTGCTCCTTACGTAACTGACGGTGCGGACGGGCGCGCGCACTTCGCTATTCGCTTTTAGCGACGATAACATGGGCGACGCGCAACACGTCGTCGCCGTGGACGTAGGCTTTGGTCGCCTCTTCAAGGACCGTGTCGTCGGCGACGCCTTCGGGTGCGGGCTGCGTTCCGATGGCTTCGGCCAAACGCGGGTCGAAGGGCTGTCCCTTGAGCGAGACCGCCTTGACGCCCTCGCCCGCGAGAACGTTTTCAAATCCGCGCAGCGTCGCCTGCAGACCGCCTTTGAGGCCTTCGTTCTCGGTGCCGTAGGCCAGCGCGCGCTCGAGGTTGTCGATGACCGGCAAGAATTTCGCGACGAGCGACTTGCGTCCGGCCAGCGAAATCTCGCCGAGCTGACGCTCCATGCGCTTCTTGTAGTTCTCGAAATCCGCCATCGCGTAGAGAAACTTATTGTAGTTCTCTTCCGCTCGGGCGTTCGCGGAGGCGAGGGCGGCGCCCAAGTCCGCATCGACGGTGGCCGTGGTGGTATGGTTGCTGGCATCCGAAGCAGCCGAAGCTTCCGCGGACGCGTTCGTTTCTGTGTCGTCGTTCATGACGCTCTTTCTCCTACGAACGGACGCAGCCGCGAGGCGCGCTCGATAGAGCGCACCTCGTAAATGCATCACGCGGGTGTTACTTGGCTTCCTTGAACTCTGCGTCGATGACGTCTTCGTTGTGCGGGGCGCCCTCGGTCGAACCGTTGGCCGACGGGCCGCCGGCGGTCGCGCCGTCGGTCGAACCGTTCGCCGATGCGCCGGTCTTGGCGTACAGCGCCTCGGCGAGCTTATAGCTTGACTGCTGCAGTTTCTCCGTCGCGGCTTTGATCTCGTCGGAGGTGCCGTTCTCGGAGACGCGTTTGAGGTCGGCCAGTGCCGCCTCGACGTCGGTCTTGATCGTGGCGTCGGCTTTGTCGCCGACTTCCTTGAGCGACTTTTCCGTCGAATAAATCAGCGAATTGGCGGTGTTGCGAATCTCCGCTTCTTCTTTTTTGCGCTGATCTTCGACGCGCGCCGCTTCGGCATCACGGACCATCTTGTCGATCTCATCTTTGTTCAGATTGGTCGACGCGGTGATCGTGATCTGCTGTTCCTTGCCCGTTCCCAGATCCTTGGCACCGACGTTGACGATGCCGTTGGCATCGATGTTGAAGGTGACTTCGACCTGCGGCACGCCGCGCGGAGCCGCCGGGATGCCTTCGAGCCGGAAGCGCGCGAGGGTCTTATTGTCGCCCGCCATTTCGCGTTCGCCTTGCAGAACGTGAATGTCGACCGACGTCTGGCCGTCTTCGGCCGTCGTGAACACCTGCGTCTTGCGCGTCGGGATCGTGGTGTTGCGTTCGATCAGTTTGGTGTTGACGCCGCCGAGCGTTTCCAGACCCAGCGAGAGCGGGGTGACGTCGAGCAGAACGACGTCGCGCACTTCACCGGCGAGCACGCCGGCTTGGATGGCCGCGCCGATGGCGACGACTTCGTCCGGGTTGACCGACTGGTTGAGTTCTTTGCCGGTCAGTTTCTTGACGAGTTCCTGGATCACGGGCATGCGGGTCGAACCGCCGACCATGACGACTTCGTCGATCTTGGAGACGTCGAGCTTGGCATCGGCCAGCGCGTTCTTGAACGGCTGGATGCAGCGGTCGGTCAGGTCGGCGGTGAGTTCCTCGAATTTCGCTCGCGTGAACGTGAGGTCGAGGTGCTTAGGTCCGTTTTGATCGGCCGTGATGAAGGGCAGATTGATGTTCGTCGTGACGACGCCCGACAATTCGATCTTGGCCTTTTCGGCGGCTTCGGTCAGCCGCTGCAACGCCTGCTTGTCGCCGGAGAGATCGATGCCTTGTTCTTTGCGGAATTCGGTCACGAGAAAGTCGACGATCTTCTTATCGTAATCGTCGCCGCCCAGGCGCGTGTCGCCGTTGGTCGACTTCACCTCGAAGACGCCGTCGCCGACTTCGAGGATCGACACGTCGAACGTGCCGCCGCCGAGGTCCCAAACCAGAATCGTCTCGTTGCCCTTTTTATCGAGGCCGTACGCCAGGGCGGCCGCGGTCGGCTCGTTGATGATGCGNNGGCGCTGAGCGTCGTTGAAGTACGCCGGAACCGTGACGACCGCTTTGGTGACCCGCTCGCCGAGATACGTTGAAGCGTCGTTGACCAGCTTCTGAAGGATCATCGAGCTGATCTCTTGCGGCGAATAATCCTTGCCGTCGATTTTCGTTTTGTGATCGGTGCCCATCTGTCGCTTGATCGAGCTGATCGTGCGCTCCGGATTGGTCACCGCTTGCCGTTTGGCGAGCTGTCCGACGAGCCGTTCGCCGGTTTTGGTGAATGCGACGACCGAGGGGGTCGTGCGGTTGCCTTCCGAGTTGGCGATGACGGTAGGGCTTTGACCCTCCATAACGGCGACGACGGAGTTGGTCGTGCCGAGGTCGATACCGACCACTTTAGCCATAAACTGTTGATCTCGCTTTCCGAGCCCCGTGGACCATCCCCAAGGTGGACATGCCACCGAGAAGCCCAGTAGGCTTCCGTTGTGTCGGGCCTTGCCGCTTATCGACGCTCAAGGATCGGCGGTTTCGGCTGACCGAACCTGCCGTTGAATGTATAGCCTTCGCCGCGCGCCGGCGTGCGATTTATGTTACGACATCGGGCGCAGTTTGTTCCACCCCCTGTGACAAATTTTCTGGCACTCCGGTTGCAGCCTTACCGAAACGAAATGCTTCGGCCGCCCTCCGCGTTCTTTGCCCGATGCCGCTCTTCACCCTCATCTTCGCGCTGCTCGGCGTGGCGCTCGGCAGTCCGGCAAGCGATCTGCGTGCGCGGTTCGGCGACCCGCTCCTGGTCGAACGAACGACTGACCTCTCGCGCACGGCCGACTATTTGCGCGCCGACGATCCGTCGGCGGTACTCCGGGTAACCGAGCGCAACGGCGTCGTTTTCGCCGTCGAGGTCGAGCGCGAGCGGCCCGAACCGCTACCCGGCACCGGCGACAAGTACGGCGTCACGCTGGGGATGGCGCGTGCCGCCGTGCTGGCGAAACGCGGCAAACCGGCCTTCGAGACGGTCAACACGATGTTGTATCCCGAGGATCGCGACGAGGACGCCTCGACGATCTATCGCTTCGACGGGGACGTTCTTGAAGGGATCAAGCTGGCCGGTTCAGGCACGACGGCCGCGGGTAGCGCGGCCCTCCCCCATCTCACCGAGCCGGCCGCCGACGGCTACGCGACCGCGGTCGACGACCGTTCACCAAGCGTGCTGACCAGCGACCACTTCCGCGACCGGTATCTGACGCTTCACGGCTGCGATACCGCCGGACGATCCTCGACGATCGACCGGCGCGACGGCCGAACGTACGCGATCGCAAGCGCGACCTGCAACGACCGGCCCCGCCGGTTCTACTTCGATATCACCAGCGCCCGGCCGTGAGCCGCGGCACGCCGGTCCGACAACGAGGCGCTGCAACTGGCGCCCTTCTGTCGGCGCGTCGCAGAGCAGAGCAGAGCATGGCCGGCGAACGCGAACAACCCGGATTTGTGCCGGGAGTCGCGAACCACGGTCAAGACCATGTACGAGCCCAAATCGGATCCGTTCTTCGAGAAGCTCAAAGCCGACGTGCTCGAAGGCGCCGCGTCTCTTGACCGTGGCGAGGGTATCCCCGCTGCAGAGGTTTACGCAAAAGCTCGGGCGCTTATCGACAAAATAGAAAAGGAGAGCGCCGAGGAATAGCCGCCGCCATCCGTGGCTCGCGTTATTTACGCACCGGAAGCGGAGGACGATCTACTAGCTATCGGCGCCTATATCGCCCGCGATAATCCGATTCGAGCGCGGGCTTTTATTGCGAAGATCGAAAAACGCGCGCGGTTTTGTCCGTCTTCCCGAATAGTGGGCGGCGGCGGCCGGAAATGGGCCCGGCGTTTCGCTCCATACCAGTCCGTCCCGTTGTCGTGTTCTATCGCGTGCGCGACGAAGACGAAGCAGTTGAAATCGGCCCGTTCCCAAATCCGTCAAATCCAACTTTGAAACTCGGCCTAGTTACGAGCTAGGATGGGCGAGTCCATGCAACTGTCGAGGCCGCCGCGGCGACAACTTTTGCTTGGTTCGGGCCAACGCATGCGGCCAGTGAAAATAATCTGGTGCCCCAACCGCTTTGACTCATATTGATGTGCGGCCCGGTCCGGAGAAGTCTCCAACAAGAATCGCCCCTTGCCGACTGTCCGCTAGTATCCGCGAGGAGAAAGCCCGCGAGTTTCGCCAGCGGAATCCCCGCCCTCGAAAGGGCGGGGGCGCATGTCACGGCTGGGCGTTCGGATCTTGCTGTTGTTGTTGCGGCTGGCCGAAGCCGGGCGGCGCTTCGCCAATCTTTACGCTGACGAGCTTTTTGATCCCGGCGCTGAAGACTTGCATCGCGACTGTTTGGCCGGGCTTGAGATTGTGGATCGCCTTGGTCAGTTCGTCGGGCGAGTTGACCGCTTTGCCGTCGATCGAGGTGATGACGTCACCCGCCTGCAGTCCGGCTTTATCGGCCGGGGTGCCCTGATACACACCGCTCACGACGACGCCGGTTTTGCCCGCGTAGTTGATCTGGGCGCGAACGTTGTCGTCGAGACCCTGAAGCGCGACCCCGATGTACGGGATGCCGGTGCCGGTCGAGTTGGCGTCGAGCGTTTGGCCCGGATTCTTCTCGAGCATCGCGACTTGCTGTTTCATGATGTTGACCGGGATCGCGAAGCCGATGCCTTGGGCGCCCGCCTGCGGATTCGCCGTCGACTGATTGACGCCGATGAGCCGCCCCTCGATGTCGACGAGCGGACCACCCGAGTTCCCCGGATTGATCGGCGCCGATGTTTGCAGCAAGCCCTTGAACTGACGAGCCTCCTCGCCGTCGCCGCCGATCGTTTCGTCGCGGTTGAAGCCCGAAACGACGCCCACCGAGACGGACTGTTTGAGCTCGAACGGTTCGCCGACGGCGATTGCCCACTGGCCGGCCGCAAGCTTATCGCTGTCGCCCAGCTCAATCGGCGCCGGGAGCTTGGCGTAGTTCGAGACCCGGACCAAGGCGAGATCCGCCGCTGGATTACGCGAGTAGACGGTCGCTTTCTTGCGGTCGCCGTTGGCGAAAACCACCTCGACGTCCGTCGTGCCGACCGGCACGACGTGCGCGTTGGTCACGATCAAGCCGTTTCTGCCGTAGACGAAGCCCGATCCCGAAGCCTGCGCGTGAAAGCGCTGCAGGCGGCCGGCCGACGGTCCGCCGCCGAAGAACTGCGCGAACGGGTCGGCCGGCACCACGCGCGTCCCGTTGATCGTCACGTCGATCGCGACGACCGCCGGCTGCACGCGCTTGACGGCGCTGACGATCCGGTCCTGATCGCTCGTCCCGCCGCTGAGGAGGGGCGCGGCGCTGACCGCCGGCGGGGTGTTGTTCGGGCCGGCGACGTTGGCGAAGTGGGTGCTCGCGTAGAGCATCATCGAGAAACTGCCGACGATGGCTCCAACGAGGCCGACGACCGCCGTCCCGAAAAATCGAGACTTCATTGAATGTGGTACTCCATATCTACTGCGAGAGTGGGGACGTTCGCTACCCTATACAGGAGTTCTCGGTCCGCGGTGACGCTCCGCGCCGAGATTTCTTCTTATTTTAATACGATCCCACCCCACGAGCACGACGCGAGCGATCCCGCCCAGGCGACTTGCCCAGTCCCCGATGCCGTGCGAAACAATTCTTCCCCGCCGAAGCCCACGGCCAACCATCGGGCACATCCGGCGTCGAGGCCGCTAGCCGATCGGCGCCGCCGCGGTCCGCTCGTCGGCGACGATGAGCCCGTCGCGCACCCGAATGACGCGTTTCGCGTGTGCGGCCACTTCCTCGTCGTGCGTAACCATGATGATCGTGCGGCCCGCGGCGTTGAGCTGCTCGAAAAGCGCCATGATTTCTTCGCTCGTTTGACTATCGAGGTTCCCCGTCGGTTCGTCCGCCAGCACCACCGCGGGGTCGTTGACGAGCGCGCGCGCGATCGCGACGCGTTGCTGCTGACCGCCGGAGAGTTCGTTCGGTTTGTGGTCGAGCCGGTCGGCCAGGCCGACTTCGCGCAGCCGGTCCGCGGCCGCCGCGTTCCGGGCGCGCGACGGCATGCCGGCGTAAAAGAGCGGCAAGGCAACATTTTTGAGCGCCGAGGTGCGCGCCAGTAAGTTGAAGCCTTGGAAGACGAAACCGAGCTTCTTGAGCCGGATCGCCGCGAGCGCGTTGTCGCCCAGCGTGCCGACGTCGACGCCGTCGAGTTCGTAGCTTCCCGTCGACGGCCGGTCCAAACATCCCAGCGTGTTCATGAGCGTCGATTTGCCCGAGCCCGAGGGTCCCATGATCGCGACGTACTCGCCGGCGGCGATGCGAAACGAGACGCCGCGCAGCGCTTGGACGCTGATTTCGCCCAGCGCGTAGGTTTTGGTGACCTCGCGCAGCACGATGACCGGGCGCGGCGCCTCATTCATAGCGCAGGGCTTCGATCGGATCGAGCTGGGCGGCGCGATAGGCGGGATAGGTGCCGAACACCAGCGTCACGATCGTCGCGAAGCTCGTCGCGATGAGGACCGATCGCAGCCACGGAATCGGCGCGACGACGCCCGAGATCTGCACGAGCGCGATCTCGTTGACCCCGGCGCCGATCGCGAGGCCCAGCACGAGACCCATCGCGCAGCCGATCGACGACAGCAGCAGCGCTTCGATGAAGAATTGGGCCAGAACTTGAAAGCGCGTGGCGCCGATCGCTTTGCGCAAACCGATTTCGCGCGTCCGTTCGGCGACCGAGACGAGCATGATGTTGAGAATCCCGATCCCCGCGACAACGAGCGACACCGCGCCGATGAGCGCGACGATCAACGTCAGGCCGGCGAAGATGCCGTCGACCGCGGACGCGAACGTTTTGCGGTCGATCGTTTGGTAGAGCGCCCGCCCGTGCTTGAGCGCGGTAAAGTACGCCAGGGTCGCGTTTTCCGTATCGATCAGCCGGCCGGCGTCGCCGACGAGAAACCGCGCGCCGAGCACCGGCCGGCCGCGCGCGTAGTCGCGTTCGTACGACGTGTACGGAATGAGGACGTCGCTTTGAATCACGTTGGGCACGATGCCGCTCGTCGATTTGGCCAACACGCCCACAATCGTGTAGCGGCGGTCGCCGGCGCGGATCGAGCGGCCGACGGGGTCGCCGTCGACCTGCAATTTCGCGGCGGCTGTGTCGAGCAGGATGCAGACGTGCGCGCCGGCGGCGATTTGTTCGCGCGTGAAGCCGATGCCGTAGCGGATCGGGCTCGTGATGAAGCGGCGGTCGGATTCCGCCGCCAGGCGCAGCTTGGCGTGCGCGGTTCCCAAACGGACCTCGAGCGTCGTTGAGCCCAGCGGTATTCCCGCCACGAGGTTGGGCACGGTGCGCGTCGCTCGGTCGATCTCGGCGACGCTGATCGCCGCGCGCGTAAAGTCGGCTTGGCGCGCGTTGGGGAAGATCGAAAACGACTTGTCGTTGATCGCCCCGAGCACGCCGGTGACGGCGCCCGCCATCCCCGAACCCAGAATCTGGATCGCAATTACCGCCATCACGCCGATGATCAGGCCAAGCGTGGTGAGGAACGAGCGGGTTTTGTTGGCCCACAGCACGCCCAGCGCTTCGAGCAGATATTGCAGCATCGCCAAACGCGCTCAGGACCGCAGCGCGGCGATCGGATCGAGCCGGCTCGCGCGCAAGGCGGGATACGTGCCGAACACGGTGCCGACCAGCGTTGAAAAGCCGGCCGCCACCGAAATGATGAGCAGGTACGGGATCGGCGCCGGTCCGACCAGCGCCGACACCGCGTTGTAGGCCGCGACGACGCCGGCGAATCCAAGCGCGGTCCCGATGCCGCCGCCGATGAGCGACAGCAGAATGGCTTCGAGCAAGAACTGCAGTGCGATATCGGCGTTGCGCGCGCCGATCGACTTGCGCAGTCCGATCTCGCGCGTTCGTTCCGATACGGAGACGAGCATGATGTTCATGATGCCGATTCCGGCGACGAGCAGTGCCACGCCGCCGATCGCGGTCAAACCGTTGGTAATGACGCCCAGCACCGTGTCGAACGTCTGGAGACTGGCGTTGTTGTCTTGCACGATGTATTTCGCGCCCGGACCGTGCAGCCGGCGCAGCACGGCCGTGACGTCGGGGCCGATCTCGCCGACCGTCACGCCGCGTGCGGCGTAGAGGCTCAATCCGTCGACGGGTCCGGGCACTAAATCGTGGAACATTGTGTACGGCACGGTGAAGAAGTCGTTGGCGCCGGCGGAGTTGAACAGGCCGCCCTTGATCTCGGCCCACACGCCGATGACCGTGCAGCGTGAGCCGCCGACGCGCAGGATCCGGCCGACGGCGCGCGCGTCGCCGAACATCCGCTCGGCGAGCGCCCGGGTGAGGTTGCACACGCGCGCGCCCGAAGTGAGGTCGGCGCCCGAGATCCGGCGCCCTTCGACCAATGCGATCGAGTCGGGATGGTAGTCGCCGTCGGCCACGCCGAAGGTCGAATACTTGATGTCGCCGGCACGCAGGGTGAATGAACGCTGATAGGCTGGTTCGACGTCGGTGAGCTTGCCCGCCAGCGCTGTGCCGACGATGCGCGCATCGCGGTACTGGAGCGCCGCGCTCTGGGGGTCGTTTTGGTCGGGATCGACGCTGATCGAGAACCCGGGGTCGCCGAACGAATCGAGCGTGCCGCGGATCCCGCCGGAGGCGGCTTTGCTGATCCCTAGGACCGCGATGATCGACGAGGTGCCGATGATCATGCCGAGCATCGTGAGCAGCGAACGCGTGCGGTTGCGCCAAATCGCCGCGAAGGCTTCGGCCGTATAGGCCAGCAGCCGGTTCATGCCGCGCCGCCGGTCGGCGCGGGCGACGGCGCCGGCCTGACCGGTACGTTTTCGACGATCGCCGGATTGCGGTCCACGACGACCCGGTCGCCGGGTTCGAGGCCCGCCGCGACGATCGTCTGCGTATCGTTCGCGGCGCCCAGCCGGACGGGCGTGCGAACCGCGCGTCCGTCGGACGGCCGAACCGTGAAGACGTACGGGGCGCCGCCGCCGTCGTCGCGCCGGATCGCTTCGTTTTCGACCGCGATGACGTGCGGCCGATCGGCCGTTACGATGTCGACGTCGACGTTCATCCCGTCGCGCAGATATGGCAGCGAGCGATCGAGTTGGACGGTGGTGATGATCTGACGGGAGGTGTTGGCCGGATCGTCGCTCTTCTGCGCGACTTCGCCGATCGCCGCGACGTGAGCGGCCAGCGTCTTGTCGGCTAAATCCTCGCCGCTGACGCGCGCGGCGTCGCCGACGCGGACCTGGGCGATGTCCTGTTCATCGACGCGTGCGCGCACGATGAACCCGCCGTCGGCGGCGAGGGTCAGGACCGCTTGGCCCGCGCTCACGTTGTCGCCGGGCTGCAGCGGGCGCAGCGAATCGGCGCTTTGCGTCGCGATCGTTTGGACGATGCCGGCGTAGGGTGCGCGAATCTCGAGCCGCGCGACTTGATCTTGCGCGTAGCGCCAATCGTTGAGGCGTTCGGCTTCGTCGCCGCGCGCCGCCGTGACGTCGCCCGACTTGTTCTGCGCGGCCTGGAGCTTGGCGGCGTCGAGCGCGGCCTGCGCTTGCCGGACGGCGTCCCGCGTTGCCCGAACGCGGTCGGCGAGCACCGACACGTTCTGCTGCAACTGCGCATAGGTGTCCCGGCGCTGGTGCTCGGCTTGATCGGCGGCAATTTTGGCTTGATCCAGCCGTGCGGCTTGCTGGCTGAGCGCATCTTTGGAAATCGCCCGGTTCGCGTACAAATCTTTATCGGCGTCGTAGATGCGCTGGGCTTCACGCAAACTCGTTCGCGCACCCGCGACGTTCGCGTCGGCGCTCACGCGCTGCGATTCAGCGGTGGTTCCGCCGTAGCCCAAACCGGACTGGGCGCCGTTCTTCTGATCGGTGATCGCCTGGCTCAGATTGGACTTCGCCTGTTCGAGGTTGAACTCGGCCTGCACGACGCTCGAGGCGTTCTGCGCCGGCAGCAGCGTGTTGGTTTGAACGGCGGACGCGGCTCGGCCGGACGCCGCTTCGTAGGCGGCGCGCGCCCCAGCCGCGCTGCTGAGGAGCTGGGGGTTCGCGAGCGCGACGAGCAGTTGACCGGGGCGCACCCGATCGCCCGGGTTGACGAACACTTGCGCGACATTGCCCGAAACCAGCGCGGAAAGCGTCTGGATGTGCGGCCGCTGCACGACGCCCGTTTCGGGCAGCCGCGTGATGAAATGGGAGTAGGCCACCGTTTCGAGTCGCGCCTCGACCGGCGTGTCGTGCGGCCGGCCCAGGGCGAAGGCGCCGATCGCCACGATCAGCAGGAGCGCGCCGGCGAGCACGATGAAGCCGCGCCGGCGCGTCATGACGCGCGCAAGTCGACGATCGCGAGCGGATCGCTCGTTCCGATTGCGACCCGCAAATGCACCACGGCATCGATGTAATTGACGCGGGCGTTCACCAAGTCGTTTTGCGCCGACAGGTTGTCGCGTTCGGCTTGAGTCGCGTCGGTGAGCGAGATCAAGCCGTTCTTGTATTGCAATTGTGCGATGCGCGCCGACTCGGCGCCCAGCGCCGATGCCTGCTTCGCCGTAGCCAGATTGGCGGCCGCCGTCTGGGCGCCGCGCACGGCCTGGCGGATGTCCGTCTCCACCGCGTAGCGGGTGGTGGCGAGGGTCCGCTGAGCGGAGTCGATCGCGAAGTGCGCCGCACGATGCTGCGCGTGACGCGAGCCGTACTCGACAAAGCCGATCTGCAGCGTTTCGGTCGCGCCGATCTGCCAGAAGCCCGGTGAGCCGCGGCCGCCGGTGCCGGCTACGGGCAGCCCGGTAAACGGGTTGGCCTGGAGGCCACCTTGGGTGGGCGTAAACGAGTTGCCGAACGCGGCGTTGACGGCCAGCGTCGGCAGCCGGTCCGTGTCGATGATCGAATTCGAGAGCCGCGCGTTGGCGAGCGCGGCCTGCGCGCCCGCGATATCGGCCCGGTTGGCTTCGGCGGCGGCGATGAGGTCGGCCAGCGGCGTCGTCATGAGCGGCGGTTCGGGCAACGTCTCCTCGAAGGCGAAGGCCGTGTCGGGCGGCGCGCCGATCGTCGATGCGAGCGTTTCGCGGCCGGTGGCTTCGTCGGATCGCGCCGTCGTCAATACCGCTTGCGCGCGCAAGGCGTTCACTTGCGAACGCAGCACGTCGACTCCGGCCGCCCGGCCGACGCGTTCGTTGTCGCGCGCGACCTGCAGCAGCGCTTGCTGATACGATCGATCGGCGTCATCCAACCGAACCGTCTCGCGCCGAACCGAAACCGCGTAGTACGCGTTGCTCACGTCCTGCGCCAACTGCTGCTGCGCGCGGCGCAAATCGTCGCGGTCGGTTTCGACTTGACGCTTGGCGCGCTGGGCGAGGACCTGATTGTACGAGCCGTTGTAGACCGTCCACTGCGTTCCGAGCTGCGCTGTGTTCTGCGAAAACGGCGTGATGCTGCCGGATGGGCCGATGCCGTATTGTGCGAGCGAGCCGGTCGACGCGTTCGACGTTTTCGAGAGCTGATTTTGCAGCAGACCGGTCACCGGCGGATATTCATTGGCATGGTCTTTGGCGTACTGCGCCTCGTCGCCGGCGAGCGTCGCGCGCCGGCTCGCGATGGTCGCGCTATGATCGAGCGCGTACTCGACGGCGCCGCGCAAGTCGAGCGGCTGTGCTTGCGCGTTTCCCACCGCAGGATGCGCGAGCAGCGATGCGGCAGCCGCCGCTGCCACGAACAGCATGCGCACCTCAGCGCTAGGGCTATGTGCGCCGAACTTCATCGTCACGGCTCGTCGTTTCGTCGCGCGGGGCACTTCGCTTTCCCGTCCGGACGCGGCGCTTGGCCGGCGTGTCCGGCGCCGGCTGGTTGCGGCGCCGGCGGTGCGGCCAACAGATCATCAATACTCAGACGCCGTTCGATCGCGGCCCGTGCCCGATCGAGCCCTTCCTCGCGCAGTTCGAGCAAGCGCAGCCGAAGATACGCGACCGTCGAATGCCGCACGCGCGGCGAATACAGGCCGATGCGGCGTTGCGTATCGGCCGCCGGCGCTTGCGTGGAAAGCAAGCACGGGCCCCTATCCGCATAGGCAGGCGGCGTCGGAGTCAGAATAGCCAGGAACGCCACAATAGCGGGCAAGGGTCCAAAGAGGGTCAAAGTCATACGACTGCCCATCACGCGCGGCGGGCCCACGATCAAGGACGGAAATTTGCAACCTAACGGTCAGTCGTACCCGGATACCCTCGTCGTTCCGGCACCGCCCGAAGAAGAGTACCTGCGCATTATTCCGCTGGGCGGCTGCGGTGAGATCGGGCGCAACATGACGGTCATCGAGACCAACGAGGACCTCATCGTCGTCGATTGCGGCTTGATGTTCCCCGACGACGAAATGTTCGGCGTCGATATCGTCATCAACGATTTCTCGTATGTCCGAGAACGCGCCGCAAAATTTCGGGCGCTGCTCGTGACGCACGGCCACGAGGACCACATCGGCGGCATCCCCTACTTGCTGCGCGAGTTCTCGATTCCGGTGGTCGGCACGCCGCTGACCCTGGCGCTCATTCGCGCGAAGCTCAAAGAGCACAAACCGGCCGAACTCAACCTCGTGACGGTCAATCCGGGCGACACCGTCACGTACGGCGGGATCGCGACCGAGTTCATCCACATCAACCATAGCTTGGCCGGTGCCTGCGCGCTGGCGATTCGCACGCCGCTGGGCACCGTTTTCCACACCGGCGACTTCAAATTCGATCAGACGCCGATCGACGGCAAACCAGCCGATTTCGCCTCGATCGCGCGGGTCGGCCAAGGCGGCGTGCTGTGTATGCTCGCCGATTCCACCAACGCCGAGCGGCCCGGCTACACGCTCTCGGAGCGCATCGTGGGCGAGGCGTTCGCCAACATCTTCGCGCGCGCCAAAGGGCGCATCATCGTCACCTCGTTCGCTTCCAACGTGCCGCGCATTCAGCAAGTCGTCGATCAGGCCCAGCGCTTCGGCCGCAAGGTCGCGTTTTTGGGCCGTTCGCTCTCCAACGTCGTGCACTTCGCAACCGAACTGGGCTACCTCGATATTCCGCCCGGGATGGTCATCCGCCTCGAATCGGTCGACGACTATCCCGCCGAAGCCGTCGTCGTCATGACGACGGGTTCGCAAGGCGAGCCGATGTCGGCGCTGACCCGGCTCTCGGTGCGCGATCACAAGAAGCTGCGCATCGTGCCAGGCGACACGGTCGTCATCAGCGCGACGCCGATCCCGGGCAACGAGAAGAGCGTCTCCAAGACGATCAACAATTTGTACCGCTTGGGCGCGACGGTCATCCACGGTTCGACCGGGATGGCGCACGTTTCCGGCCACGCCTCGCAAGAGGAACTGCTGTTGATGCTCAACTTGGTGCGGCCCGATTACTTCATCCCGGTGCACGGCGAATACCGCATGCTCGCCACGCACGGGAACCTCGCGCGGCAAACCGGCGTGCCGGGCGACAACGTGTTCGTCATCGAGAACGGCGACGTCATCCAGTTCACCAAAGAGACCGCCGATAAGGTCGGGCGCACCTATGGCGGCAACGTGATGGTCGACGGGTCGGGCGTCGGCGACGTCGGCGACGCGATCTTGCGCGACCGCAAGCATCTCGCCGGCGACGGCATCATGATGGTCGTCGTGACCGTCGACGCCGAAGAAGCGCGCGTCGTCGCCGGGCCGGATCTTGTCTCGCGCGGAGTGTTCTACTTACCCGAAGCGGGCGGCGTGATGGACGAGCTCAAGGCCAAACTCACCCAGATTCTCAACGACTGTTCGGTCGAAGGCATTCGCGACGTCGGCACGGTCAAAGACCACATCCGCAACGGCCTCTCGAAAGCCATCTTCGAGCGCTCGCGCCGCAAGCCGATCGTCATCCCCGTGGTGATGGAAGTCTAGAAACAGGTTGGGAGCGCTCGCTCGAGGGCGGGTGTAGCCGGCACGGGAAGGATGATCTCAGAGGCAATCTTCCAGTCGTCCGATGACACTCAAGGTTCGAGCGTCCAGCGGATCGGTCGACGTGGGTTCGCGGCGGTTGCCGGCCCTGCCGCAAGGATCGTCAGCGCGAAAGCGCTTGTGCGGCTTCCGCTTGCGACTTCGCGGCGTTTGCGGCACCCCAAAGGGAGCCCGGGTTAACGCGATCGGGATAGAGTTCGAGCATCGCGTCATAGAGTTGGCGCGCGGTCTGCGTGGCTGCGTCGAGGCGGTTAAAATCCTGGAGATATTTCCGGGTCTCGCCGATGATCCGAGGATCGTCGGCGTTTTCGGGCACTTTGTGCCCGGCGATCACCGCTCGCGGTTTGAGCGATTCAAGTTTGTCGAGCGCGGAAATCCATTCGAGCCGACTTTGCTTATCGGTCTCGCCAAGGTAGGGATGGATTCCATTGTAGACCACGTCGCCGGCGACGATGAGCCCGATGGAGGGGACGTAAAGGCAGGTCGAATGAGCCGTATCGGTCCGTCCGGCATTCAAGGCGACCAATTCGTTTCCGTGCAACTCGAAGCCATCGCCCTCGAGCGCTTCGGCGACAAGGAGACGCTCGGGAATTTGGGCCGGGAAGAGTCTGCGCCAGAAATTGTCGAGCACCGCCGGCGATGTCTGCTCACGCATGGCATCGACGACTTCGGGCCTCGCGATCGCCCTTGCGCGAGGGAAGCGCTGCAACAGCGGCGCGATGCCGAAACAGTGATCGCCATGACCGTGCGTGATGTAAATCGCGGTGAGGTCCTTGCCGCTGGCAACGACCCAATCGACCAGCGTCTGCGATTGGTCGACGGTGAGGAGCGTGTCGACGAGAACCGCGTCGCGCTCACCAGAGATGAGCGTCGAAGAATTCGCCACCCACCGCAGGTCTTCGTTGCCGGCCGGTAGATCGCGTCCTAGGCCCGGGCGCTTACTGACGAGCACGTCCCAGTGAAGGTCGACGCGTTCGGTTTGCCGTGTGATCATCGTTATGCTCCATTCGCATGGGCGAAGATGCGGGTGCTGGTGACGGCGTTGGAACCGAGATGCTCCCGGAACCAGCCAGTTGCGGCGGCTTCCGCCAGTGCAAACTGGTCGGTATACGGTGAGAAATGGCCGCCCGGGATGAGCGCTAGCCGCTTTGGTTCGAGGGCTCGCTCATACGCCGCCAGCGCGAGGTCGGCGACCGTAAGCGTGTCGTCGCGAGCGACCATGAGGAGTAACGGTGTTGGTGATACGCGCGAAATCCAAATGCCTGGCTCGTACAGGCGCGCGGCACGCGTGGAGCGAAGGGTGACGGAATTCGACCAAAGATCTGCGGGGATCGGTTGGAGATAGAAACCGATCGCGTCGTGCGAGCGGTAAGCGGCGGTCACGGTCGGGTCGGCGCTCACGACCGCTTGACGGCGCGGCGGCTCGCCGCGCAATTGCGCTCGGTCGTCCTCGCGGAAAGCGTTCTCGAGTGCGGGCAGAGCATCAGGCGACACGCGTCGTAATCCCTGCTCGTATCCGCTGATCGTCGGAACTTGTGCCACGATGCAACGCACGCGACGATCCGTGGCGCCGAGAACGATCGCGTGTCCGCCGGCATAGCTTGTGCCCCATAGACCAATCCGGTTCGAATCAACTTCTGGACGCGATTCGAGGTAGGAGATCGCGCGACGCCAGTCTGCTATTTGCGTCCAGGGATTAACGTCGTTGCGCGGCTCGCCGCCGCTCGTCCCAAAGTTCCGATGGTCGTGCACCAGCACGACGAATCCCGCCGCGGCGAACGCTTGCGCGAAGGGCTCGAGGCCGTGCTCCATGATCCCGGCAAAGCCGTGCGCCATCGTGACGGCCGGGTGCGTCCCGGCGCCCGCCGGCACAAACAGCCACGCTCCGAGTTCGACGCCGTCGTCGGCGGGGATCCGTACGCTGAGCTTCGAGACCATGGCCAATCTCCTGGTGGAAAGGGAACGGCGATACCGTTACTGAAGATAATATGACCGGTCGTCTTGAATTAGTCAAGGACATTTTGCGTGAACGTTTCTCCCGCCCGCCCCGGCCCGAAGCCGAAACCTGACACGCGCAACAATCTCGTGCAAGCGGGCCTACAGATGATTCACGCCGACGGTTACGCGGCGACGGGCATTCAGAGTATCGTCGAGCGTGCCAATGTGCCCAAAGGTTCGTTCTACAACCACTTCACGAGCAAAGAGGCCTTCGCGGCGGAGGTGATCGACGCGTATTTCCACTGGGGTCAAAAGAAACTGCGCGAGATCCTCGTCAACAACGATGCTCCGCCGCTGGACCGCTTGGAGGCCTATTTCGACGATCGGATCAACGCGCTCAAGGCGAGCGGATTTGTTAAGGGATGCCTGTTGGGAAATTTTAGCGCCGAGGTCGCGGATCACAGCGAGGTCGTGCGTGGGCGGCTTGTTGAGCAATTCAACGCCTGGAGTAGGCTCTTCGAAGAGTGTATTTCGCAGGCTCAGGAACAGGGGACTCTGAGCGACCAATTTCCGGCTGCGTTGCTGGGTCGATTTGTCTTGAATAGCTGGGAGGGCGCACTGCTGCGCATGCGGGTCGAAAAGACTGATGCTCCGCTGGTCGAGTTCAAAGCGATCGTCTTCGGCGAGATTCTCGCTAAACGCCGGACTTGACTTGAAAGCTGCTCGATTTCAGTGGCCGTGCGCGATCGCTCGCTACCGCGACTCGGGGCGGTGCACAGCGCCGCTGCGACTGATCACTCAAACGTCAGTTCGAGATTATAGGTGAACGGCTGCGGCACGCACGAGCTTTCGCGCAGAAAGTTGTACTGGCCGGTTTTCGCGATGCGCAGCGCTTCCGCATCGAGCACTGGCGAGCCGCTACTTTTGCGCAGCACCGGCGTTGCGGTTTGCGTACCCGCGGCGTCGAGTTCGACCGCGACGGTCGCACTGCCGGTGCGCCTTCGGTCGCGTGGAGCCGGACTGAGAAACGCCAATACGTACGGTGTGCAATTGGTATTGAGCTTTGGGGGCGTGGCAGATTGCGGGGCGTACGGCGCCGGCAAGTCGTAGCGAACGTACATGCTGCCGCTATACGCGACGCAGCCTGTCTGCGGCGGCTCGTATGCCGCCGCTTGCAGCGTTTGGCGCAGGCTCAAATCGACGGCTCCGTCGCCCGAGTTCTGATCCATCTGCAACCCCCGTACGCGGCCGTCGCTGCCGATGTCGATCTCGAAGGCGATCGTCTTCGACGTGTTCTTCAGCTCGGGGGGCAGCGTGAATGTCGGGCCTTGGCCGGCGAACTTTGCCGGTGACGTCGTGCATCCGCCGTGCGTTTGTGCGCCGGCCGGGTGGGCGACTACCGCCAAGCTCAATGCGAGGATCGTTGCGCGGACTCTCATCGGTGGCCTCTGATTCGGAGGAACGTCGCCGCCCTCCGCCACCACGCGACCGTCGCGTCGCCGGTCGACGTCCTTTCGGCACGACCTCGTCGAATTCGCCGGTGGACCGTATTTCGTTGCATCCGGAAATTGGCCACCGTGCGCGTGTTCGGGCACGCCGTAGCTCGGCGGCGCACTCAGTGAAGCCCTGCTGCTTCAGATCGGGAAGCGCTTTGCGCTTTGCTCGTTGCGATCGAGCATCAAGTTCGCCTCGAACGCGCGCCGTCCTTACGCCGATTGCGCGAATGCGGCGTCGAGCAGCGGGCGCGCTTCAAGTCGGCGCGCGCGTGACAATAACTCGCCGTAGCAGTCGATTGAAGTCGCCCGTGTAAGATATTAGGCTTTCACCAATTTTATACCGCCGCGCCACGGGACGAACGACTGTGCATCTGCTATGCGTACATGGCGCATCGTGCGGAACTCCCCGTATAGCGCGGGAGCATGTGCGCGGTGCAGGAGTATTGTGCTTACGTCAGAGGGAGATGAACAATGACCGCCACCAAAGTCATGACGCACCCGAGCGAAACACCGGCGCCGACCGGCACGATGAAGGCGCTCGTTTACGGCGGCCCGGGAAAGAAAACGCTCGAAGACCGGCCGCGTCCTACGCTGCTAAAACCGACCGATGCCGTCGTCAAAGTTGCCAAGACGACGATTTGCGGAACCGATCTGCATATCCTCAAAGGCGACGTCCCAAGCTGCGAGCCCGGCCGCATCCTCGGTCACGAAGGGGTGGGCGTCGTCGAGTCGGTCGGCACCGCGGTAACGGAGTTCAACCCCGGTGACCGCGTGCTCATATCGTGTATCACGTCGTGCGCGAAATGTGCGGCGTGCAAGAAGGGCATGTATTCGCACTGCAGTGACGGCGGCTGGATCCTCGGTCATCTCATCGACGGCACGCAGGCGGAGTACGTACGCATTCCTCATGCCGACACCAGTCTGCATCCGATCCCCCCGGGCAGCGATGAAGAGGCACTGGTGATGCTCAGCGATATTTTGCCGACGGGCTACGAGTGCGGGGTACTCAACGGCAAAGTCGAGCCGGGCGCGACGGTCGCGATCGTCGGTGCGGGACCGGTCGGACTCGCGGCGCTGCTGACGGCGCAATTTTATTCGCCCGCGCAAATCATCGTAATCGACGTCGACGACAACCGGCTCGCTACCGCCAAGCGGCTGGGCGCAACGGTGGTCGTCAACAATGTGGACGGCAAGGCGGCCGAGAGCGTCATGCAGATCACCGGCGGCCGTGGGGTCGACACGGCGATCGAGGCGG
This sequence comes from Candidatus Velthaea versatilis, assembly GCA_003134035.1. Taxonomy (GTDB): domain Bacteria; phylum Vulcanimicrobiota; class Vulcanimicrobiia; order Vulcanimicrobiales; family Vulcanimicrobiaceae; genus Velthaea; species Velthaea versatilis. The sequence continues at coordinate 24,359 of PLAE01000154.1, forward strand.
TCGGCGTGCCGGCCACTTTCGGCGTCTGCGAAGCGATCGTGGCGGCGGGCGGCACACTGGCCAATATCGGCGTGCACGGAAAAAAAGTCGATCTCCACCTCGAACGATTGTGGTCGCACAACATCGCGCTCACGACCCGGCTGGTCGACACCGTTACGACGCCGCTGTTGCTGCGAACGGTCGAAGCAAAGAAGATCGATCCTAAACTGCTCATCACGCACCACTTCCGTCATGCCGACACACTGGAAGCGTACGATACCTTCGGGCGTGCCGCCGCGACGAAGGCGCTTAAAGTCATCGTCGATATTTGAGCTAACCGCGCGCGACCAGACGGCACATTGCGGTCAGGTTGCCGACCCCGTCGGTGGCTTGACTGCTATTCTCCGATCCCCGCGCAGTCCGATCACTGCGCCGCTGCAAAAGTCTTTTTCGCCCGCTGGAGAATTCGGCAATCGGAGGTTAGCCGCATGACGACCACGCTCGTAATCCCAATAACCGCGTACGACCAAGTGGTCCGGCTCAAAGTGTCGCGGACCGCTTACGACGCCTTAGTTGAGAGCCTTGGCGACGATGGACACGTACGACTGGCGTACGATGGAGAATACCTCGAAATCATGTCGCCAGGTCCGCTTCACGAAATCCGCGTGATCGCCGGCCTGCCGATCGCTGAAATAAAGCGGCGGGTCGAAGACCAGGCGCCACGCGACGAAGCCGACATGTATGTGTTTCGGCGCGAGTGGCAGCAGTGGCTGCGCGAGCATGCGCACCTGCACGACAACGTGAGTTAAGACTCGACTCGCGCTGCGTCGCGCCGGCAGTCGGCCGGGGCATGCATCCGCCCCCACGCGGTTTTGGCCCGACAATCGACACCATATCGGGCGCGCTATCAAAGCACGCGCGCCGCGGGGGCGATGAGCCGCGCGACCAGCGTTGCGAGCGCGATCATCGCGACGCCCAGCAGCACGCCGCCGGCGAGATCGGTCGGGTAGTGCGCGCCTAGCGCAAGCCGCGACCACACGACGCCGACGCCCCACAAAATAAGCGCCGCGCATAGCGGATAGCGCAGACCGGGTCGCAGCTCGCTCCGCGCGACGTAGTAGGCCCACAGCCAGTACACGATCGTCGCAAACATCGCATGCCCGCTCGAATACGAATACGTCGTCTCGTGGTAAACGATCCAATACTCCGGGCGCGGCCGGGTGAACCGATCTTTGAGCACGTTGCTGATCTGCCAGCCACCCAGCGTGGTGAGGATCGCGAACACGATCCGCGCCCGCCACTCACGGTCGCGCAACGCGACGACCGCGCCGATCACGCCGAACGTGGCGAGCACCGGCCACAGGCACGACGCCGTGAACACCCACGCGACCGCCGGTGCTTCGCCGGCAACGCCGCGCGCGACGGCGTCGATCCCGGCCGGCGGCACGTGCGAGACCTCCTGCCCGAGCAGAACGTACGGCACCGCGACCGCGACCAAGACGGCGCCGGCAGCCAACATATCGCTGCGGCGCTCGGCGGCCGGCGTCAAAACAATTCCGGCTGCTTGTCGGTCTTCCCCAAACGCGGCGCGATGATCTCGAGGTCCATGAGGCCGAGCAGAATCTTGCGCGGCTTGGTGCCTTCGTGCGCGCCGACGACTTTGAACTCTTCGAGCTGCTTCATCAAGCGCACCGCGCGTGGATGACCGATCGAAAATTGCGTCTGCAGTTGGGCGGTCGACGCGTAGTTCGTTTCGATGATGAACTTCGCGGCCTCGTAGCATAGCGGATCCGCGCTGCTCTTGGCCTCCTCGTCGGCTTCGATCGGCACGACCTCGACGTCGAGCAGATTCTCGGGCCGCGCCTGCCGCGCCCAGAACTCCACGAGCCGGTTAATCTCGGCGCTCGTGACAAGGGCGCCCTGCGAGCGCACGGGCTTGGGCGCGTCGATCGGCAAGTAGAGCATGTCGCCGCGGCCGAGCAGCCGTTCCGCGCCGCCCATGTCAAGAATCGTGCGCGAGTCGACCTGCGAACTGACCGCGAAGGCGATGCGCGACGGAATGTTGGCTTTGATAATCCCGGTGATGACGTCGACCGAGGGCCGCTGCGTCGCGACCACGAGGTGGATGCCGGTCGCGCGGGCGAGCTGCGCGATCCGGCAGATCGTCGTTTCCACGCGCGCCGGCGCGACGAGCATGAGGTCGGCCAGCTCGTCGATGATGATGACGACGTAGGGCAGTTTGTCGTCCGGAAATTTCGCGTTGAACTCTTCGATTTTGCGCACGCCGGCTTTGGCGAACCGCTCGTAGCGCGAGTCCATCTCTTTGGTCATCTCGAAGAGCGCGCCGGCCGCCAGCTTGGCGTCGGTGATGACCTCCTTGATGAGGTGGGGAATGCCGTTGTAGACCGTGAGCTCGACGCGCTTGGGATCGATCATGAGCAACTGCACGTGATCCGGCGTGGCGGTGGCGAGCAGCGTCGCGATGATGCAGTTGAGGCACACCGATTTGCCCGAGCCCGTCGCGCCCGCGACGAGCAGATGCGGCATTTTACCCAGATCGCCGAAGACGACCCGGCCGGTGATATCCTTGCCCAGCGCCATGTTGAGCGGCGGCACCGTGCCGCGCTGCGGCAGCGCTTCGAGAATTTCGCGGATCGCAACGATCGAAACGGTCGCGTTGGGGACCTCGATGCCGACCGCCGACTTCCCGGGAATCGGCGCTTCGATCCGGACCGAGGTGGCCGCGAGCGCGAGGGCGAGGTCGTCGGTCAGCGCCGAGATGCGCGATATTTTAACGCCGCGCTCGGGGCGCAGCTCGTAGCGGGTGATCGACGGCCCGCGCTCGATGTGCACGACCTTGGCGCCGACCCCGAACGAGGCCAGCGTGTCTTCGAGAATCGTCGCGCGGTTCGACTCGTCGACGTGCTGCTTTTGGGGCGGATCGAAGAGCGTCAAATCGGGCAGCCGGTAGGAGCGCCGCGGCCCGGCCGGCTCGTAGTCGCCGGCGACCGGTTCGTTCTCATCCTCGTCGAGCCCGGCGCGACCCAGCGCGACAACCTCGTCGTTCGCATCCTCGTCGCCGCCGGCGTGGACCTCAGCGTCGGCTGCGTCGAGGACCTCGTCGGGTTCGTATTCATCCGCGTCCTCGTCGTCTTCGTATTCCTGTTCCTCGTCGTCGGGATCTTCGACGAACTCGTCCTCCTCGACATCGTAGACCGGCTGTGCCGGAACACGGTCGCCGCGGCCCGCCTTCGGCGCGGGTGCGGCGCCGGCCGCCGGCGCGACGGCCGACGGCCGGGCAGTTTTCGGCACCGGCACCGGCAGATGAAAGGCTTCGCGCAGCGATTGCGGACCGGGCGCGGCGGCCGGCGCACCAGCCGCGGCGCGCTGCGCCGGGCGGGGCGCCGGCCGTAAAGCGGCGATCCGTGAAATGCACCAGCCGATGACCTTTTTGACCGAGACGTTCGTGATCCAGACCGCGATCGAAAGCGCCGCGATCACGAGCACGATCTTTTCGCCGACGTCGCCCAGCAGCGCGCCCAGTGCGTGGTCGAGCGCGCGCCCGAGCATGCCGCCCTGCGGACCCAGCGCCGTGTCGACGATGATGAAGAAGCCCACCGCCGCCGAGCCGAGCGTCGCGATCAGCTTGGGGACGTTGATTTCAAGAAACACGATCGCGCCGATGAGCGCGATCAGGCAGGGAAACCACCCGGCGGCGCCGCCGAAGAGGCTGCGCATCGCGTGGGCGGTGAATCCGCCGGCGGCACCGGTTCGCCCGGCGGGAAGAACGATTGCGATTCCGAGCAGCAATGCCAAACCGAGCGCAGCGATCCCCGCCAGCTCGAAATTCAACCGTGTTGCCGCCGCGGCCTTACGCCGTACGCGTGCCATTACCGCGAGGAATACTTCGCGCGCCTACCGGACTCCGCCAGCACCCGCGCGAAGCGTCGCAAATCCGGCGTCAGGACTCCACGTCGTTTTGTTTTTAAGGAACGTTTGCGTGCCCAAGCCAACCATCGTCGTCCTCGACGGCGATCAGACCGGTCAAGAATTGCTCGATGAATCGCTGCGCGTGCTGGCGCCCGACGTGATCGGTCTCGATATCGACTTCGTGCACTTCGATCTGTCGCTCGAAAAGCGGCGCGCGACCAACAATGCGATCGTGCACGAAGCAGCGATCGCGATGAAAGCGGCGAAGCTGGGTCTCAAAGCCGCGACGATCACGCCCGAGACGCGCGACGACGTCGGCTCACCCAATGCCATCCTGCGGCGCGAAATCGACGGCGAGGTGATCGTGCGCACAGGTCGCCGCATCCCCGGAGTACGTCCGGTCGCCGGGATCCACGCGCCGATCTCGGTCGTGCGCATGGCTGTCGGTGACGCGTACGGCGCCAAGGAATGGCGCGAAGGCAGCGGCCTCGACGAAGTCGCGTACCGCACCGAGCGCATCGAACGTTCGGTCTGCCGCAACGTCGCCGAGTACGCGTTCTTCCATGCGCGGCGCATGAACGCCAAAGTGTTCGGCGGTCCGAAATACACCGTGAGCCCGGTGTACGAAGGCATGCTCAAAGAGGAGATGGACGCGGCCGCGAAGCGCCACCCGGAGGTCGAGTACGAACCGCAGCTCATCGACGCCACGTACGCCCTGCTCATCGCGACGGCCGGCGATCCGATGGTCATCCCGTCGCTCAACCGCGACGGCGACTGCCTGTCGGACCTCGTGATGCAGCTGTTTGGTTCGATCGCCGGCGCTGAGTCGGTGCTGCTCTCGTTCAGCGCGGATCTGCGCCCCAACGTCGTGATGGCCGAAGCGCCGCACGGCACCGCGCCGCGGCTGTTCGGCAAGAACGTCGCCAACCCGATGGCGATGATCCTCGCGTCCGCCGCCCTGCTGGGCTACATCGACGACCGGCGCGCGACCACCGCATCGCGCGCGTTGTACGAAGCGACGCTCGAAAGCGTGCGCGAGGGCACGGCGACGAGCGACCTCGGCGGACACGCGTCGACGACCGAATTCACCGACGCCGTGATCGGCAAAGTAAAAACCAAGCTCGATGTGTGGGCCTCGATTTAGCGGGCTTTGGGCTTGCCCGTGCCGCGGCCGTGCGCGGCGCGTTGCGTTGTCGCATTGCGCCAAGCCTTCGCTAGCCATTTGGCGAACGGCCCGGCGGGGGCATGAGCCACAGAACCAGGTGTGGGAGCAGAACAAGGGGTGATCGACACCGGCGCGATCGATGCGCTTTCGCCGGCCGAACATCGAGCCCGTTACCTCGAGCTCAAGCAGGCGGCACTGTCGAACGCCGCCGTCTTCGATTCCGCCTCGGCTGCGAGCGCGCCCAAGCCGCCCGAGAGCGCCGAGGGCATCGCTTTGGCAACGATCCCGGGCGGTTGGTACTGGAGCGGGCGGCTCGCGCGGGGCCAGACGCTGCGCATCGTCAACACCTCGGGGACGCCCGGTGTCTCGGCGTTTTTCTGGAATGCCGACGATCCCAGTGAGCGCTACAACGCGGGCGATACCGTCAAGGTCCAGTGGAACGCGCGGCTGTGCGCCGGACGGCTGCTGCTCTCGGACATGGGCCGAGTGCTCCTTGCCATGACCGAAGATACCAGCGGACGGCACGATACGCTCTTGGGCGGAAGCACGCGCGCGACGGCGGCGCGGACGGACTCGTCGCCGCATCCGCGCAACACGCGCGAGAATTTTTTGCTCGCCGCGGCTAAGCACGGCTTGAGCAAGCGCGATATCGGGCCGTGCATCACGTTCTTCGCCGACGCGCGCACGACCGATGCCGGCGGGTTTGCTTGGCACGACGATCCCGAACCCGTCGACCGGTATATCGATCTGCGGGCGGAGATGAACGTGCTGGCGATTCTCTCGAATTGTCCGCATCCGCTGGCGCCGGCGCCCCGCGCGACCGGCGCCGTCACGGCCAGCGTCGTGGTGGGCGGCAGCGTTTCGTCCTTGGCCGGCAACCCCGGACCTTCAGGCCGTTGCCCCATCGGAAACGCCGAT
>PLAE01000058.1 GCA_003134035.1 Candidatus Velthaea versatilis
GTGGTGTGCATGATCCCCTTGGGCTTCGCCGTCGTCCCGCTCGTGTACAGCAAGAAGAGCAGATCCTCGGCGTCCATTGCCGCGGGTTCGCACGTGTCGGCTTCGCCCGCGACGAGGTCGTCCCACCAGATGTCGCGGCCGGCCTGCATCGTGGCCGGGTCGCCGACGCGTTTGGTCACGATGCAGTGTTTGACCGAGGGCGTCTGCTCGAGCGCGACGTCGACGGTCTCTTTGAGCGGGACCTTCTTGCCGCGACGCCAGCCCTGATCGGCGGTGATGATGGCGACGCATTCGGCGTCCTTGGCCCGGTCGACGATCGCGTCGGCCGAGAAGCCGCCGAAGATCACCGAGTGAGCCGCCCCGATGCGCGCGCAGGCCAGCAGCGCCACCGGCAGTTCCGGAATCATCGGCAAGTAGATCGCGACCCGGTCGCCTTTCTTGACGCCCAGCTTGCGCAGCCCGTTGGCGAAGCGGCAGACGTCGCGCAGCAATTCGGCATAGGTGATCGTCCAGCGATCGCCCGGTTCGCCCTCGAAATAGTACGCGACGCGTTCGCCCAAGCCGGCCTTCACGTGGCGATCGAGGCAGTTGACCGAGACATTGAGTTTGCCGCCGACGAACCACTGCGCGAAGGGTTCGTTCCACTCCAGGACCTTCTGGTAGGGCTCGATCCATTCGAGTTTGTCGGCCCACGATTTCCAGAACGCTTCGTAATCGCGGTCGGCTTCCTCGTAGATCCCCGGCTGAGCGTTGGCAGCCGCGGCAAATTTCGGATCCGGCGAAAAAAGCCGCTCTTCATGAAACAGCGCTTCGATTGCGTCATGGCCGGCAGCAGCGGGATCGACGACATTCATGTCTGCGGATTACCTCATTGGCGGACGCAAAGTTTGCGGACGCAAAATATATCCTCCACGAGCAGCGGTTCCTCCCCCGCTCGCAACAAAGTTGCTGCGCTTCCTATTTGATCTGCGTTCCGACAATTGTCGGCTCAGTGCCCGGTGTGCATGGTTTGCGGTTGCGGTGGACGCGTCCATTGGTCACGTGCTGCGACAAAAAACGACTCCGCACCGGCGATAGCACGCTTCGCAGACGGCCCAGTCGCCTAGACTAGGAATGTGCCGGGTTTACCCGACACATGCCGACGGGTGGCTTGCGGCGAAGCCGCGTACGCGAAGGTCGACGAAGTCGACCGACTAGGCGGGATAATCACGTCGTGCTCGTTCAAGGGGCGTGCGCTTCGAGCGAGACGGAGAGGGTCACTCTCGGGCGACCTTCGAGCCGGGTCGACGCACTGACCGATTTCGTTTCGGACCTGGACGAAACGCGTGAGCTTGGCGTCATTCGAGAAAGCGAGACCGACGCCGGCCGGTCTACGCCTCCACCGGGACCGAAAGCGTCCAGGTCGTCATCCCGTCGAGCGGCCCCGAAGGGGTCATCCCGACCGACGCCGCGAGGTGCGCGAAACTGCTGTTCACCGAAAGCGCCATGGCGATGACTTCGGTGAACTGGCGAGACCGCAATTCTCCGAGCAGTCGTTCGAGCAGCGCGTGCCCGACACCGTGGCGCCGAACATCGCCGGCAACGACGATTGCGATTTCGGCCGAGTGATCCGAAAGAAAGAATGCGTGCGCGACACCATACGGCACGCCGTCCTCTTCGGCAATCAAACCGATCGTATCGAGCCGCGGTTCGACAAAGCGTCGAATATCGCTCAAATCGAAGTGATTCACAACATGGAAGAACCGGCAGTAGCGGTCTTCTTCACTCGTGCGTTCCAGAATGCTGCGATACGAATCGGCGTCGCCGAAAGCGATTGGGCGAATCTTCAACGCTGGTTGCGATTCGGGCTCGTGTTCAGATCTCGAAAGGGCCACATACTCCATACGGAAATGATCGGCTTTTCGTCATCCGCTTTGCGGCGCGCGGCTGCTCGCAGCGTTCGTTTAACGTTAAGCTGACGTAAGGCATCGATTACATTTGCAGAGGAACGCTTCACCGTCGAAATGTTCGCGCACCGCGGAAGTTTTATTCGGAGCCGAAAAGGTCAACATCCACCGTTGGTGGTGCTCGCCGAACGTTCGGGGATTTATATCCTCCGTCTTTGTATGTTGCGCGAATTCGTTTCCGCCTGTTGCGCGAATTCGTTACCGCCTGTTGCGCGAATTCGTTTCCGCCTGTTGCGCGAATTCGTTACCGCCGGTTGCGCGAATTCGTTTCCGCCGGTTGCGCGAATTAAGGGACCTTCAACCCATCTTTTCAGTATGCGTTCGTCCGTTGCAAGCTGAGGCAATCAAGGCAGAGTATCCGTAGAAGCCGCATTGGCATTACGGAAGATATCTTTCCGACTTGTAACTTTGTAGTAAAATGGCTGCAAATGTTCGGACACTGCTTGCAAGTCCCGCGCTGGCAAAGCAGTGCGCTGCCTCCTCGCCGCCTGGCGAAAAAAGTTTCCTCGATTAAAACGGGCGCTCGATCATCAACTGACGGCGGCGGACTTACACCGAGAGCGGCAGGTGCGGACGCAGCCGCTCACGACACCCGATCGCATACGCAAACCGGCGGGCGGCGTGGCCTAAATCTCATATGCCCACGCGAGCTCGTCGTTCGAGGCGCCGTTTTGCGAGTACGCCGCGACCGCGGCTTGCGCGTAACGCGCGACCGGATCGACTTCGAGATTCACCGGCGCGCCCGCATCTTTGCTGCCCAGCGTGGTCCGTTTCGAGGTCTCGGGGATAAGCGCGATGCTAAAGCGTCCGGCAGCCACCGCAGCGACGGTGAGGCTCACGCCGTCGACGGTCACATAACCCTTTTCCACGATGAAGGTCGCAATCGACGGCGGCGTCGCGATCGTCAAGCGGTGCCCCTGGCCTTCGGGAACCTTCTCGAGAATGAGCGCGGTCGCATCGACGTGGCCGTACACGAGGTGGCCGCCCAGCCGGTCGCCCAGACGCAGCGACAATTCGAGATTGACCGGATCGCCCGCGTACAGTCCGCCGAACGTCGAACGATGCACGGTTTCGGGCACGACGTCAAAGGCGATCGTGTCGCCCTCGACGACGACGGCGGTCAAACACACGCCGTTGACCGCGATCGAATCTTTGGGCGCGATACCTTGCGCAACCGCGTCCGGCGCTTCGATCAGCAGGCGCATTCCCGATGCGGCATCGCCCGAAATGCGCGCGATGCGCCCGAGATGCGCGATCAACCCGCTAAACATGGCCCACTCGTGCGCTTACCAGCATGTCTTCACCGACGCGTTCGACCCGGTCGAAGCGCCACCCGTTCGCCGCGCGCGTCAAATCGGCGCCGGTCAGCACCGGCACCGCCTGGGGCGTTTGCAGGAAGCGTGGGGCCACGAACCACACGATGCGCTGCACAAGCTGACGTTCGAGCAGCCGCCCAGCCAGCGTCGGCCCGCCTTCACAGAGAACGGACGCGATGCCGCGTTGGCGCAACGCGCGCAGCGCCGCCGCGAGATCGAGCAGTGTCGCATCGGGGGCGCCCGCGTAGACGACGTCGGCAACCGGTTCAAGCGCGGCGAAATGTTCGCGCTGTCCGCCCGGCGCGAGAACGATCGTGCGCGCATACGCGCCGGACGGGGCCGTATTCGGCGCGGCGAAGACCCGGCTGCCGACGGGCACGGCATCGGTCTCGCACACGACGACCCGCTCGTACGGCTTGCGGCGCGTGCGATGCGGACGCACGGTGAGCTGCGCGTCGTCGATGCGAATCGTTCCCGCGCCGACCATAACGGCGTCGTGCTCGAAGCGCAGATCGCGCACGCGTTCGCGCGCCGGCGCGCCGGTCAGCGCGAAGTTGCCGCCCGGCCAGGGCGCGATCACGCCGTCGAGCGACATCGCCATCTTTAGCGTGACGAACGGAATCGGCGCGCCGATCCAATAGGCAAAGCGTTCGATGAGCGCCAGCGCCGTCGGATCGGCCGTGATTTCGACGTCGATGCCCGCGTCGCGCAGACGCGCGATCCCGCCCGCCGCGGTTGGGTTGGGGTCGCGGGCGCCGACGACGACCCGCGCGATCCGCGCCGCGATAAGCGCCTCCGAACACGGGCCGGTCGTGCCGTGGTGATTGCACGGTTCGAGCGAAACGTACGCGGTCGCTCCGCGCACATCGGCACCCGCACCGGCCGCCGCGCGGAGCGCTTCGACTTCGGCGTGCGGCTCACCGCGCCGGTGATGGTACCCTTCGCCCAGAGTCATCCCGCCGCGTGCGATGACGGCGCCGACGGGCGGATTGGGCGCCGCATCGGCGATCGCGCGCGCCGCGAGTTCGCAAGCGCGTGCGATGTATGCGCCGTCGCCGGCTACGGGGTGACCTCGATACCCTTCCAAAACGCGACGTGGCCGGAGATATTCTTCGCGGCATCCTTCGGCGCCGGATAGTACCACGCGGCGTCCGGGTTGGTCTTGCCGTCGACTTCGACCGAATAATAGCTCGCGACGCCCTTCCAGGGACAGGTGCTGTGGGTTGGGCTGTCCAGGAAATACTCGCGTTTGATCGCGCTCAGCGGAAAATAATGGTTGCCCTCGACGACCTCGGTGACATCGCTCTCGGCGATGACGGTATCGTTCCAGATAGCTTTCACGTTGTATCGGCTCCTTGCGTACGGCGGTCTCCGTGGGGCACAACCGCGCCCCGCGCGCGGGAGTTCCGCCCGGGCAACGTCCGTGCGAGCACCGCTGCCCCGACGACCGCCACGCCGGCGGAGCGCAGCGTTGCGATGCCGTCAGCCAGCGTCGCGCCCGTCGTGCACACGTCGTCGATGACGATCGCCACTTCCGGCAGCGCGACCCCGGCCTGTATCCCGAATCTCCGCTCGGCTTCGAGCCGGGCGCGCCGCCCCAGGCCGCGCTGGGCGAGACCGCGCTTGACGAGGACGTCACAGAACGGCGAACCGCGACGCGCGGCGGCCCGGCGGCCGAGTTCGATACCCTGGTCGAAGCCGCGGTCGTTGCGCCGCCGGCGGCTGGTCGGCAGCGCAACGACCGCGGCGCCCGGCGCGATGAGGTCCGCGAGCAAGGCCGCCAATGGTTCGAGGTAGTCTCGCTCGCCGCGTTTCATCGCAACGATCGCCCGCCGCAACAGACCGTCGTAGCTGCCTGCGGCGACCAGCCGGACCCCGCCGACGACGTCGACGATGCGTTCGGCCGGGAGCGGCGCGCAGTTCGCACACACCGCAACGCTACCCGTTCGGCAACCCAGGCACGTGACGGGAAAAAGCCACGGCCGGATGCGCTGCCACACGGTAATCCCTTCACGCGCGGATTCCGCTCGGCAAGGAGGCTGCGTGGTTAGGGGGCGACCGGCTCGTTGGCGATGATCGTATCCTTGAGCGACGCGTCGTCGGCGACGCGAAAATCGATGCCGACGACGGTATCGCTCAGGCTGGCGCGAGCACCGATGGTCGTGTTGTCCCACACGATGGCGCGTTCGAGCACCGCATCGTTACCGATGGTGACGCCGTCGCCGATCACGCTGGGACCGATGATGCGCACGCGCGCGCCGAGGTTCGCGCGGGAGCCGACGCGCACGTCGCCTTCGACCACGACGTCGTCGCCCAGGATCGCGTCGCTCGCCAAGCCGCGCATGCGCGTGCCGCGCAGATGAACGCGCCCGGCCAGCGCGTCGGCGGTCGCCCGTACGTATTCGTCAGGCGTGCCGATGTCGGCCCAGTATGCGCCGCTGAGGCGGTAACCGTAGAACGCGGCGTCGGCGGCCTGCAGCGACGGAAAAACCTGCTTGCCGAAATCATAAAACTCGCCGGCCGGTATATGCCTGAAGATTTCGGGACTGAACGCGTAGATGCCCGTGTTGACGAGCTTTGAGCGTTCCGTGCCGCGGGGCGGTTTCTCTTGGAACTCGGTGATCCGTCCGTCGCCCTGCATGATGACGACGCCGTACTGATCAACTTCGTCGGCCTCGACGAGTCCGATCGTCGCGAGCGCATTTTGTTTGCGGTGAAACGCGACGAGGGACTCGAGATTCGCGTCGGTCAAGCAGTCGCACCCGACCACGACGAAGGGCTCGGTAAAGTAGTGCTCGAGCGCTTTGAGCGCGCCGGCGCTGCCCATGAGCTTGGGCTCGTACAGATACTGCAGTTTGACGCCGAATTGCGAGCCGTCGCCAAAGCGGTCCTCGATGGTCTCGGCAAGGTAATGCACGTTGATGGCGATCTCGTCGTATCCGAACGATTTGAGCCAGCGCAGGATGTGCGCTGAGATCGGTTCGCCGACGACGGGGACAAGGGGCTTGGGGACCGTCCGCGTGAGCGGATAGAGGCGCGTGCTCATGCCGCCGGCGAGAATCATTGCTTTCATGTTCGAGAGCGCTCCGCGGTCGCCGCATGCCCCCAGCGCTCGAGCGCAGGGCCCCCATTTGCGAGCTTGCAGCGACATGGGGTGGGGTGGATCGTTGCCGTAACGAAAACGCCAAGCGTATCGTTTGGCGAGCGTATTCGTTGACGTCTGGTTACTGTACGTTTCGACCGAACGATGCGTTCGACTTTCAACGCACGCGGCAAACCTCGGGCTTTTCCGATACTTCACATATCGTCTTGAGGCCAGCGCATTCTTAGTTGCGTCCCGCGCGGCGACGCAACTCCGGGCCGCGCACGCGCCTACACCGTCGGGCGCCTCGTGCCCGCGCCAGTGGCGATCTCACGGACAACGGCGAGCACGAATCGCGGCAGCGCGAGTTGGCGCCGCCAACGCCGCGGCTCACGCGCCAAGCGGTACGCCCACTCCAGTCCCAGCCGCTGAACGACGCGCGGCGCACGCGCGACATTTCCGGCGAGGACGTCGAGCGAACCGCCGACACCTAGACCGACGCCGCACCCGGTGGCCGCGCCGTAACGGGCGAACCAGCGTTCTTGCTTGGGACTGCCCATCCCGACATAGAGCGTATTGGCACCCGACGCGGCGATCGCCGCGGCAACCGCGTCGCTCTCGCTCTCGGCGAAAAAGCCGTCGCGCGCGCCGCAAACGATCGCCCCGGGGAAGCGCCCTTGGAGCACGCGCCCCGCCCGCGCGGCCGTGTCGCCGCGGCCACCTAACAGATAGAGGCGAATGTCGCGCTGCTCGGCCGAGCGGGCCGCCAGATCCGCGGTCAGCTCGACACCGGTGACCCGGCCGCGGAGCGGACCGCGGCGCACGCGTGAGGCGATCAGCAAGCCGATCGTATCGCAAAGATTCAGCGCGGCACCGTTGACGATCGCCCGAAACGCCGCGTCGTGCCGCGCGTACATCACCATCTCGACGCCGACCGTCACGACGAGCGAGCCCGGCACGCCGCGGGCCAACTCGGCGACGCGCGCGACCGCACCCTGGCGGTCGATCGCATCGATCCGGCAGCCCAGGACGTCGATCGACTCCACGCTCAGCTCGACGCCAGGCTCAGATGTATGGCGCGATGAGCGGTTCGAGCGTCAGCGCGAGTTCCGCCGGCATGTCCCCAAGCGGCGAGCGGCACGCGCCGGCGGCGAAGCCCATCCGGTTCACCGCCCACTTTACCGGGATCGGATTCGTCGTGGCAAAGAGCGCGCTGAACAATGGCTGCAACTCACGATGGAGCGCTCCCGCGGCGGGCATGTTGCCCTGATCGTACGCGTCGATCAGCGCGCGCAGGCGCCGTCCCACGATGTGTCCGGCAACGCTCACTAGACCGTAGGCGCCCAGCGCCAATGCCGGCAGGAAAAAATAATCGTCACCGGACCAGACGCTGAATTCATCGGGCCGCGGATTGTCGGCGACGAGGTGCGCGTGCTGCTCGACGTTGCCCGTCGATTCCTTGATGCCGACGATATTGCGGTGCCGCCGCGCGAGCTCGTGCGTCGTCGACGCGGTCATGTTCTGGCTGGTGCGCCCCGGGACGTTGTACATCACGACCGGGATCGGATCGGCCGCGGCGATCGCGCCGAAGTGTTCGAGCAGTCCGTCTTGCGTCGGTTTGTTGTAGTACGGAACGACGGCGAGCACGGCGTCGACGCCGGTTTGCGCGGCCCGCTTCGTCAACTCGACGGAGTGCCGGGTGTTGTTGCCGCCGGTGCCGGCGATCACGGTGCCGGCGTTGCCCAACCGCTTTTTGATCGCCGTGAACAGGGCGAGTTTCTCGTCGGTCTCGAGGGCCGGCGATTCCCCGGTCGTGCCGCTGACGACCACGCCGTCGTGGCCGGTTTCGATCAGGTGTTCGGCGATGCGGCACGCTTCGTTGACGTCGACCGATCCGTCGCTCTTGAACGGCGTGACCATCGCGGTGAGCAGTCGTCCAAGCGACTTCATGCGACGGTCGCTCCGCGGCCCAGGCCGAAGAAATCATGCAGCGCCTGTTCGGCCCGCACGGTATCCTCTTCGGGGATGAGAACCGAGACCGTGATGTTGGAGTCGGTCGAGTGGATGATCTCCACGCCGGCCTGGGTGATCGCGCGAACGATGCGGTACATGACGCCGGGCGTTCCGCGCATCCCCGCTCCGACGATCGAAAGCTTCGCGCAGTTCGCGCGGACGCGCAGCGCCAAGTTCAAATTCGCCAGCTCCGCGCGGACCGCGTCGATGTTCTCCGAATCGCAGACGAAGAACACGCCGGCCGAGTTGACGTTGATCATGTCGACCGATATCCCGCGTTCCGCCAAGCGCTCGAAGATGATCAGATCGAGTTCGGCGCGGTGCTCCACGTCTTCGCCCTGAATGATGCGAAAGAATGTCACGTCGCGCAGTGAGGTGATTCCGGTAACGGGCTGCTCGCGGTCGATCGGCGCGCCGTCGTCGATGGTCGTGCCGACGTTGCTGCGCAAGCCCTTGACCAGATACGGGGTCGAGGTGATGTGGGCGTGCCGGGCCGCTTTGTGGTGCATGACTTTGGCGCCGTTGCCGGCGAGTTCGACCATCTCGGCATAATTGACCCGGTCGACGGTGTGCGCCCCGGCGATACGTTTGGGATCGGCGGTCATCACGCCGCTCACATCGGTATAAATCTCGACGCTTTCAGCGGCCAGCGCGTCGCCCAGTGCGATCGCGGTGAGGTCGCTGCCGCCGCGCCCGAGCGTGGTCACCGCACCGTTGCGCGAAACGGCTTGAAAGCCCGTGACGACGGGCACCACGCCCTGTTCGATCAGCCGCAGCACGTTGCTGGGGTCCATCGCGATGATTTTGGCGTCGCCCCACTCTTCGTCACTGATGAAGCCCGCCTGACCGCCCGTTACCGCCTGGGCGGGCGCACCCAACGACAGCAGCAATTCAGCGAACACGGCGCACGCGATCGTTTCACCGCAGGCGATGAGCGCGTCGCGATTGGGACCTCCGCGCGCCGGTTCGACGAGCTTGGCGAGGGAGTCCGTTGCGTAGGGATCGGGCGCGCGGCCGATAGCCGAGCACACGACGACCGGCGATTTGCCCACTTGCCGCACCGCGAGCACGCGTGACGCGGCGATCTCGCGCAGTTCGGCCGTGGCCAGCGACGAGCCGCCGAACTTCTGAACGACGATCGCGCTCAACGCAGCGGCGCTCCGGTCGCGACCGGGAAGCGGCCCTGCTCGATGAGCGTCTGCAGAATCTGAACGGCGTTGGTTGCCGCGCCCTTGCGCAACTGGTCGCCGACGATCCACATCTGCCAGTAAGTCCGCGAGTCCGGCTCGGGCCGCACGCGAGCGATGTGCACGAGATCGGTGCCCTCGACGTCGAGCGGCGTGACGATGCCGCGGGGATGGAAAACGACCCCCGCAGCGGCGCTAAAAATCGCTGCGAGTTCGTCGCGCGTCGTGGCGCGCTTGGTCTCGAAAAACACCGCTTCGCTGTGCGCCTGGCGGACCGGTACGCGGACCGTTGTCGCGGCGACGTGCAGGTCGGGACGGCCGAGCATTTTTCGCGTCTCCGCGATGACTTTCTGCTCTTCGCCGGTGTCGCCGTCGCCATCGTAGGAACCGATTTGTGGAACCACATTACGAAAGATCGGGGCGGCGAACGCGCTGCCCGCGGGCATCGGGCCGCCGGCGCGCGGCGAGCGCTCCTCGTTCGCGAGCGCTTCGAGGCCGGCCCGGCCGGCGCCGCTCACCGCCTGATACGTCGCGACGCGCACGGCGGCGAGGCCAATGGCGCGCTCGATCGGCGCCAGCGCCACGCACAGGACGATCGCCGTACAGTTGGCGACGGGGAAGATCCGGTCGGCGGGGCCGATCGCGTCCGGATTCACCTCGGGGACGACGAGCGGGACGCGGGGGTCGAGCCGGAACGTCGAACTGTTGTCGATGACGATCGCGCCGCTAGCCGCCAGGGCCTCGGCCATCTCTTGCGATGCGTCGTCGCTTGACGCGAAGAACACCACATCGGGCCGGTCGGCGCGGATTCGTTCGGTCGAGGCAGCGTAGACCGCGACGGGTGCGCCGCGGAAAACGATACCCGCTTCACGATCGCGCGACGCGTACGCGAGCAGCGTGTCGACCGGGATACGGCGCTCTTCGAGGATCGCAAGGATCGTTTGGCCGACCACTCCGGTCGCGCCGACTAGTGCTATTCTCATGCCGACTTCCGCGCGAAAAGCAAAGCGTCGAGGCCCATGACGAGGCCGCGCTGAGCGCCGACGTTTCGCGCTGCGAGAACGATTCCCGCAGCGTAGGCTTCGCGCCCGTATGAATCGTGGCGGATCGTGAGCGTTTCGCCCACGCCGCCGAAAATCGTCTCTTGGTGTGCGAGCAATCCCGGCAGCCGAACACTGTGAATGGGCACGTCAGCGTGTCCGGCAGCCTCGCTGATCCGGCGCGCGGTCATGCGCGCGGTGCCGCTGGGTTTGTCGCGCTTGCCGTCGTGATGGTACTCGACGATCTCCGCCCGCGGCAGAAACGTCGCCGCTTCGGCGGCGAAGCGCATCATCAAAGCCGCGCCGATCGAGAAATTGGGCACCATGAGCGCGCCGATGGTCGCTTCATCGCAGCGGTCGCTGAAGCTAACCACGTCTTCGTCGGTCCAGCCGGTCGCGCCGATGACCGGTGCGACACCCGCATCGACAGCCTCCCGCGCAACGTTCAGCGTAACCGGATAAACGGTGCAGTCAACGACGACATCCATGCCGACGCCGTAAAAGGACTCGAGGTCGTCGAAAAGCGTGGGCCCGCCGGGGGCGTCCGCGGCCGACGCGTTTCGGACGAATCCGGCGACGAGCGTCAAATCAGCGGCTCCGGCGATCGCCGAGCACGCGACACGCCCTAGCCGGCCATGCGCGCCCGCGACGCCGGCCCGTATCAACTTTTCAGCCAAATTTCCGCCCCTGTCATCGGTCGCAGCGCCGCACCGGCGCTAGCGGCTCGACGGCTCGCTCCAGCATTCGACGTTACGCCCGAGAGGCTTGCGTCGCGACAACCGACCGCGTCGTGATCGCCGATCCGCCGCGCTTCGTGCGGCGGATCGGCAACGCGCAGTCAGGTGGATCGACTTCGCCGATCCTTCGCGTTCGGGCTTCGCCCGAGCCGCGGCGTCGGGTAGATCCCGGCACCCTATCCGGTGGATCGACTTTGCCGATCCTTCGCGTTCGGGCTTCGCCCGAGCCGCGGCGTCGGGTAGATCCCGACCCCGTAGCTAGACACGTTCGAGCGGGGCGTATTTGAGCATCACCATCTTCTCGCCGACGTTCG
>PLAE01000153.1:0-16074 GCA_003134035.1 Candidatus Velthaea versatilis
ACTTCGGCACGCTCTCGACGAACGCTTTGGCTTCGGTCAGCCCGAGGCTCGTGAGTTCGCGAACCGCCTTGATGACCTTGATCTTCTCGGCACCGAAGTCGGTCAGGATCACGTCGAATTCGGTCTGTTCGGCGGCGGGGGCGGATGCCGCGGCGGGAGCGGCGGCAACCGCAACCGGAGCGGCGGCGCGAACGCCGTACTTCTCTTCGAGGGTCTTGACGAGCTCCGAGAGCTCGAGGACCGTGAGTTTGTCGATTTGTTCGATGAGTTCTGCGACTGCCATGATGTTCTAAATCTCCTAAGCTGCGGATCCGGCGGCTTCTTTTTGCTCGCGGACCTGATTGAGGACGCGGACGAGGCCGCTTTGATTGCCCGAGAGGACGTAGACGAGCCCGTACAGCGGACTCTTGAGCGAACCGACCAGCCGGGCGAGCAGTTCGATCTTGGGCGGCAGCGCGGCCAGCGCGCCCACTTGCGCGGCGTCGACGACCTTGCCGTCGATCCAGGCCGCCTTGACTTCGAGCGGTTTGGTGGAATCCGAAAACGTCTTGAGGGCTTTGGCCGGCGCGACGGGATCTTCGCCGGCAAAGACGACGCCGGTTGGTCCGGCCAGGAACGCTTCGAGGGACTTGGCGATCTCTTCGCCCGCCGCAATCGAGAACAGCGTGTTCTTGATCACAGCGTAGGTGTCGCCGCTCTTGCGCAGTTCGGTGCGGAGCTTGGTGATCTCTTCGACCGTCAGCCCGGAATAGTTGGTGAAGAACAGGTTCTTCGATCCGGCGATGCGCGCACGGAGTTCTTCGATCGTCGCTTCTTTTTTTGCGGTCGGCATCGAATTCTCGTTTCTCGAAATAAAAATGCGCCTCCGTCGACGGTGGACGAGGCGCGAAGCGAACGAGAACGCGAAAATCGGCGTTTACTTTTCGAACCGCATCCTCGGCTGGCGTCGTCGGGGTTGACGACATTATCCGGCGCGCCGGACCAACGGTCATTGGAGCCAATGAAGGTTTTATCACACAAGCGGGCAGCGGGTCAAGGATGGGTCCGGTAGCGATGGACGCGCTTCGCGCCGAACGCGCGGAGGCGGCCTACTGGGCGACCTACGCCCGCAACATCCCGACGTCTGACGATACGCGCGACACCGGCGCGGTCCCCGTCGCCGGCGGCTACGCGATCTGCCTGCAGGGATCGTCGATTGAATACGGGTTGGGCGTCGGCACGTCGCGCCCGCTGCGCGAGGACGACCTGCGCATTGTCGATGAGTTCTACGGCAGCCGCGGCCTGCCGTCGCAGCTCGAACTGCACCCGCTCGTCGCCGAACGTGACGCAGCCCTCTTGAGCAAGTGGGGCTATGTCCCGGAGCGTTCGATCACGATGCTCGAAGGCGACATCAGCACGGATCCGGGCCGCTCGGACGCCTTCGCGATCGAGAATCTCACCTCGCGCAAAAACGAATGGATCGAGCTGGTCGCGGCGGGGATGAGCGATGCGGTGCCGGCCGATGAACTCGACCGGCTGCGCCGCACGACCTACGTGTGCGCCAGCGCCGCAAGCGCCCTCGTCGCCGTGCGCGTCGACGGGCGGCTTGCCGGCGGCGGCGCCTTGGGCGTCACCGGCGACGTCGCGTTTCTCTTCTGCGCATCGACGTTGCCCGCGTTCCGCCGGCGCGGCGTCCATGCCGCCTCGGTGTCGGCTCGCTTGGCGCTTGGCCGGTCGCGCGGCGCAACGTTCGCGCTGATGACGACACCGGCGGGATCGGATGCGGTCGGCAGCGCGCAGCGGGTCGGCCTTCACCCGTCCTACGAGCGGACGCGCTACCGCAAGCGCGTCGGTCGGCGAGCAACGCGCATCTAAGCCGCCATAACCCGAGCCGCGCGAAGGCGCCTGTTTGGGGCAAAGCCCGACACGGCTAGGCGGTTGCGGCGGTCGCCCGGATCAGCCCTGGATCGACCTTGACGCCCGGACCCATCGTGCTCGACAAAGAGATCGAGCGCAGGTAGGTCCCCTTCGAGGCGGCCGGTTTCGCCCGCACGATGGCATCGAGGAGGGTCGCGACATTCTCGGCCAAGGCCGTTTGCTCGAAGCTCGCTTTGCCGACGATCGCATGGATGATGCCGCTCTTGTCGAGCCGATACTCGACCTTGCCGGCCTTGATATCGCGCACGGCCGCGCCCGGGTTCGGCGTCACGGTGCCGGACTTGGGGTTGGGCATCTTCTGGGCGAGGATGCGGCCCAGTTCCTTACCGATTTGAGCCATCATGTCGGGGGTCGCGACGGCGACGTCGAATTCGTTGAAGCCGCCCTTGACGCGTTCGATGAGGTCGGCTTCACCGACCACGTCGGCGCCGGCGGCCTCGGCGGCACGCGCGTTGTCGCCCCGCGCGAAGACGATGACGCGCACCGTGCGCCCGGTGCCGTGCGGCAGATTGACGACGCCGCGCACGTTCTGATCCGACTTCTTGGGATCGACGCCCAGCCGGATGTGGATCTCGATCGTCTCGTTGAATTTGGCGTTGGCGTTCTGCTTGACGAGCGCCGCCGCTTCAGCGGCGGCGTAGAGCTTTTGCCCATCGAAAGCGGCGTGCAGCGCTTTGAGACGCTTTCCGTAGCGGTGCGCCATTATGAGGCCACCTCGACGCCCATCGAGCGCGCGGTGCCCGCGATGATGTTCATCGCATTGTCGATATCGTTCGCGTTGAGATCGGGCATCTTGGTCGTCGCGATCTCGCGGACTTGCGCTTGCGTGAGCTTACCGACCTTGTTGCGGTTGGGTTCCTTGGAACCCGATTCGATGCCCAGCGCCTTCTTGATGAGGAACGACGCCGGCGGGGTCTTGGTGACAAAGGTGAACGTGCGGTCGTCGAAGACCGTGATTTCGACCGGGATGATCATCCCGATTTGGCTCTGCGTGCGCTCGTTGTACTCTTTGCAGAACGCCATGATGTTGAGCGAGTAGGGCCCCAGTGCGGGGCCGACCGGCGGGGCCGGGGTTGCCTTGCCGGCGTTGAGCGCCAAGCCGATCTTCCCGACGACTTTTTTTGCCATGCGATCATCCTTTCGACGGCCGGCGCGGAGCGCGGCGTCTTCCCCTCGGTGCGAGACCGGGCGACCCGGGGTCGATGCCGCCCGACACCGGCGGTCAAGCCGCCGGACACGTCATTCTACCAGACCCGAAAACGTCAAGCAACCACCACGCCGTCGACGAAGTCGACCCGTTAAATACGGTACGAGAAATTGAGATAGCCTTGGAACGGGATCTTCGTGCCCACAAACGTCGTGTTGTTGTTGCCCGACTGCTCGGTGTACGGATACTTGAGGTTGGGATCGGTGGTCGGCGTCGTGAGGTAGGGCACGCCGAACGG
Source organism: Candidatus Velthaea versatilis (assembly GCA_003134035.1). GTDB lineage: Bacteria > Vulcanimicrobiota > Vulcanimicrobiia > Vulcanimicrobiales > Vulcanimicrobiaceae > Velthaea > Velthaea versatilis. The sequence goes on from PLAE01000153.1 coordinate 3,363, forward strand.
CAGCGTCGAGTAGGCGCAGAAGCCGGCGCGATCCCAAACGTAGCCGCGCTGGATGCACGTGTCGCTCAGGCCGGTGAGGGTCAGCGAAACGTGCAGACCGGCCGACAGTTGATACCCCAACTGCAGATTCGTCGTCATGCGCCACGGCTGCGAGAACGCGCCCATGTTGTCGAACTTGCCCGTCCAGGGGTCGGGAACCGGCAGCGATACCGAGTTCGCCGCCGGGTCGAGCCCTTCGGCGGCTAGCGGCGAGCCGTAGTCCGAGCCCGACGTGAACGTGAGACTGGGCGTGATCGTAAAGCGGTTCTTCTTGTAGTTGAGCAGCAGCGTGGCGACCTCGGGGGCACCGAAACCGTTGCCGCCCAGGAACGGCTGATCGGGGATCGCGTCGTACGGCATGTACTCGGCGTTCGGATCGAACAGCGGCTGCGGCGCGAGGTTGTAATACGGATTGGCGACCGCGCCGGCGGCTGAACACGCGACGGGCTGGCCGGAGAGGGCTCCCGTACTGCCATAGCACGGTGCGGCCGGCGCACCCGTCGTCGTTGAACCACAGATGCTCGACGGATGCGTCAGGCATGCCGACGTGTAGGCGTTGTAAATCTTGAGGTTGTTGTTGATCAGATCGATGACGCTGTTGCCGCTGGCGAACTTCGAGTAGCGGAAGCGGCTGTAATCGTACGTGAACGATGCTTGCGCGGCGAAACCGTCGCGCGCGAAGCTACCCTTGGTGAAGGCGGCCTCGACGCCGTAGCTGCGCTCGCGCCCGATGTTGACGCCCGATTCGGCGCCGTTGGAATTGAGGAAGATGTTCTCGAACTGGTCCATCGTGCCGCGGTAGTACGGCGACAGCTTGAAGCTGATGTCGGTGCCGTGAAGATGCTGCTCGTACGACAGGTCGAAGTTGTGCGAGGTGTCGGGGCGCAGATCGTGCACCGGCGTGGTGAAGCCGTATTCGCTATAAAATTTGGGCACCGCGTAACTGGCGAGATTTTCCTGAGTGACACCGTACTGCACCCACGACGCGTTGGGCGGCCGGGCATACGTACCGTACGACGCGCGGAACACGCTGTCGGGACTGAGGTTGTACGTTGCGCCCACGCGCGGCTCGAACACCGAATTCGATTCTTTGTCGGGCGCGCTCAAGCTGAACGCGACGGGGCTGTAGCCGGCCGGGCACGCGGCGGGCGCGCCCGTGACCGGGTCGATGTTCACGGTCACGATGCCCAGACCCGGCGCCGAACAATGCTCGCGATCGTAGGCCGTAGCCCAGAACTGCCGGGTCGGATAGCCGTCGGCTTCGTTGACGAAGCGGTCGACGTAGCGTTCCGCGCGCACGCCGGCGTTGACCGTGAGCTTGTCGATCGGGTGCCACTGATCGGTGATCGAGGCGGCGTACAAGATCGGGTCGACTTGATTGTAATTGCCGCTCGTGCCGTTTTCGGTCGCGATCCAGCTCGCGCCGTTGGCCGCCGCGAGCGAACCCGCGGGCGCCGTCGTATACGGATTGAATTTGCCGCTGTAGACATCGTACGTGGCCTGCGACGCCGAGCCAAAGCAGCTCGCATAGTTCCCTGAGGCTTGATCGTAGCAGTTGCCCTTGGCGTCGACGTAACTGCCGGCCTGCTGTTGATAATCGCCGTTGGACGGATTGAGACTGGTGGGCTGACCATTGCCGCCCAGGAAGTTTCCGGTTGGATAATAGCGCGATTCGTGCGTCGAGGTGATCGAGCCCGAGACGGTCAGCAGATGCTTGTCGGTGATCTGATCGGCGAAGAGCGCGTTGTAGCCGAAGGTGTGGTTGGGCAGAATGTAATCGAGCGTGAACGGCGCGGCGACCGGATCGTGGATGAACCAGTTCGAGTACGAACCGTACGTCGCGAAGCGCAGGTAGGCGTTGGATCCCATGTTGTGCTGATACTGCAGCTTGACCACGCTGTAGCCGTTGTCGGCGACGTTGCGCTGGTCCGGACCGATCGTGCTCTGGAACGACCGGCTGGCATCGGGCGTGTTCGGAAAGAGGTACTGCCGGGTCGCGTTCTGGAGCGGAGCGCCGACCGTCCCGGCGTACACGTAGTCGTCGGCGTAGTTGAGCGTCGCGCCGCCGAAAGCGGCCGGCCCGCCAAGATCGTTGAGCGAGCTATACGAGTCGGTGTAGAGCTCCTGGGTGACGTAAAGCAACTGCAGATCGTCTTTGCCGTTGCCGCCGGCGTGCGGCAACGCGTAGTGCAGGTTGACCACGTTCTCACGGTCGCGCGTGCGCGCGGCGGCGGAATCGAATCCGGGCAAATCGCCGCCGTTGGCGGTATACGGGACGCCGTACTCCGAGGCCGGATTGAAGAACCCGTTCTGGTTCTGGCTCACGCCGTTATATTGATCGTAGAAGCGGTAATTCTGGTTGATCGTCGCGGCACCGACATAATAGCTTAAGCGGCCCGCGACGGCGCCCAGCTCGAAGCTGCCTTTTTGATAACCCGTCGTCGTGCCCAGACCATAGTCGAGCGTCGCGAAGCCCGGTTTCGTGCCGGTCTTCACCACCGAATTGATGTAGCCCGAAATGCCTTGGCCGTCCGACGAGGCGGTCGCGCCGCCGGTGTAGACTTGCGTTTCCTGCGTGCCGATGTTCGAGAGCAGCGACATCGGCGCGTTGTCGTAGGACCGGTTGGCCGGAATGCCGTCGAGCTCGTAGCCGATCTGATCTTGGTCGCCGCCGCGAATATAGATCGGCTGATACCACCCTTGCTGCCCTTGGGGCACGTAGACGCCGGGGACGAGTGCCAGCGAACTGTAGGCCTGATCGACGCCGCCCGGGCCGCCCAGCGCCGCGCCGGCCGCCGCCGCCGCGGGTCCGATCGAGTAGGTGTCGCTCGTCGTGCCGGGCTTCACCAGATCGGTGGTTGAACGCGAGGTCGTCCGCCCGATGGTTTGCAAGAGTTTCGTGACCGCCAGCGGCAGCGTCTGCGTTTGGTCGGCTTGAATCGTCACGCCTTGCTGGACGAAGCTTTGATAGCCGGCGACCTCGACGCTGAGCACGTACGTATCGGGTGCGAGCGACAGCATCGCGTACGCCCCTTGGGCGTTGGTCGTCGCCTTGGCGCTGCCCGACGGCGACGCCGCCGTCACCAGCGCGCCGGCCACCGGCAATCGCGTTTGCGCGTCGTAGACGCGGCCGGTGATGCCGCCGGTCGTTCCGGCGCCCGCCGGCACGCAGCACGTGATTGCCAAAGAAAGCATCGCGGCAAAAGCAAAAAGCCGGCGGAACGTAAGCACTGCACTTCCCTCATACTACAAGCGTAGCGACTGGCGCTTATCATACGGTGACGAGCGCCCGCCGCATATCGACAGGTGGAGAATATAAGCGGCGCGGCGCTCGCCGCCGACGTACTCTTTGGCCTCCGCCTACATAGCAGACCTCCCTTCGGTCCGCTCCCCAAAAGGACTGTTCCGCCGCGGAGCATGCCGCCCGGAACGATTCGACCGCGAATCGCCGGCGCAGCCGAAACGTTTCTCCGGGCGGTTTAGTAATGCAGGCGCGGCGCTTGGTTTGCGCTCGCTGCCAGGGCGAAGATCCGCTGCTCACAGCGACCCCCCAACCGGAGACAATCGCAGCTTGAAATTGCACCCTCGCTTCCTCGCCGTTCTGCTCACTGTGTCGCTCGTCCCCGCCGCGCCTTTGGCCGCGCAGCCGGCGGCGTCGGGTTCCGCTGTCGACGTCACGCGGGCAACGCTCAAAAACGGATTGCAAGTCGTCGTGCTCCGCGATCCGTTGGCCCCGGTCGTTTCGACCTGGCTTAATTACAAAGCGGGCGCGGACGACGAGCCGATCACCGGCCTCGCGCACGCTCAGGAGCACATGCTCTTCCGCGGCAGCGAAAGCTTGAGCGCCTCGCAGTTTGCCGAGACGACCGCGATCACCGGCGGCATCTTCAACGCCGACACGCAGAACGAAGTGACCCAGTTCTTTTTCGAGATGCCCGCGCAGTATCTGGACATCGCGCTGCACCTCGAAGCGTCGCGGGCCCAGCACATCCTCGATTCGCAAGCGCTCTGGGACCAGGAACGCGGCGCGATCACTCAAGAGGTCACGCGCGACAACAGCGACGCCGGCTTTCGCTTGAGCGAGAAGCTGACGACGCACGTGCTTGCCGGTTCGCCGTACGCCGACCCCGGCTTGGGCACCGTGGCGAGCTTCAAGCAGATTCAAGCACCCGACCTCAAAGCGTTCTACGACCGCTGGTACCACCCCAATAACGCGATCTACGTGATCGCGGGCGACGTCGATCCGCAAACGACGATCGCCAAGGTCCGCGATCTGTTCGGATCGATCCCCGCCAAAGCGCTCCCGCCGCGCAAACCCGTCAAGCTCGACCCGCTCACGCCGGCAACCTACACGGACGACAGCGACTTGCCGTACACCCTGGGCATGATCGCCTACCGCGTTCCGGGGTACGACGATCCGGATTATTTTGCATCGGAGATCCTGACCGACGTGCTCAACAGCCAGCGCGGCGCGCTCTTCGATCTAGCGGCATCGGGCAAAGCTCTGCAGACGTCGGCCGACGCACAAACCTATCCCAAGGCCGGCCTCTCGATCGTTAGTTCGACCGTTGCGGTCGGCACGCCGGGCACAGCAGCAGTCGACGATCTCAAAGCGGTCATCGACGGCTATAAAAAGACCGGCTTGCCGGCGGAGCTCGTCGAGGTCGCCAAACAGCGCGAAGTCGCGCAAGCCGAATTCTCGCGCAACTCCGTGCAGGGGCTCGCGACGCTCTGGAGCCAAACGCTGACGGTCGAAAACCGCACGCCCGACGACGATCTCGCCGGCTTGCAGCGCGTGACCGTCGAGGACGTCAATCGCGTGCTGCGCACCTACTATGACAACGCGACGGCGACGGTGGCGATCGCAACGCCGAAATCGGCCAACGAAAGCGGCGGCGGCGGCGGCCGCGTCGGCGAAGACAACACCGTCTTTCCGGCCGCGCACACCGCGCTGCCCGAATTCGCCCAGCACGTGCTGGCCAATCTGCAGGTGCCGCAGTCGAAGCTCGCGCCCGACGTTTCGACGTTGCCCAATGGCATCAAGCTCATCGTGCAGCCGGAATCGATCTCGCACACGGTGGTCGTCCGGGGTCAAATCGGGATGAACCCGGGCGTGCAGGATCCGCCCGGAAAAGACGGCGTCGATGGCATCATCAGCGATCTGTTGCCGTACGGCACGAAGACGTACGACCGGCTCGCCTATCAGACCGAACTTGACAAGATCGCCGCCGATGTTTCGACCGGCCCGGGCTTCTCGCTCGACGCGCTGACCGACTTCTTCGACCGCGGCATGCAACTGCTCGCTGACGACGAGTTGCACCCCGCGTTTCCCGCGGCCGCGTTCGACATCGTCAAACGCCAAACGGTGGGCGAACTCGCGGGCACGATCACGAGCCCCGACTACGCGGCCCGGCAAGCGCTGGTGCAGGCGCTCTACCCGCCCGGCGACCCGTCACGGCGCACGGCGACCCCGCAAACCGCGCGCAGCATCTCGCTCGACGATGTGAAGGCCGTTTACGCGAAAACGTACCGGCCGGATCTGACAACCATCGTGGTGATCGGCGACGTGACGCCCGCAGCGGCGCGCGCGACGGTCGAAAAATACTTCGGCGATTGGAAAGCCGTCGGGCCCAAACCGTATCTGTATCCGCCCAAAGTTCCGCCGAATGTCGCGCACAGCGCCACGATCCCGGCGACCGGCCGCATTCAAAGCGAGGTTGAGCTCTCCGAAACGCTGCCCTTGACCTACAACGACGCCGACTACCCCGTCCTGCGCCTGGCGAACACGGTGCTGACCGGCGGCTTCTACGCCTCGCTGCTCTTCCACGACTTGCGCGAACTGCACGGCTACGTGTACTCGGTGTCGTCGAATCTCGCGCCGGGCCGCAACCGCTCGACGTTTGCCGTGAGCTACGGCGCCGATCCGCAAAACATCGGGCGCGCCGAACGGCTCGTCGTCGACGATCTCACCAAACTGCAAAAAACGCCGCTCGAGGACGACCGACTCACGCGGGCCAAAGCGCTCGTGCTCGGCGAACTGCCCGTCTCGGTCGAATCGTACGATGGGATCGGCGGCCAGTTTCTCACCGCGACCGCCCGCTCACAACCGCTCGATGAATTTACGCGTGAAGCAGCGGTGATGCTCGCCGCCACCCCCGCCACCGTGCAGAGCGCGCTCGCGAAGTGGATTCGTCCGAACGACTTCGTGCGCATCATCACCGGCCCGGCCGGCCCCTAGCGGGTATCGCCGGAAGACCCCGCTCCCGTAAGGCGGCCAATTCCGATCGAAATCCCGATGCCGGTGTCGTCGGCCGGACCCAAAGGGCGCAAAGCGTGGACCGCAGCTGTGATGCGCGAGACGATCCGGCGTGTCGCCTCGGAAGGGATTTCACCGAGCAGGGCGACCGCGAATTCGTCTCCGCCGATCCGAGCGCACGCATCGAGCCCGCGGAAGGCGTCCTTGACGATACGTGCGATGACCCGCAGCGTTTCGCCCCCGGCGGCATGACCGCCACGGTCGTTGACCGCTTTGAAACCATCGATCTCAAAGCAACTCAGCTTGAGGCAATCCGGCCAGCGGACCGGTCAGCGACGCTCCGCCTCTTCGGGCGGCCGGTGCTGGCGGAAGGTGAGGTTGATGCGCTCGCCGGCGATGCGCGGTTCTTTCGGGACGCGATGTTCGTAGTTCAGTTGCGTCTCGCCGCGCATGACGACCAAATCGCCGTCGGCCAGCTCGACGGCGATCTTCTTGTAATTGAGCCCGCTGGCGCGCAGCGGGCGCAGCTCGAAGGTCCGCGTCGCGCCCAAGCTCAGCGAGGCGATCGTCCGGCGCGGATCGGCCTCGGCATCGTCGTCGTTGTGCCAGGCGACGCTGTCGTTGCCGTCGCGGTAGCGATTGATGAAGACGTAGTCGAATGCCGTCCCGAGGTACGCCTCGAGCGCGCCGCGCGTGGCCAGCAGCAGCGGGCTCCATTCCTGCGCGCAGCCTTCGCCCCGAGCCGCCGTTTCACGCGGTACGAGCACCCGCCGCCCGTACATCATGCGCGAGTCGGCCCGCCAAGTCGTCGAGCACCGCAGTTCGGCGATGAGTTCACGCGCGGCGTCGGCGGCGAGAAAACCGGGGATGTAGCGGACGTCGCCGCGGTCGCCGATGAGGACCGTCGGCTGGGCGGCCGACGCGAATAAGCCGAGCTGGCGCATGGATACGGGAACATACGTTCGATTGCGCGGACCAAACCCCTCGTCCCGGGCCAAAGAGCGGTTAGGTTCAAGAGGAACGCTAGTCCCAACGCGAAGCGCCCTTGAATGGATACCGCTGTCCGGCGAGCTATCGCGGCGCTCACATTCGGCGCTGACGCCCGGCGTCACTTCGATCTCGCCGCCGATCGCATCGCCCGCGCTTTACTCGACGTCGCAATCCCCGCGATCGAGGGCCTCGAGGTCGGCTTCCACGCCGAGCCGTCGCGACTCGTCGGCGGCGACTATCTCGATCTCTTTCGCAGCGCGCAAGGCGGCATCGTCTTCGGGCTCGGCGACGCCTCCGGCAAGTCGCTCGCCGCGGCGCTCAACGCGCTCATGCTGCGTTATCTGGTGCGCGGACTCGTGACGGCGCTTGGAACCGGCGACTTGGAGCTGCTCGTCAAGCATGCCAACACCGTCGTCACCGCGGATGTCGACGGCGATTCGTTCATCACGTTCGTGTGCGGCGAAATCGATCCGCGGGCGCGGACGCTGCGAATGGTCAACGCGGGTCACGAACCTGCGCTGATCTTGCGGCGCGACGGCGTGCAGGTCGAGGTAACGCACGCGCACGGTATCGTGCTGGGCGTTGAGCCGGGTGCAACCTACACACAGCTCTGCATGCCCGTTGGCCCGGGCGACACGATCGTCATGTACACCGACGGATTGACCGAGGCGACCAACGACCGCGGCGAACTCTATACGATCGACCGGCTGTGCGCCGACATCCTCGCCCACCGCCGCGACAGCCCGCAAGAACTAGCCGACAGCGTGTTCGCGACGGTGCGCGAGTTCGCCGCGGGCGAAATGCGCGACGATTCGACGATATTGGTCCTGCGCCTAACGGCGTAAGGTCGGTGCCGATTGCCAGGAGGAAGCGCCCGTTCTCGGGTAGGGTTTGTTCATGAGCGACAGCCGCGGCGCACGATGCGCGTTCGGAACGTTGCCGAGTTAGGCATCCAGGGCTTGGACCGCACGCTCCCAGAGCGCCATGGCTTTGTCACTTTCGGCCCGAACCCGATCGAGGTTTCGCTGCAGCGTCACGACGGTGTCGGGGTCGTCATAGACGTCGGAGGCCGTAAAGCGCCGTTCGAGTTCGGTGCGCTGGGCGTCGAGATCCGCGACGCGCTGCTCGGCCTCCGCGACGGCGCGCTTACGCCGTCCGAGATCGAGTTTTGTTTGGTGCGTCGCTTTGCCGTTCACTTTCACCGGCTCGGTCTTCGCGGCAGCTTTCGCCGCCGGCGGAACCTTGCGCGCCGCGTGTTCGAGGCGCTCGTACGTTTCGTAGTCACCGTCGATGATCGTCGCGGCACCGTTGCGGATGGCGACGACCCGCTCGGCGAGCCGCTTGAGCAAATAGCGGTCGTGCGAAACGACGAAGAGCGCGCCCTCATACGACGCGAGAACCTCCTCGAGCGCTTCGCGGCTTGGGATATCCAAATCGTTCGTCGGCTCGTCGAGGAATAGACAGTCGGCGCGCTGCGCCATGAGTCGCGCGAGCATGATGCGCCGGCGTTCGCCGCCCGAGAAGGCTTCGACCGGCTTATCGCCGGAGTTGCCGCCCAAATTCAGGCGCCCGAGCAGTCCGCGGGCTTCTTCGTCGGTGACGCCCATGCGCATCACGGCGTCGGCGGCGCTGGCGCCGGCGGGCAAATCGTCGACCGAACTCTGTGAGTACGACGCCATCGTGAGCCCGGTGCCGTAGCGAACCGTCCCCGCATCGGGCGGCATCTCGCCGTTGATGATCCGCAAGAACGTCGACTTGCCGGCGCCGTTGGGCCCGACGATCGCGACCCGGTCACCGCGGGCGAAAAACGCGTCGACACCCGAGAAGAGCGGCGCGTCGTATGCCTTGGCCAAGCCCCGCACCTCGATGGCCATCCCGTTCGTCGCGCGGCGGGACGACTTGAGCGCGACGGAGATCGCTTTGCGATCGCTGCGCGGCGCATCGACCACGTCGACCCGCGCGAACGCCTTCTCGCGGCTGCGGACGTGGCTGTAATTGTGCGAGCCGTGTGTTTTGAGCTCCTCGATGACGGCGCGCTGACGTTTGCGCTCGCTCTGCGCCGATTCGTAGTCGCGCCGCTGCTGCTCGCGCCGAATCTCGCGCTGCTCGAGAAAGTCGGTGTACGCGCGACCCGGCTTGACGTCGTAGACGGTCAGTTCGCCGCGATCGAGTTCCCAGATCTGGGTCGCGACCGTCTCGAGGAAAAAGCGGTCGTGCGAAACGATCAGATACGCCCGATTGTCCCCGGCCACGAAGCTTTCCAGCCAGCGCACCGTATCGAGATCGAGGTGGTTGGTCGGTTCGTCGAGCAACAGCCAGTCGGGGCTTTCGAGCAGCGTGCGGGCCAGCAGCGCACGCGTCCGCTGACCGCCGGAAAACTCCGCCAGGGGCCGGTCGAGATCGTTTTCGGCGAAGCCGAACCGGTTGATCGTCGCCCGCATCTGCCACTCATGGGCTTGGCCGCGCTCGAGCGCCTCGGCGAACGCCGCGCCCAGCGTCTGCGGGCCGCTCTCGGCGGCGTCCTGCGCAAGATAGCCGAAGCGCGAGTCACGGGCGCGCGCAATCGTACCGTCATCGGGTTGGTCCTGACCTACGAGGATTCGGACCAGTGACGATTTACCCGCGCCGTTGGGCCCAACGAGCGCAACTTTGTCGCCGTCGCGAATCACGCCCGAGAGGCCCGTAAAGACCTCGTTTGCGCCATAGTGACGGGATAGACCCGTAAATCGAAGTAACTCCATCGCTCCTAATGAACCCAATGCTGCGGGGCCGGTTGAACCCGACGGCGTAACTCCGTGCTTACCGTGAATTCAGCTACGCGCAACGCACGCGCCGGACTGTGGGAAAAAGCCCAGGGACTCCCGCCGGCCAGCGACTCGGACTTCTTCGGCACCAACCGCCGTCCGCCCGGGGTCGATCCCGAATACTTGAAGATCATCAGCGACACGTCGCTGCGCACCCGTCTGATCGACTCGGGAATCGCCGAAGGGCTCCAGTCGCCGAAGGGGCCGCAAAAGATCCCCTCGATCATCCGGCTGTATCCCAACTTCGATGCTCCGGGCAAAGAGGTCGCGCCCCGGGCGAACGGCCGCGCGGCGGCAACGCCCCGAACCGCCTTCGGCTTACCCACCGTTGAAGAACTCGACACGCTTTTGGCGCGCATCCGCGCGGTCGAAGGCGAGGTGAGCGCCACCTTGCAGCAACAGGTCAACGCCGACATCGCCCGGCTCAAACGCCAGATCGGCGACCTTGAGGGCGATGAGTTCGAGCGCGCGTTTCACGAACTCGATCGGGCGCTCGCGACGCGCAAAGCGCTGGCGGGCCAAGTCCGCGAGGAGGCGTTCAAACGTGTCGAGGCCGATCTCGCTTTTGCACCGCGGAAATTCTTGCGCTTGATTTCGCGCGAACCCAAGGGGTAAGTGCGCCGAGCGCGCCGCCGACGCCGCCGCAGATCACGTCGACTCCATTCCAAATCAACGGTTCGCGGCCGTTCGTAACGTGCTGCCCGATTTCGATTGCACCGCTGTAAAGCGCAATCGCGACGCTCGCGCGCAACACCGAGGCGCCCGACGCCCGCACGTACGCCGCGCCCACGATCGTGAAGGCGACGATGCTGTAGAACTTGCGCAGCAAAACGTGCCAGCTAAACGCCGGCGGCGAGGTGACGTTATAGACGTCGTTGCTGAGGGCGAGCGCAAAGAACCCGATCGCCAGCACCCAGAAGATCAACCATCGCCGCGCGTACACCGCTTTGCATGATCGGCGCGCGCACCGCGGTTCCCTGCGCGCCACGCGCGGAACGGCTGCAGATGGGTCAAAGTTGCAGCTTATTCGCGCGAACAAGAAGATTTCGAGCGCGTGCGATAGCCGCCATGTTCATTCGCCGCGCGTGGTGCGCCGCGCGGGTAGGTGTGCGACCAGAACGTTCGCCAGCGCGCGCATCTGATTCTCATCGGCGAACTGCGCGTCGATCGGCTGGACCGTTATTCCATACTCCCGCCCACGCTGATGCACGATCGCCGAGCCGCGGTCTAACTCAACCGGCGCGCTGAGGCCGCCGGCGTCGTGCAGCGGCCTGCGCACCGTCCCGAGATCGCTGGTCGAATCGTTCGCGGGCAGCCCGGATCCCTTGGACGGGATGGTCACGATCACCGTGCCCTCACGCCCCTCGAACGTGCACATTTTGCCGGCGCCGCCTGGCAAGGCGTAGCTGCGCACCGCGCCCGCCGTCACGCTCCAACCCAGGATGCGCGCAATGTCTTGCGCGTCGAGCAGCAGACACGGATTGCTAACGCCCGAAACCAACGCGAGAACAACAGCGGCCAGCATCCAATCCTCCGCGCCGACGGCATCGGCAAAAAAAAGGCCCGGAAGCTCTTCGCCTCCGGGCCATCAATTTTTTCGTTTTTTAGTAGTCGTCGTCGGTGGAGTGAGCGAGTGGCCCTTCGTCCTCTTCTTCTTCTTCGGTGTAGTCTTCGTCTTCGTCCTCGAGGACGTAGCCCTGATCTTCCTCTTCGTCCTCGACGGGAGCCGGCAGTTCGTCGTCGACGATCTCGTCGACGATGATCTCACCGTCGTCGGTCATCGTGGCGCGCAGTCCGCCCAGCGGGCTCGTCGGCACGATATCGTCGTCGTCGCCGCGCTTCGAGCTGCTCGTGACGAGCGGCGCGGAGTCGTCGACCTCTTCCTCGGGTTCCTCTTCCTCGACTTCGGCCGTGCCTTCGGCAACGCCGGCGTCGGCGTCGATCGCCGCCGTGCCGACGCCGTCGACCGGCGCCGACAAACGCTCCCGTTCGGCTTCGCGTTCGGCGAGCTGCGTCTGCGAGAGCCGCGGATCTTCATCGCCCATGAGCAGACCGATCTCTTGCGCCCGTTCCGACATGTCGTCGTCCTGGATCTTGATCTCGATCTCTTCGCGCTGTTCGGTCAAGACTTTAACGTCGAGCGCGAGCGACTGGAGTTCCTTGATGAGCACCTTGAACGACTCGGGCACGCCGGGCTCGAGCACGTTTTCACCCTTGACGATCGCTTCGTAGGTCTTCACGCGGCCGACCACGTCGTCCGATTTGACGGTGAGCAGTTCTTGCAGCGTGTACGCCGCGCCATAGGCTTCGAGCGCCCAGACNNCGAGCTTGAGCATGTAGATGTACCCGACGGTGATCGGCCGGCCGAAGCGGTCGCCCGAACGTCCGTCGCGCAGCCACGTCTTGCCGTCGGCGGGCAAGCCCGCGTCCTGCAGCCACTCCGCGATGTCCTCGGCGTGCGCGCCGTCGAACACCGGCGTCGCGATCGTCAGCCCCAGCATCGAAGCCGCCCAGCCCAGATGCGTTTCCATGATCTGCCCGAGGTTCATGCGCGACGGCACGCCCAGCGGGTTGAGCACAATGTCGACCGGCGTACCGTCATCGGTGTACGGCATGTCTTCTT
>PLAE01000153.1:16130-17951 GCA_003134035.1 Candidatus Velthaea versatilis
CGGTCTCGCCCTTGGGCGTGACTTTGCCCACGAGGATATCTTCGGGCCGAACCTCGGCGCCGATGCGCACGATGCCGTTCTCGTCGAGATCCTTGAGCGAATCCTCGCCGACGTTGGGGATGTCGCGGGTGATCTCTTCGGGCCCGAGCTTGGTGTCGCGGGCTTCGCACTCGTACTCCTCGATATGAATCGAGGTGAAGCGGTCGTCCTTGACCATGCGTTCGCTGATCAGGATCGCGTCTTCGTAGTTGTAGCCTTCCCACGGCATGAACGCGACGAGCACGTTTTGACCCAGCGCGAGTTCGCCTTGCTCCGATGACGGACCGTCGGCCAGGATTTGGCCGCGCATCACGCGTTCACCGACCGTGACGATCGGCTTCTGATTGATGCACGTTCCGGCGTTGGAGCGGGTGAATTTGAGCAAGTCGTACTGGTGGTCGAGGCCGTCGTCGTCGTGCCGCAGCGTGATCGCCTTGGCGTCGACGCCGACGACTTCGCCGGCGTTGCGCGCCAGGACGCAGCCGCCGGAGTCCTTGGCGGCGCGATACTCCATGCCGGTGCCGACGATCGGCGCCTGCGGCCGGAGCAGCGGCACGGCTTGACGCTGCATATTCGCGCCCATGAGCGCGCGGTTCGCATCGTCGTGTTCGAGGAACGGGATGAGCGCCGTCGCGACCGACACGATCTGCTTGGGTGAAACGTCCATGAGCTGCACGCGGTCGGGCGGCTCTTCGACGTATTCTTCGGCGTAGCGGGCCACGACCGAACTCGACGTGATGCGGCCGTTGTCGTCGACGGGCGTGTTGGCCTGCGCGACGATGTACTCGTCCTCGCGATCCGCGGTGAAGTAGCGGATCTCGTCGGTGACGATGCCGTTGTGCACGACGCGATACGGCGTTTCGATGAAGCCGAACCGGTTGACTCGCGCATAGGTCGCAAGCGAACCGATCAGCCCGATGTTCGGGCCTTCCGGCGTTTCGATCGGACAGATGCGGCCATAGTGGCTGTGATGAACGTCGCGCACCTCGAAGCCCGCACGTTCGCGTGACAGACCGCCCGGCCCCAGCGCCGACAAGCGCCGCTTGTGGGTGAGCTCGGCTAGCGAGTTGGTCTGGTCCATGAACTGCGAAAGCTGCGATGAACCGAAGAACTCTTTGATCGCCGCGACGACCGGCCGGATATTGATGAGCGCCTGCGGCGTCACCGTTTCGATGTCCTGAACCGTCATGCGCTCGCGCACCACGCGCTCGAGGCGCAGCAAACCGACCCGGAACTGATTCTGCAGCAACTCGCCGACCGAGCGGATGCGCCGGTTGCCGAGGTGGTCGATATCGTCCTTGTTGACTTGCTTGGTCGCAACTTTGATCAGGCGGCGAACCACCGCGATCATATCTTCGCGGGTGAGCGCTTTCTTATCGATGCTCGGGATCTTGAGCCCGGCGGCCGGATACTCGCGTTCGAGTTTCCCGCTGAGTTTGTAGCGGCCGACGCCGGCGAGATCGTAACGCTTCTCGTCGAAGAACAGCGATTCAAGGAGCTTCTCGGCATTCTCGGCGTTTTCGGGTTCGCCGGGACGGAGCTTTTTGTAGATCTCCTTGAGCGCGTCTTCCTTGGTTTTGATATCCTTGTCTTTTTCGAGGCAGTTCGCGATGAGGGGCGAGCTGTCGAAGAGCGCCAAAATCGCTTCGTCGTCTTCCCAGTGGAAGCCGAGGTCGGGGCGCGAGAGCGCGCGCACGAACGTCGTCGCGTAAATCTTGCGATTTTTGTCGATGCGAACGCCGATCGTGCCTTCGGTCTCGTCGTTCTTGGTGCCGTTGTCGG
>PLAE01000153.1:17979-26611 GCA_003134035.1 Candidatus Velthaea versatilis
GTCATGAGCGGGAAATCGCCCATGAAAATTTCCTGATCGGGAATCCCTTTGATTTCACCGGACTCCGCGGTGATCAAGCGAACGCGGACGCGCAGCGGCGCGCTGTACGTCATGTCGCGCTCGCGGCATTCTTCAACCGAATACTTTGGTTCGCCCAGCGAATGTTCGCCGAACTCCAGCACGAGATTGCCGGTGAAGTCCTTGATCGGCGAGATCGACTCGAAGGCTTCCTTGAGCCCGTCGTTGATGAACCACTTGAAGGACGCCTTCTGCAATTCGATCAGATCGGGGATCGCCAGGGCGCTGGTGATCTTCGCAAACGTATGGCGCGCGCGTTTGGGACCGGGATCGTCGTACGCTTCGACGGTAAATGCTTCCGCCGGAACCTCGAAGGTCGCCGTAGCAATGTTGTTTTGCTTGACCGCACTTCCGTTGCCGCCGGACGGAATTTCCGGCTTGGCGGGCGCCGGTCGCTTGCGTGGCGCAGATCTCGGCTTTTCAGCTTTATCAGCAGTGGTCTTAGAAGCCATCAGTACGTTTAACTACTCTCACTGGGCGTTTGTGCCGGTTATGCGCGGTGGAAACGAAAAAAGGCAAGGTCCTCCCAAGGGGAGAGAGGTCACCTCGCTCGCTAGAAATCTTTTATCCACCCAGGGGCATAGGCGACGATGTTACCACTACGGTCAAGCACCGTCAAGACCGGACCGCTCATGAGCCGCTTTGGCATCTCGCGCTAGCCGCCGGCCTCGGCCCGCGGCGGAGGCGCTAGCCGTCCTGTCGGATCGGTTACTTGCCGCCGACCCCGGCTTCGCCCGCCTCCTCCTCGCGGCCCGCGTAACGTTGGCGGTCGCCCTGACCGTTATCGCGCTCATCCTCGCGGCGGCCGCGCTGGGTTTTCCGGTGACGGTCGCCGTGCTAGGCGCCATCGTCGCCATGCAGGCGTCGCTGGCGATCACCGACCCCGACCCGAAGACCACCACGCTGCTGGCGCTCATCCCGGGGCTCATCGGCATCACGCTGGGAGCGGTCTTCGCCTCCGCCGGAGTGATCGCCGACCTCGTGTTCCTCGTCGTGCTGTTCACGGCGGTCGCGATCCGGTCGCGCGGGCTGCGCTTTACGGCCTTCGGCACCATCGCCATGATGACGTACTTCTTCGCGCTGTTCCTGAGCGCGACGCCGGACCAGCTCCCCGCGCTGTGGGGGGCGGTGGCCGCCGGAATCGCCTTCACTTATACGGTCCGCTTCCTGCTCTTGCCCGACCGCCCGGTGTGGCTCGCGCAGCGCACGATCGACGCCTTCAAGGCCCGGCTGCGGCAAGTCGCGCAGGCGGCCCGGGAGCTGATCGAAGCCCACGACGGCATCCCGGCTCGCCGGCGGCTGGCCGGGGCGGTCTCGCTCTTAAACGAGACCGCGGCCTCGATCGAAGGGCGGCTCGGCGGAGGCGCCGAGCGCGAAGTCCGCTTGGTGTTCGATGCCGAACTTGCCGCCGAGGACCTCGCCGCCGAAGCGTTGGCGATGCGGGACGCGGCCCTCGATTTGCCGCGCGGACTGCGGCTGGCACTGCTGGCGCTCACCGCCGGACGCGCCGACCGGGCCGCGCGGGTCGCCGGGCACGTGGCGGACGATACGAAGCTGCACCCGGCCGCGCGCGGCTTGGCGGCGGCGATCGTCGAGCTGCGCGACGCCGTGCGGCTCGTCGACGCGGCGACCGGGACGCTGGCCCGCACCGGCGGTCCGTGGTACGGCGACTCGGGGGCGCAGCAGCCGGTCCTGCGGCAAGCCATTCAGGTCACCGCCGCGTCGGCGGTCGCGATCGCGGTCGGCGAGCAGCTCTCCCCGCAGCGCTGGTATTGGGCGGTCCTCGCAACCTACTTCGTTTTTGTCGGCACCGCATCGTCGGGCGAAACCTTCTCCCGGGCCTGGTCGCGCATCGGCGGGACGGCACTCGGCGTCGCCGCCGGCATCCTCGTCGGCCACCTCGGCGGCGGCCGTCCGCTGTCGGACACCGCGGCGCTCTTCGTGTGCTTGTTCCTGGGCGTGTATTTTCTGCGCATCTCGCAAATGATCATGATCTTTTTCGTGACCGCGATGCTGGCGCTGCTGTATTCAGCGCTGGGCCGCTTCAGCGACGGACTCTTGGGCATCCGGCTCATCGAGACCGCCGTCGGCGCGCTCTGCGGCGGGATCGCCGCGACCGTCATTTTGCCGACCCGGACGCGCGACGTCATCCGCGCCAGCGCGGCCGCAGCACTCGACGCCTTGCACGGCGTGGTTCACGCCAGCATCGCGCGCCTGCTCAACGCACCAAATGAAACGACCCCGCTCGATGCGGTACGTGCGCTCGAAGAGCGCGTCCAGCGCTTCACCTCGCGCACCAAACCCGCAGTCGCCGTACCGGCGCTGGTCGGCCGCGGGCACGAATTGCGGCGCTGGATCGTCTCACTATCGGCGTGCAGCTATTATGCGCGTCTCCTAGCCCGAACCGCTGATCGATCGGAACCGGCGAGCGACTCGAACGTCGCCGCGCTCTTCTTTCAACTCGACGAGATCATCGAAGCCAACATCCGTTCCGCGCGCGACCGCATCGACGGCCGCGACGACGCACGAACCGCCGACACGCGGCCGCTCATCGATGCCGTGCGCGGCGCGCTCGATCGCGACGACGACGAGGCACGCACGCTATTAGCCGCGGCGCATTTACTCGAACGGCTCGACCGCGCCGTCGCTCGGCTTGCCCGCGACGAAGGAACCGTCACCGAAATCGCCTGACGCGCGCGCCGCCTTCAACGCCCCGCGCGCGACGAAGAACGCAGGGCTCGCCTACATCCAAGCTCGCGCGCACATCGTTCTTTCTATCGAACCACTTAGCACTGCAGCACTTCTCACCGCCTTCTCTTTTTGGGAGCACGTATGAAATACAACTCGATCGCGGCCGCTGCCGCTCTTGCCGCGCTTTGTCTCTCGGTCGGTCCAGCGTTCGCGGCCGATAAAATGGGCGACACCATGAGCGGCATGACCGATCCGATGGTCGGCGGACACGCGATGTACGCCAGCAAGACCATCGTCGCCAACGCACTCAATTCCGACGATCACACGACGCTCGTCGCCGCCGTCAAAGCCGCCGGCTTGGTCGACACGCTCAACGGCGCGGGCCCGTTCACCGTCTTCGCACCGACGAACGAAGCGTTCGCGAAACTTCCGGCCGGCACGGTCGACACGCTCGTGAAGCCCGCGAACAAAGCGACCCTTACGAAGATCCTGACCTATCACGTGATCGCCGGCAAGCTCGACTCCAAAGCGATCGCGGCGAAAATCGCGGCCGGCGGCGGCAAGGCCGATCTCAAGACCGTCCAGGGCGAAGACCTCGTCGCGACGATGGACGGCCCGACGCTGGTGCTGACCGATGCCAAAGGCGACGCGTCGCGCGTGACCATCGGCGACGTCTATCAGTCCAACGGCGTGATCCACGTCGTCGACACGGTCCTGATGCCCTAACTTTCGGCTCGCATCTCGCGCGAAAGAGAGAGCCCCGGGCAATCGGGGCTCTCTCTATTTCGCGTTAAACTTCAATTTATTTCGCGTTAAACTTCATTTTCGTTTTTGAACGTGTGTCTGTCACCGACGGAGCGGCGACGCGCCAAACTAGCGCGCCGCGAGACGGATCAGCCGGGCGCGGGCGTCGTCGGCGCCGGCCGCCGCGAAATGCGGATTGAGCGCCAAAGCTCGCGTGTATTGCCGCACGGCTTCGGTCCGATCACCGAAGTGCTCGGCGATGACCCCCGCGTGATAGTGCAGGCGCGGATCCTCGGTGTCGAAGCGCAGGGCCTTGGCGGCCGCCGCGCGCGCGACGTCCCATTGACCGGCCCGGGCAGCGCACCAGGCCAACGTATCCTCGGCATACACGTCATCGCGCACCTGAAGCTCGCGCCGCGCGATCGCGTACGCGTCGGCCGGACGATAGCCATGGTCCGCTAGATACATCGCGATGAGCCGGTCGTTGACGTGCTGCTCGTTGCCGATCTTCTCTTCCGCCTCGATCTGGGCGCGGCTGGCGGCAGCGTCGGATGCCTCACCGAGCGCGGTTTGCGCGTCGGCGAGAATGCCTAACGTCTCGGGCGACGGCAGCAGCGCCGCCGCGCGCTTCGCGCTATCTTCGGCTTCCCGATAGTCCTGCTGCGCTAACTCAAAGCGCGCCAGCGCATTGAGCGCGAAGACGTCGCTCGGAAATATCGCCAGCGCATCGCGCTCGTCGGCGATCGCCCTGGCGTTGTCACCGGCCAGATACGCTAGCTCACCCGACCGGAAGTGATACCAGGCGCGGCGTTCGGCCGGCATGTCGTAGAGGCTGTCACTAAAATGCATCGCGTGATCGAGCCGCGTACGGGCGTCCGCGACGTGGCCGGTAATCTCATCGAAGCGCGCGACGATGACGTCTTCGGCGCCTGAACCTTTACCGATATTGGCGTTGATGAGCGAACGCGCGCCGGCGTAATCGCCCAGTTCCAAATCGACGGAGGCTTCGCTCAACGCGAAATCTTTGTTGTCCGGCTGCACGTGCCGCGCATCCTCGATCAACGTGCGCGCTTCGCGGAAACGGTGCAGCGCGAGATCGGCGCTCGCAAGCGCCATATCGCCGGCCATATTGTCGCGCGGCATGACGGCGAGCGACGTCTGCGCCGCGGCGCGCGCGCGCAGGACGTCGCCGACGTCGCCGCGTTCGCGATAGCGCTGCAAGTACTCGCCGGACAGCATCCGCGGCACGAGCATATCCTGGGCGTTTTTCTTGTAGCGCGATTCGAGAAAGGCGACATTCGAATCGCGATACTGGTAGTCGGGCTTGACCGGCGCCGGGGTGAGCCGCATGACCGGATCGGCGCTGGCGGCCGATCCGGTGATGACACCCGAAACGAGCGGCCAAGCCGCGAGCGCGACGAACGCGGTCGCGGCGATGAGCCAACTCGACCCGATCCTCGGGTTAATGCGGTGCTCCGACATAGGGAAACGTCGTCGTCACGTTATCGGCCGCATTCTGCTGCGGCACGTTCTGAGTGGTCAGACAGGGACTTTCCTTGCCGTCGTCCGGGATCAGACCCAGGGCGCTGAGCGTATTGCCGAACACCGCGCCAAGCGAGATGTCGATGACGTTGTCGGCCAGGGTGCGGCCGCCGAACGTGTCCTTATCGGCCGCGGTCGCGCCGCCGGTTTCCACGCCCAGGTACGAGCCGGTCCCCGGTTGCGAGAGATCGGCCGAAACTTCGTCGGGGATCAAAATCGCCTGCAGGGTCGCGGCATGCGCGGCGTCGCGGCCGGCCACGTTGGTCGTGAACGAGCCTATCTCCTGATACAGCGTTTGGCCCGAAAGCGGCTGCTGGGCGGGTGAGATGCGGTTGGTGCCGTCGTGATTCGCGAAGGCTTGGAACAATTCTTTGACCGCCGGCCGGGCCAGCCGTTCGATTTGGATGAAGCTTCCCGACGGCGTGATCACCGGCGGGGTGGTCGTCGAACTGCTGCCGCAACTGACGACGCCGATGCCCAAGGCGTAAATTGCGGCGAACGAGATGAGTGCTTGTCGCATCGTTTTTTCCTTAGCTCCCCGTCGTCGTGGAGGTCGTCGCCCAAACGTTGATCTTGGACGAACCGGTGCTGGGGGCGATCAGCGAGCGCGGCGCCTCGACAACGATCGAGAGCACGTTGAAGTGGTTCGAGGAGAGCGCGTCGGTCGGCGTACCGACCAGGCAGCTCGCGAAAGCTGGGTTCGCGGCGATTTCGGTCGGCGTGAAATTGAACGAGAACGGCGTTCCAGCCGGTGCGCTCGTGCCCGGGGTCTTATAGTTGCGATCCGGCAGGAACTTGAAGAACGCAAACAAGTCGAAGAAAAACGGATCGGACCGCGGGCCGATGAACACTTTCAAGCCGTTGGACAGCGTCACGCCGCCGGTAGCGTTGAAGGGCACGCTGCCGACCGGCGTTCCCACGGTATTGGTCGTGCCGGTCGTCGTGGGCTTGAATGGGCCGTACACGTTGATGCTTTGGCCCGTCCCGGCGCCTGTCGGCAGGAACTGGATGACCGTGTCCTCGACGCCCGGCGCACCGTGTGCGATCTTGAACTGATAGAGAACCTGCGGATCGAGCGCCGCGGTGGTCGTCGGTCCGCCCGGCGCGAGCAGCGGATCGACATCCATCTGCAGCACGACGTTGGACGGCGACGCGGCCGGATAGACGAACACGTCGGTGATGTCGGCGCCGGGCCGTGCGACCGTCGTCGGCGAGTCTTGATGGTCGGAGCCGCGCACGGGCAGCAGATTGTAAACGATCCCCGTCAGGACCAGCGCGACAATCGCGGCCAGCCCGCCCAGTGCTCCTGAGCGTAGTTTCATGGAACCTCCCTTGATGTCAGCGCCGCAACCGGCGGCGTTTCGGATGCGCAGATGTGCGGCTGTTTGCGGGTTTGAAAAAGCACGTACGCGAAGATCGCGGCCAGCCCAACGACGAGCACCGCGCTTACCTCTAAATCGGTATCTTTCGTTATCCGAATGACACCGCAAACTTGCGATACTTCGTAAACGGCGACCGCGAGCGCAAAGATTGTCACCGCGCCGATCCAGACTCGCATAATTTGTGGTAAGCGATCGGAACGGTACGAAATCAAGCGGTGCACGACGACGCTATCGAGCGTATCGGTGACGATCATGCCGAGGCAAAACATCGATCCGACGATCGCCGCGCCCCAGATACCGGCATCCGCGCCGAAGGCAACGGCGAACGTCGCCACCTGACTCGAGGTCTCGAAACCGAACCCGAAAAGCAGGCCGATCGGAATTGCTAAGAGGGCGCTCGTCCCGTCGCGCAGGGCGCGCGGCAGCAGCCGCGTCTTGGCGCCGGCGACCCGGGATGCGTCGCCGCGCCGCAGTTGACGCACATTCATGAGCGCGATGCCGACGAGGATCACGATGCTGACCCAGGTGCCGATCGTCTCGATCAGCTCGCCGCGCGCGGAAAAGCGCGCCCCGAGCAAACCGACGAGGGCCGAAATCGCGAGCACCATGAGGGAATGTCCGCCGGCGAACATCGTACCGACGAATCGGCTCAAGTGCGGCGTTCTGGTATAGGCGTTGCGCGTGACGTTATCGATCGCCGCGAGATGGTCGGGGTCGGCGCCGTGCCGCAGCCCCAAGGCGAAAACCGTGAAGGCGCTCAAGCCGATCATGCGCTTTGCGTCCGAGCTCGGACGTGACGGTGCGGGACGCTCAACGCGTAGCCCACAATCGCGAGAAACGTAAGGATCGCAACGAGCGGCAGCGGTGCTGCGACGCCCTGCGCGACGAGCCCTTCGCCGACCATCACCGCGCCGACGAGCGCGATCGCACCGGCCGATGCGAAGGGCGCCCAGTGCGCGACGGAGGCAAAACCGCGCCGCCCGGCCAGCCACGTTGCGCCGCGCACTACCGCGACGCCGAGCGCCGTCAGCGTCGCCGCTAGGCCGATGCTGAATGCGACGATGAGCGTCATGCCGAAGGCGACGCGATGCAGCGAAATCGCCGCGAGCAAGACGACGAGCGCGGCCGGACACGGGGCGAGATTGCCGCTCGCCGCGGTCATGACGGCGGTGCGGAACGTCAACGGAGCCGAGCCCGGCAGGGCATGCGCGCGGGCGTGCGCTTCATCATCGAGCCGTGCGTGATCGTGCTCGCCCGCGCCCAGACCGTGCACATGATCGTGGGCGTGCCGGTGCGCCCCGGCATGCGTGTGGACATGGCCGTGAACAACGGGACGCCGGTGCCGCATCTGGGCGGCTAGCGCGCGGGCGCCGAGAACCGCGACGAGCAGACCGCAACCCAGGGTGATCCACGGATAGACGGCTTCGGGAACGATCCAGCGCGCGGCGAACAAGATCAACGCGCCGAGTGCGAGGACGCCCGCCGTGTGCGCCACGGTGAGCGCCGACGCGAGGATCAATGCCTGGCGGGCGGTCGCGCGGGCGCCGACGAGCGAAACCGCCAACAGCGTCTTGCCGTGACCGGGTTCGAGCGCATGCAGTGCCCCCAGGCCGATAGCGAGCAACAGCGCACCGGCTAAAAAGAGCGGATCGCCGCCGTCGTGTTCGAGCAGATCCGAGAGCGCATTCATGCGCGCGACCGATGGTGCGGCCGCAGGCGCCTCCGTCCCGCTCGGATCGGCGCTGACCCGCGCGACACCGTCCCCGCCGATCGTCGCCGCTAGCGAAACCCGAGCGCGCGGCGAACCGACGAGCGCACTGGGATAGACGCGCAGTTCGTTCGTCGGCTCAGTCGCCGGAGCGAGGACGACGTCTTTCCAGCCAAGCCGGCCGCTTGCAGTCCGGTCCGCGTAGCTCAGCGCACGCGTGTGAGCCGGAAGCCGCGCGGCGTACTCGGCGCGAAAATAGACCGTGCGCAGTCCGGCGGCGCCCGGGCGGGTCATAATCGACGTGCGCGCCGGCCCCAGCACGAGCGGCACGCCGTCGGCGCGCAGGTCGAGCTGCGGCGCGATTTCGACGGCATGGCGCGCGGCCCAGGCCGCATATTGCGGCGCCGTCGGCCGGCCATCGGCTTCGAGCTCGCGTTCGAGGGCGACCGTCGGGATCTCCGCCATGTCGAGCACGTAGAGCACGCCG
>PLAE01000150.1 GCA_003134035.1 Candidatus Velthaea versatilis
CGGCGCACAAGCGCGTTCACGGCTACTACGTGCTGCCGTTTTTGCACGGCGACCGGCTCGCGGCGCGCGTCGACGCGAAGGCACATCGCGGCGCCGGCGAACTCGAGGTCATCGCTATCCATTACGAAGACGAACGCCCATCCGTCGAGCTGCGCGACGCCCTACAAACGGCGCTGCGCGAACTCGCCGCTTGGCTAGGTCTCACGCGGCTCCGCTCGCGGCGTGCCTCGCGAGCCTAGCCGCATAAGACTCGAAGGCCCTGCGCCTCGCACCAAGGACCCGTGTGCGAGGGCGGCGGATGTTCCGTTGTCTCATCGTTCGTGACCTGAGGTTGATTGCGTCACGACGAACGCCGGGTTGCAAGTCTTGGGCGTCAATGCCGTTGATGAGCCTTAAAAGCTGCCGATACCCAACGATCGTCCGCAGCACCCATAAAGTCGGAATAGGCGATTTTCACCGGGTTATAGATCGACTGGCCGGCGATGCTACCCTTTGGCGAATGGACTCCCCGGATGGGTTGGACGACAAAACCGACCAACGGCTTATACATGTTGAACGACCTCCAGCGTCGTTTGGGACGCGCCCCGCTTGTGTTCCGGCGCCGAATCGGCGCCGCCGACGATTGCAAGCTGATGCAGAGATGGTGGCATGGGCGCCCATCGTAGGGAACGCACAAGCGCACAAGTTGACCCAGACACTTGAGCTGCGGTATGTGTGGTTGCACCAATTGTCGAATGAGGCCGCCTGGTGAACGACTTGGAGGACGAACGTCTCGAGTCAGGCACGTCGCCTTTTGGCACGCTCCTGCGCACGCACCGCCTTGCCGCCGGGCTTTCACAAGATGAGCTTGCAGAAAAGGCCCGCATGAGCGCAAACGGCATCAGTGCGCTAGAGCGAGGAATCAGGCGCAGGCCGCAGCGAGAAACGCTGGTTTTCCTCGCCAGCGCATTGGGGCTCAGCGACGAAGAGCGACTCGCCTTCGATGCCGCCGCTAAGCAACCAGCCCAAAGGTCGTCGACTGCCGATTCCGTGCAGTTCGACGGGGATGAAGCGCCGCCTGAAAATCACAACCTGCCGCTGCAGTTAAGCTCGTTTATCGGTCGCGAGCACGAGGTCAGTGAGATCTCCGGCTTAGTGAGAACGCACCGGTTGGTGACGGTAACGGGGTCGGGCGGAGTCGGGAAAACGCGTACCGCGCTGGCGACGGGCCGCGCGTTGCTCGAATGGCTGACCGACGGGGTATGGCTCGTCGAGCTTGCTCCACTCACGGACGCCGCCGCCGTGACCTCAACGCTTGCACTTGCCGTCGGCATTCAAGAGTCACCAAATCGTTCGTTGCTCGAGACGCTTCTCGCGCACCTCAAGAATCGGGCGCTCTTAATCGTTCTCGATAACTGCGATCGCGTTGTCGCCGAGGCCGCGGCGCTGGGGGAATCTCTTTTGCGAGGTTGCCCACGGCTGCGGCTGCTTGTCACGAGCCGAGAGTCGCTGAGGATAGCCGGCGAGCACGTCTATCGTCTGCCCTCGTTGACCTACCCGAGCTCCCGCGACGGTATCCGGCTTACCGCGTCTGGAGCCCGACACTACGCCGCCCTAATGCTCTTCAGTGAGCGGGCGAAGGCAAAAGATAATCGGTTCGCGTTAACCGATGACAACGCACCGGTCGTAGCGGAGATTTGCCTTCGGCTGGACGGCATTCCGCTTGCAATCGAGCTCGCCGCGGCGCGCATTCGATTGTTTTCGGTTGCGGTCCTTTTGCAAAAGCTCGAGCAGCGCTTCCGCATCCTTACCGAAGGCGATCGGACCGCACTGCCGCGACACCAAACGATGCGCGCGCTCATTGACTGGAGCTACGATCTGCTCACGCCTTGCGAGCAGCACCTCTTCGATTGTCTTTCGCTCTTTGCCGGCGGTTGCACACTGGCAGCCGCGACGACCGTACGCGCAGCCGAAGGCGAGGAGGCATCCGACACGTTCGATATCCTCTCGTCGCTCGTCGACAAGTCGCTTGTCGTCGCCGATCGATCGGCTCCCGAAACCCGCTACCGACTGTTGGAGTCTTCGCGTCAATACGCGACCGAAAAGCTTGCGGAGCGCGGTGAACAAGTCAGTGATCGCCATCGACGTGCCCACGCCCGTGCGTACTTGGAAGTAGCCCAGTGGCTCGAGCAGGCTTGGGACACCACACCGGATCGCCGCTGGAGCGCGTTGGCCGAGGCCGAACTAGAGAACTGTCGAGCGGTGCTCGAATGGGCGTTGGGGGCCAAACGTGACGTGCTTCTCGGGCAACGCCTCGCCGGCGCAATGTATTGGGTCTGGATCACGTTTGGAACGGTCGAAGGGCGGCGCTGGATCACGTTGGCTTCGAGTTCGATCGATGAGCGGACGCCGCTCGACCTTGTCGCGAAAATCCGGCTCGCGGAGGGCGTCATCGCTTTGTGGATGGGCGAACATCAAACCGCGCTGACCAGCGGCATGCGCGCGTCTACGATCTATCGCCAGCTTGAGAATCATGTCGAGGTTACCCGAGCGCAGTGCCTCGTTGGCCGATCCCTCGTCCTCCTAGGCCGCGCTTCGGAGGGCGAAGCGATCTTAACCGAGCTCCTGGAACCCGCTCGTGCGCGTGGAACGCGCAGCTTGATCGGCTATGTCTTAGACAGCATCGCGTTGGCGCGTTCGCTCAATGGAGACATTGTGGGTGCCCGTCGGCACTATGCCGACGCTTTGGCCGTATTCGAGGCGCTGGGGGCAGAACGCAGCACGGCAGCCGTCATGCACGATCTGGCTCAAGCCGAGTTTCGCGCGGGCAACGCTGAAGGTGCGCTGCACCTTGAATCCGACGCGTTGATTGCTTTTCGCAAATTAAACCATACGCATTTTGTCACGTATGCGCTTGCAAATATGGTCGCCGCGCTCGAAAGCATGACGGCGATTCTCATCACGCTAGCGAGGTACGAGGACGCGCGCGCGCACGCGCTCGAAGCGCTGGAACTGTCGCGGGAGCTGCAACTGGGCGTTTTTACGGCTCGCACCTTGCAGCATCTCGTTGCGATCGCCTTGCTGCGCCCCCAAGGGGACACCTCACCGCGCCACGGCCTGTATGCGGGTGCTGCGCGAATCTTCGGTTTCGTCGACGGACGGCTCGCGCAACTCAACGCTTCGCAAGAGATCAGCGGACAGCAAGAGTACGATCGAACGATGTCCATTTTGCAAGCCGCCTTGGGAATCGATCAAGCCACGCAGCTTCTAGCGATCGGTACGACCATGACTGAACGCCAAGCAATCGACGAGATCTATCATCTCATGAAATAGCCGCGCGCTAAGGCCGGCGCACCAGCCAAGCCAGTGCGCCGAGCAGCGCGACGCCCAGAGCGGCGCTCGCGACAACGTTGCGCGTGCGCGGAAGATGGATTCGGCGCCAGCGGATGCGGTCGACAAACCAGTCCAAGCCGTGCGCCCGCAAGGCGGGATGCCGGTCGCGGCGCAAACCGAGGGTGACTTCCGTGCCGACCTGCAGCAGCCGGTCGACGCGCTTGGGATCGCGCAATTCGATGCCGAGTTCGGCCAGCGGCAGCACGACGTCGTGCGCCGAGGTCCGCAGACGCGCCAATCCCAGTCCGTCATGGCGCTCGACGACCCGGCCGCGATACGTGGTCCCGGGCTCGAGCGGCACCGGCCGCTCGTCGACGATGAGCGTGATTTCGGCTCCGGCCGGTGAGGGGTTTTCGGGAAACCGGCGCCGGCGGCGAATCTGGTCGGGCGGGTCGGTATGGCGCGTCGGCAGACCGTGACGGCGCGCATCGTCGGGCATCAACGCGGCGCGGCCGAGCGGATCGAGATCGATCTCGCTGCCGTCGGGCAGCCGTGCTTTGCCGTTGGGCGCTCCGGCGACGACGACATACCGGACGCCGCCCGCTTCATCGTGGTGGGCCACTTCGATGACGTCGTCGGCAAGTTTGTTGGGCGTGCCGATGTACGCGCCAAAATTCGCCCGGTGCACGGGATCCTCGGTTCCCGGGTAGCCGGTCCATTCCCAGCGCATGGATTGCTTGGGCTTGGCGATCTCGCGCGGATCCACGCCGCAGCAGAGCAGCACGCCGACCGCGTAGGAATTCGAGTCGCGCCCGACGCGCAGAAACGGAATTTCGACCGCCCGGTAGAGCTGATCGCCGTCGTAGGCGCGCTGGGTCGTGCGCACGAGCCCGGCGAAAAACTCTTCGCTCATCCCGTGAGGCGGCGGGATCACGATCGGTTCGAAATCGACGATGCCCTTGTCGGCGATCTGATCCTCGGGGTAGGCATACGGAACGAGGTTGCCCGTTCCGCTCGAATTAAGCGGGCCGGCTTCGACGATCGTGGCGCGCGAATCGTCCGCGTCGGTGATCGCGATGAAGAGATGCCCGCCGAAGTCTTGCTCCCAGACCAGCCGCGCCGAGGGAATCGCAAACCATCCCCACCCGATGCGCGGCGTGTGAACGTCGATCTGAAAGTACACCGCCGGACGACCGACAAGGGCGACGGTGTGCGGTGCGATCTTCCAGCGGTTGGGGACCACCACATCGCTGCCGTCGAGCACGGGACGCAGCTTGGGCGCGGGACCGGCTTCGACCGACGATGAGGCGAAACGCGGAATCCGGAGGCCGAAGCGCATTATTCGTCGGCGAGAACGTCGAGCGCGCGGTTTATTCCGCTGTCGACGGGTCCGTCGTCGGCCCGCGGATCGTTGACCATGAACGCGAAGGCGACCCGGCCGTGATTGCGCGTCTGCACATAGCCGACGAGCGCGTTGACGTTCTCGATGTGACCGCTCTTGGCGCGCGCGCGGCCGAGCGCGTCGGTGAGCTGCCGCCAGCGCACCGTGCCTTCGATCCCGACTCGCGGCAAATCCGATAGCAGGGTCGCGCCGATCGGTTGCGCGGCGGTGCGGGCCAACAGCGTTGCGATCGAGATCGGTGCGATGCGATCGCTCGGCGCAAGACCACTGCCGTCAACGATGCGCAGCCCCGCTTGCGGTACGCCGTCGCGTTCGAACACGGAGCGTTCGACCGCACCCCCTGAACGCTCCGTTCCGATTCCGCGTTCGGCGCCGACCGCGCGCAGAAGCTGCTCGGCGAAATGGTTATTCGAGACGAACAGCATCTCGCGCACGATGTCCGAGAGCGGCTTTGAGCGATGCTCCCAGATGACGTGGCCGCCCAGCGGCGCGACGCCGACGCGTACGCCGTCGCGCACGGCGATGCCGCGCCCGCGCAGCATCGCGCGCATGACCCGCCCGGCGTACACCGGCATCTCGGCCACCGGCCGCCAAAACGACTGCTCACCGCCGACGGCGACGTGGCCGCCGAAGGTGAACTGATTTTGCGCCGGTGCGCGGTCGATCGAAAGCGCGGTCGAATATCCGGTGATGATCGAACCCGCGATGTGAACCGCGTCGCCCGGCGGCCGAATCTCGATGCGCGCCGGCACGCCCGGCGACGTCGGGACCAGATGAAATTCGACCGTGCCCTCATCGACGGAGAGCGCGCTCGTGCCGGCCGCGTAATCGTACTGCAGATCGTCGAGGTCCCAGGCCGGGTTGACCTCGGGGCCGGCGAAAGCGCTGGCGTCGGCGACGAGCGCGCCCTCGATGCGGCGTACGCCGCTGCGCGCGACCACGCCGGCCGCGGCGCGCAAATCGTCCGACGTCAGGGTCGGATCGCCGCTGCCCACGAGCCACATATCGCCGCTGACGGTCCCGTCGGCCGCCCGCTCGAGGGTGCGCAGATTGGTGACGAAGCGAAACTGCGGCCCGAACGTCTGCAGCGCGCTGATCGCCGCGAGTACCTTGAACGTCGACGCCGGTACGTACGGCTTGCGCTCGCGCCGCACGAACAGCGGGCGGGCGTTGGCGTCGACGATCGCGATGCCGCTCGTTTGGAGCGTCGGATCGTCGAGCGCGGCGGCCAGCCGGCGCTGCACGTCGCGCAGCGACGCGGCGCTCCAGGCCGGCGCCTTGGGCGCGGCTACGAGCGGCGTGGGACGCGTTATCGCGGCGGCGTTCGCGGTGTCGACAGCCCGCGGAGCGCCGCTGCAGGCGGTGAAGAACATCAGCGGCGCGAGGGCCGCGGCCAGGCAACGGCGCAGCACCGGTTATGCCTTGGCCAGCGTGTCGAGCCGCTCGCGCAGCGTGCGCGCCTCGATCCGCAGCTGGTCGAGTTCCTCGCGCAGCGCCGCGACTTGCGGCGGCACCTTTTGCGCCTCGCGCACGCGCAGCGCCGCTTCGGCGGCGTCGCGGCGCAGCCGGCCGTCGCTTTCGGCGGCGGCGAGCCGATCCAGCGACGGCAGCAGCCGCGCGTCCGCGAGCGTCTCGCACGCCGCATACGCACCGACCCGGACCAGGTAGGCACGATCGCCGAAGGCGCGTTCGAGCGCTTCGACCGCGCGCGTGCGCACGCCGTCGACGAGCGCACCGAGCCGCGCGACGGCGCGGACCGCCGCGCGCCGCAGCCCTTCGGCGCGCTCGGGACGCAACGCGTCGAGCAGCGGCCCCAGCGCCCGTTCGTCGGCCAACTCGGCCAAGCCGCGGGCCGCGCCGGCTTCGATGGTTCCGTTCCACGACTCGCCGGCGATGCCGTCGCCGAGCGCGTCGAACGCGCGCGGATCGCGCGTTTTGCCCAGGGCTTCGTAGGCCGCCGCCACCACGAAGTACGATGCGTCCGCGCGCAGCGCCAACAGCGCGCCGGCCACCTCGGCGTCGCGGTAATTGCCGAGCGCCTCGGCCACCGCGCGCCGAACTTTGGGATGCGGATGCGTGACATTCGCCAAGAGCGCGGCGCGCGCCGCCGGCTGGCGCGCGGCGCCCAACACTTCGGCGACTTCCGCGGCGACGGCCCAGAACGGATCGCCGGCCAGCGCGCGTTCGAGCGCCGCGCGGGCCGTGCGCGAACCGTCTTTGCCGAGTGCCTTTGCGGCCCGGATTCGCGCGACGGGGCTGGGTTCGCCGGCCAGGATCGCCGCGTTCATATCGGTCTCGAAGGCGTAGGTCATCGAGCACAGGATGTAAGCGCCCGGATCGATGCGCACGAGCCGGGGTTCGGCCGGCAGCGGAATCGCGAACGACTCGTGCTGCCGTTCGATCCGCAGACGCACCCGCACCTCATCGGGCAGCGGCCCATCGCCCGCGTCGGATGCCGGCTCGGGCGGCGCTGCCGCGACGAAGCCGGCGTCGATATCGAAGCAATAGGCGGGATGTTCGGCGTCGACGGTCTGCAGCTGATCGACGGTCAAGAATCCGGTGCTGCGCGCGGCGTCCCAGCGAAAGCCGACGCGCAGTTCGGGATGGCCGCCGCGCTCGATCCATTGGTCGAAAAACGCTCGCATGTTGCGGCCGGTCGTGGCCTCGATCGCGCGCACGAAATCGATGGTTTCGACGTTGCGCTGCGCGTTGTCGGCGACGTAGCGCCGAATCGAGCGGCGCAGCCGCTCCCAACCGAGTTCGCCGCGCAGCATGTGCAGCACCGACCCGCCTTTTTGGTACAAGTGGGCGTCGAAGAGCTCAATCGGATCGCGATAAACGTTGCACACGATCGGCCGCCGGTAGCGCTCGCGGTCTTCGTCGAGATATTGCTGAACGAGCGTGTACACGTCGTACGAGTACTCGTCCCAACCTAAATCCGCTTCCCGCCAGACGGCCTCGAAATAGGTGGCGAAGCCCTCGTTGAGCCAGGCCTGCGACCAATCCCGGCAGGTCACCAAATCGCCGAACCACTGATGCGCGAGCTCGTGCGAAACGAGCGGGTCGCTGGAAAAGTCGAGGTGTGCGCGCGCGTCGTGCAGGGTGCGGTCGGTCTGCGTCGTCGCCGCCGTGTTTTCCATGCCGCCGAAAATAAAATCGGCAACCGCGATTTGGCCGTACCGTTCGTAGGCGTACGGCACTCCGATGACCGCCTCGAAGCAGTCGATCATGCGCGGCGTGTTGCCGAACGCGCGTTCACCGTCGGCTTCGCGGCCGCGTTCGACGTAATACCAAACCGGCAGCCGCGGGTGCGCCTGGCGAATCTCGGCGAAGTCGCCGGCGACCATCGTCATGAGATACGTCGCATGCGGGATGCGCTGTTCGTAGCGGAAAACCGTTGTTTCGCCGTCGTCGAAACGGTCGACGAGTTCGCCGTTGGCCAGGGCGAAGAGGCCCTTGGGCACGATGACCGTCGCCGATGTCGTCTGCTTGTCGGCTGGATGATCGAAGCAAGGAAACCAGAAGCGCGCGTCTTGGTCCTGGCTTTGCGTCCAGACTTGGCGCGGCCGGTCGATGAAATACAAGCCGCGGCGCGGCGCGACGACACGATAGGTAACGGCGAACGACGCGCGTTCGCCGGCGGCGAGCGGTCGCGCGAAGTCGATCGTGAGCGATTGGCTCGTCGATTCGAACCGCAGGGCGCCGCCGTCGAGCGTCACCGACGTCACGTCCAAGTCGACGGCATCGAGCCGGACGCGCGCGACCCCGTCCTCGATCGCTTCGACGGTTTGCGTGCAGACCGCGTCGAGCGACTTGGCCCCCAGATCCGGGCGCAGCCGCAGATCGATATGCACGACGTCGACAACTTTATCGGGCCCATAGTGCGGCAGCGCGCCAGCGAGTGCGAAAGGACGATGGTCGTTCAAATACCAGCTCCGTCGTTGAAAGTGTCCTCGAATGCGGGCCGTTCGACGCGCGCGAAGGCAATCGATTCCAACAGCGCGATCCAGTGCGGGTCGGCGACGGCGTCGCGCAGGCGGCGCGACGGCCGCGCCGAGCGCAGCGCGTCTTCACGTCCGATCGTGAAGCCGAAGCGCCGGTTCGCCAGCATGCGCTCGAGCGCCGGATGACCGTATTCGATGAGCCCGATGTCGCGATCGAGTTCCCAGCGGGCGATCGCACCGGCCGGCGCGACGAATGCGAAATGCGTACAGTACGGCAGGTAGCGCTCCCACTTTTTGTCGGTAAGGTAGTCGGTGCGCGACGACTTGACCTCGTAGATCCGCACTTGACGCGTGTAGCGGCCCAAGCCGATCACGTCGAACCGGCAACCCGAGCCGGCCGGCGAGAACTCACCCGCGACGTACGGATAGCCCAGCGCACGCATGCGTTCGAATGCGAGCGCGCGCAGTTCCGCCGTCGTCCGCTTTTTGCCCGCTGCCGCCGTCAGCGGGATATAATCCAGGGCCATCCCGGCGACCCTTCGCGTTCGTTAGTGCGGCGTGCCTTCGCGCTCCCAGCGCAGGATCTTCATGCCGTCGGGCACGATGTTCTCGCAAAACGTGGTGTAGTACTTGCGCGGCGGAACGCCGGCGTACGAATACTCGAGCACCGGACCAGCGCGCACACTCCCGCAGGCCGCGGACAAACGCGCTTTGAAATCGGGCCGGCCGCGATTGTCGGCGGTCGGATGGAGCGGATCGAGTTCTTCCTTGTCGAGGAAGATCGCGCGTTTGGGATGTTCGGTATCCGCGTACCAGTTCCGCGATTCGCGGCCTTGCCAGTCGTAGCCGATCACGATCGGGGTAACGCCGGCATAGAAGTCGACCACCGCCGAGAGCCCGTAGCCGTCGGTCATGACGACCGCGTCGTTGGCGTCGGCGAGATGCCGCACGTCTTGCGCCAGCGGCCAATACGTAAAGATCTCGAACGGGCCCGTGTTGCGCAGCGTCGAGCCGGTATTGCGGAACAACTCGTACGCCGCACCGGGTGCGACCGCGGCGTAAAACACCAACGGCAGCAAGAGCAGCGCCGGCACCACCGAAGCGCTGGCCCAGATAATCCGCGCGCGGCGCGACAGACGCACGTACGCGCACCCCAGCCCAATGCACAATGACGCGTACGGCCCGAAGATCCAGTGGATTTCGACCGGCTCGAAGAGCGCCAGCACCGTCAGCAGGCCAATGAGCGGGAGCGCCGTCCACTTGAGCAGCGCGTTGGCGCGCGGCGTGAAAGCGACCACGAAAGCACCGATGAAAAAGCCCGGCGAATAGGCCGCGGCCTGCACGGCGTACAGCGACAGCGGCCGCAGCAGCTTGAACTGCGAAACGTGCCGGCCGACGAAGGTGAAGTCAAACGTCAGCCAGTCATGCGTCGCGTTCCACCAAACGAACGGGGCGAAGATCGCCGCGGCGATCGCGAACGACCAGCCGAACCCGGCGCGCCACAACTCACGGCGGCTCGGCGCCAGCGCGTACATCGCGATGCCGAACACCAGCGCGAAAGCGAACATGCGCGACAGCAGCGCTAAACCAACGGCGATGCCGAGACCGATGAAATCGATCGGCCGGCGCTCATCGATCGCGCGCAGCCCGAGCCAAATCGAGAGCGTCCAAAAGGCGAGATACGGCCCATCGGGCGTCGCGCTGCCGAACGCCATCGAAAAGAGCGGCGTCAGCGCGAAGGCGATCGCCGTGACCGCTCCCGCGCGGCGGTCCCCATCCGCTAAACGCGTTGCGGCCGCGGCGGCGGCCAGCGTCGCGACCACGCCGCAGAGCACAAACCCGATGCGGACGGCACCCGGGACCGTGCCCAGCCAAGCAAAGGCGCGGATCGTCCAGGCCACGGCCGGCGGATGGTCGACGTAGCCGAACGCCAAGTGCCGCGACCATTCCCAGTAGTAGGCTTCGTCGCCGGTAAGCGGCAGCTTGAAGTCGGAGATCGCCCGCATCAGCGTGACCGCCGCGACGATCGCCCACACGGTCACGACCGCGCGGCCGCCCCACGGAACGTCGGCACTGCGGCTAAGCCTCGGCGACGGATCGATCCGGCCGGCCCGCGCTTGAACGACGGTCCTACTCATGCGGTTCAACCAGACCACCGTTCACGCTCAAGACCATGCCGTTCAGATAGAATGCCTCGTCGCCGATCGCGAAGCGCACGGCGGCCGCAATGTCTTCCCATGAGCCGGGCCGGCCGCTCGGATTGTTCGCCGTGCGGCTGCGCGCGGTGCGGCGGTCAGCTTGCTTGTCGCGAATATCGCCGGGCTCGATCACGTTGACGGTGATGCCGTGTCGCGCTTCTTCGAGGGCCAACGTGCGCGCGAACGTCACAACACCGGCCTTGGCGGCGCCGTAGATCGCCATGAGCCGCGCCGGTTGAGTGACATGTGAACCGTTCATACCAAAAAACACCAACCGCCCGAAGCCGCGTTCGCGCATTCCCGGCAAAACCGCGAATGCCAACGCAACCGACGAACCTAAGTTACCCTCGATCATCCGACGATAGTCATCGAAATCGCTGCCGTCGAACGCCTTCACGATGATCGGTCCCAGCGCATGAACGAGAACGTCAAGGCGTCCGCGGCGTTCGATGGTCGCCGCGACCGCTCGCGCGGCACCGGCCTCGGTGGTCACGTCCTCGCGGATCGCGGTGACCTCCGGGTCGGCCGGCCGCACCAAATCTAGGGTTTGATCGGGCGGCGTCCCGCCCGCTCGAAAAGTGAAGGCGATCGCGTAGCCGGCCGCGGCCAAGTCGCGGCAGATGCCCTGCGCCAAGCCGCGCGCGCCGCCGGTGACGAGCACGACGCGCGAGGGAGCGTGCTGACGTTCGATCTGCGCGGACACGGCTCATGTTTGTCCGGCAAGCGAGCCAGCCCGACCTGCCGCAACGCTCGGACGAACCGGAAAGCCAGCCTCGCGCGTCCGGGCGGCCCTGCGGCGGGGCTGATCAGCCGCCGGTGCGCTGGCGCTCGGGGCGCGGCAACTTCGTCCGCGCGGGCCCGCCGCCGGCACGCTGCGGAATCTGCGGAATCTGCTGGATCGGCGGAATTTGCGGGGCCGTCGGGACCGTCGGGATCTCCGGGATCGGCTGATCCTCAAGCGCGGCCCGGCGATCGGCGCGGCGCTCGAATAAGCCCAGATACGCCGCGTACGCGATTGGAACGAGAAAGAGCGTGAGTACCAGCGAACTGGACAACCCGCCGATGAGGACTACGCCCATCGAGCGCCGCACCTCGCCGCCCTCGGCCAAGCCCAGCGCCAGCGGCAGCATGCCGAAGACCATCGCCGCCGTGGTCATCACGATCGGACGCAGCCGCGTTCCGGCGGCGACC
Source organism: Candidatus Velthaea versatilis (assembly GCA_003134035.1). Classification (GTDB taxonomy): domain Bacteria; phylum Vulcanimicrobiota; class Vulcanimicrobiia; order Vulcanimicrobiales; family Vulcanimicrobiaceae; genus Velthaea; species Velthaea versatilis. Next base: position 12,048 of record PLAE01000150.1, read on the forward strand.
TTCATCGCATCAACGGCCCGCATGCCGCCGCGCCGGCGCTGCGTATTGGCATAGTCGACCAGCAAGATACCGTTCTTGGCGACCAAGCCGAAGAGCATGATCAACCCAATCACCGAAAACAGGTTCATCGACTGGCCGAACAAGCGCAACGCGAAGAACGCGCCCACCAGCGAGACCGGGATGGCGAACATGATCACGAACGGCGTGCCGAAATTCCCGTACAGCACGACCATGAGCATGTAGACTAGCGCGACCGAGGCGACCGCCGAGACGCTCATGCTCGAGAGAAACTCGCCAAAGTATTTGGTGTCGCCCTCGCTCCCGAGCTTGACGCCCGCCGGCAGGAAGCCCGGCTCGGCGATCTTCTTGCTGATCATGGCCGTGATGTCGCCCAGCGTCGCGTTCCCGGCGTGATCGATATCGGCGGTAACCCGACCGATGCGTTGGCGGTCCTCGCGTTCGAGTCTCGTCGGCGCTTTGGAATACTCGAAATCGGCGACGCGCGCCAGCGGGACGAGCGTCGAACCGTCACTCGAGCGTACTTCAATGCGCTCCACTTCGTCGATCGAGTTGCGCGCTTGCGCTGGGTACTCGAGCCGCACGTCGACGAGGCCGGTCGGCGTGCGGACCCGCGTCGCGACGATGCCGCCGACCGCGGAGCGCGCCGCCGTCGCGGCGGTTCCCGGCGAAACGCCGAGGATCGCGCACTTGAGCGGATCGATGCGAATGTTGAGCCGCGGTTCCTCGAGTTCGGCGCCGGTCTGCACGTTGGTCGTTCCGGGCACCGTCCGCACGAAGGCCGCGAGCTTGTCGGCGGCGGCATCGACATCGTCCTCGGGGCCGGCCAGGATGTACTCGATGGCACCCGGGCCGGTGCGTTCGGACACGGCGACCACCGCTCCGGGGGCCAGCGGCGGGAAGATGCGGCGCAGCCGTTGCACCATCGCGTCGGTTTCGCGCCGATGATCACCGTCGAGCGTGATCGTGAACCGGCCGACGAAGCCGCCCTTGGTCACCTCGTAACCGGACGGCTTGAGGCCGGCCGTGGTGCGAACCGACGCAACGTGCGGCAGCGTCATCGCCGCACTCTCCAGCCGGGCGATCGCGGCGGCGGTCGTCTTGAGCGGCGTACCGGTCGGGAAGGTAACGGTGCCGGAGATTTGACCGGCCTGCCCGCTCGGCAAAAACTCGAACGGGATGTAGAGGTTGGCCGACGCCATGCTTTCGAGAGCGAGGCCGATCACCAGGCAACTGGTGATCGCGGTGAGCGAGGCCAGGGTGTGGACGCGGCCCCAGCGCAGAAACCGGCCGAATCCGAACCACGCGGTGCACGCCAGTGCAAAAAGACCGTCGAAGAACCCCATCCACGTCATCGCCGTGGTGCCGAGGATCAGCGTCGCGGCATTGAAAACCAGCAGAAAGCAAATCAAAAAGACGAGCCAGCGATGCCGGAGCGCGGCCGCAAGCGCGACGTCGCGATACCAGGACGTCAAGCGCTCGAACCCGCTTTGGAACCAGGCCAAGAAGCGCGGTGGTTCTGCGCTGCGCTGCTTTACCGACCACTTCGCGGCGAGCACCGGCGTGAGCGTAAACGAGACGAACAGCGAGAACAGCGTCGCGACGGTGACGACGATCCCGAACTCGACGAAATACTTGCCGACGTAGCCCGACAGGAACGCGAGCGGAAAGAACACGACGACGTCGACGAGCGTGATCGCGACCGCCGCACCGCCGATCTCCGAGCGTCCGCTGATTGCCGCTTCTTCGGGCGACTGGCCCATATCCCGATGGCGGGTGATGTTTTCGAGCACGACGATCGAGTCGTCGACCAGAATCCCGATGATGAGCGACAGCGCCATGAGCGAGATGTTGTCGAGCGTGAAGCCGAGCACGCGCATCACGATGAACGTCGCGAGCAGCGAGCACGGGATCGAGATCATCACGACCACGGCGTTGCGCCACGCATGCAGAAACAGCATGAGGACGACTGCTGTCAGCAGCACGCCTTCGAGCAAGCTTTGAAAGACGCCGTCGAGCGAGGTCTGCGTGTAATCGGCCGGAGCGAAGACTTCGCGGAAATCGATTTGCGGATACGCCCGCATCAGCTTCTGCATTTCATCGCGCGTCGAGGCCGTTGCCCCGATCTCATCCGAAGCCGCGGTGCGGTTGATGTCCATGAGGACCGCCGGGCCGGCGTTGAAGTGGGCGACCTCACGGCGCTCGGCGCGCCCGTCGACCACGCGCGCGAGATCGCCGAGCAGCATATTGTTGCCGCTGGTCGCGCCCGGCGCGGCTGCGGCGGCAAGCGGAACGGGGATGCGCAGCAGATCCTCGGCGCGGATCAAATCGGCGTGGACCGAAACGCTGGTCTCCTGGGTTGCCGAATCGATTCGCCCGCCGGGCAGATTGGCGTTGTTGAGCGAGACCGCGTTGTAAATGTCGGCCATCGTCGCGCTGGTACCGTAGAGCCGGAGCGGATCGGCCAAGATCTGAATCTCGCGCGCCGGCTCGCCGAAGACGTCGACACCCGAAACGTCGTCGAACGTTTTTACCAGCGGGATGATTCGGTCGTTCACGACCGCGGCGAGGGCCTCCGCCGACATCGTCCTCGAAGACAGCGCGTACGTAAGCATCGCGCCGTCCGCGCCGTACTTGAAGATAACGGGCGGGTCTAGGTCGCTTGGCATGTACGCGCGAGCGGTGTTGATGCGCTGCTGAACGTCGTTGGCCGCGTAGTTCAAATCCGTATCGAGTTTGAACTGGACGACCACGACCGCGTCACCTTCCTGAGCGGTCGCTTTGAGCGTATCGAGGTGCTCGATCCCGTCGATGTGGTCTTCCATCGGTTTGATGACCAGCTTTTCCATTTCCGCCGGCGATGCGCCGGGGTAGGACGCGTGGACGATAACGATCGGAAAGTTCACATTGGGCGTGTCGCTGCGGCCCAATTTCTGATACGAGAGGTAACCGTAAAACGCCAAGCCCAAGAAGAACATGGCGACGATGATTGGCTGACGGATTGCGAACCGCGTCAGCCACATGCGCGTTGTGTCCCGGCCGCCGGGCAAAAGTCAAACGATGCCTCGCTGTTACGGCCGTTCGATCCGCATCGCGCCACTGCCAAGAAGTCGCCCTCGAAAAACAGGTGAAGTGGCTTGTGTTAGCCGGGAGAGCGGCAATGTCATGGAGACATTCGACTCTCGTTTGGGTGAGGTGATGCTCGAAGGCTCGGGTTTGCGGGCTAATCGTTTGCCGCTTTGGATGCTAGGTCTTTAGGCCCTAGCGGGTTGTGGCCCGGAACGATCACGGAACGGCGTCGACGACATAGACCCGCGACCGCGAGGACGCATCGCGAATCGCCAAGATTTTTCTGTACGCGGCCGAGTCGTGCCACGCCAGCGCTTGAGCGCGGCTCGGGAACTCGAGGACGACGACCCGCGGCGCGATAGAACCTCCGCTGAGGATCACCGGGTTGCCGCCGCGCACGATAAAGGTTCCGCCGAACGGCGCGAGCGTCGACGGTACCCGTTGTGCGTAGACCTTGTATTTCGCCGCGTTGGTCACCGTGATTTCATTCACCACGTACGCTTTCGGCTCGCCGGCGCGCGAGGCTCCGGACGGGCCCGGTGCCGGTGCGCCGCACACGAGCAGCGCTGCCGCGGCACCCAGCAGCGACGGAACGACGAACGGTCGGCGGCGCTCGCCCGTCGCGCTGCCTGAGTACCTGGCGTGCATGCTCGCATCCTCATCTGGAACCGGTGGAACCCGTACGTATGAATGAACCCGTTACGTGATAGAAGGCCACGTTTGTTCAACGCCACCCGAGTCGACGGCCGACCAATTATGCGCCGCTTCTCTTTTGCTTCTTATTCTTATTTAACGAGGCGCGCCGTTTTGATGTAATCCAGCTTCGGAAACGACTTGGTGAGATACGCGTTTCCGGCTTGAGCGATGCTTCCCTGGTCGGGGCTCTGACCGTAACCGGCATAGATCTTGTCGACGACATCCATGCCGCGCGCGACGCTGCCCAACGGGGCGAAGCCGAGGCCGTCCAGCCGCGCATTGTTGCCGTAATTAATGAACAGCTGCGCGGAGCGGCTATTGGGTTCGCCCGTCGCGGCGAAGACGATGGTGCCCCGAACGTTGCTCGCCCGGACCGGGTCGTCGGGGATCGTGCCGGTCCACTTGCTCGTCACCGCCGGGTCGGCGGCATAGCCCCATTGCACGACGAACCCCGGGACTACGCGATAGAAACGCGCGCCGTCGAAATAGCGATGGCGTACTAAATCGTAAAACCGGTCGGCGCCGTGCGGTGCCTGGGCCCGCGCGATGGCCACGACGAACGAGCCGCGCGAGGTGTCGAACTTCACCCGGTAGGCCGGCGGTGCATCGGCCGCCCATCCGAGGGCCGGGGCGAACAGCGTCGCGCACACGATCAGCGCGGCGCCGAACCAAGCACGGCGCGAGACATTCGAGATCATCTTGGGCGCTGCGTTCCGCCGAAGCGGCGCTTTCGTCCTGTGCGCGCGGCGCAATCGACGCAAATCACGGCGCAAGCAAACCAGCCTCGACGAAGGGTCCAACAGTCGACAGCATGACGTCAATAGTGCCGGGAGCCCCTAGCCGGCGGGGACTGCGCCTGGATGCACCTCCGCGCACCAGGGACATAGGAGATGCGTTCTCACTATCAGGTCATACGTCGCGGGTTTTCTTCGATTGAAACGCTTTTATTGGTTTCTAAGCTTCGTGCCGCTCCTCGCCGCCTGCGGTGGCGGAGGTTCTTCCGTTCCTGGCGGCGTCCCGGGGCAAAACGCACCTGCACCGTCGGGGTCGTTTCCGTCGCTGAGCGAAATGCAGAGTGCTGCGCGGAGCATCAACGGCGCCGCTCCGGTACCGGGCAGCAACGACCTTCTCTACGTCGGGAATATCGGCAACAACAGTATAACGGTCTACCATCACGATGCTCAAGGAAACGCGGCTCCCGTTGCCGTCATCGCGGGACCAAAGACACAGATCGGCGTGCCGGGACAGCTTTCCGAAGATGCTGCCGGCAATCTGTACGTCGCGAATAACGTGGCGATCCCGTTCGGCAACGCTTTTACGCCAACACCCTCGGCGATCGGACCGTCGATTCTCGTTTTCCCGCACGGTGCCAATGGAAACGTCGCCCCGCTCCGCACCATCGTCGGTCCGGCAACGACTTTTAAGTACGCGCTTGGCGGCGTGACGGTCGACCAATCGACCGGAAAAATCTTTGCCGTCGATACCAACATTCCGTTCGACGGCGCGCAGGCGATACAGCTGCGGTTTCCGCCGAATTCAGCGGGTAAGCAGGCTCCCTACGCGAGCGGCCAGATCAACTATTTCGCGCTGCAGTTGGCGTCGGACTCAACCGGTAATAATCTCATCGAAGCGCACATCGATCCGCCTTTTTGCTGCGGTGCGCCCAGCTACGGAGTGGACACGTACGTCAAGCAATTCGCCAACAACACGCCGCCGACCGAAGTCGCGAGCATCGGCGGAATCACGGTGAACGGAGTGGCCGATGACCCGCCGACAGAGACCTACGTCGTGTCGACGAATTCCGGCATCATGCGCTTCCCCGAGAACATTAACCATCCGGCGATTTCGACCATAACCAGTGCGCCCGCCGATTGTACTCAGCTCGCCCTCGGGTATCTACGCACGATCTACGCGACGTGCGGGAGCGCCGTGGATGTGTACAAGCACGATTCAGCCGGAAACGTGGCGCCGCTTCGCGTACTGAGCGGCCCCGCGACTAAGCTCAATGAACCCTACGGCGTATACGAGGGAAAGTAACGCGGGCCAACGGCGGCCGCGCGAGCGTCGACGCGGTCAGCTCGGCTGCGCGCTCCGTCGCGGGCGCGGCTGATAGTTGATCGCGGCGACGCCGGCGACGACGCAAACGCAGCCGATCCAGGCGCCTAGCCAAACGGTCTCGCCCAGCAGCAGCGCGCCGAACGCAAGCGCGATGAACGGCGAGATGTAAGTCCACGAAGAGGCGAAGGTCGCGTTCGTCCTCGCGGCGAGCCAGATGGACACCGTGTGGGCGGCCGCCGTTCCGACCACCACCAGATAGACGAACGAAGCGACGCCGAGCTGCGAGGGCACGATGCCGCGCCGTTCGGCGAGGGCCGAAAGCGCGAGCAGCATGCCCAAAATCGACCGGAGGCCCACAAAGTTAACTGAGGTTGAACCGGCTTTTACTACGAGCCGGTCCCGGTAGTCCGACAATTTAAGAAGATGAATCGCTTGGTCACCCTTCCAAAATGAGTGAGCGGATAGTAATACAATGGGCCCATCCGTCGCTCGACATTTGCGCTTGCCTGCCCACCGTGAACGCGGCTGGGATCATGCACGATTGTCTCATCGAGACGCGGGACGCGACCTAATGTGCCGTCCAGACAGCTTCATCGTCGCAGAGGGCGGCATGTTGAAGTTGCTCGTCGACAGCGTCGTCGAGTATGCCATTTACTTGATGGACCTCGACGGCACCATAAAGAGCTGGAATGCCGGAGCCAAGCACATCAAGGGTTACAGCGCAAGGGAAATCATCGGGTCCAATTTTAGCCGCTTCTACACGGACGAAGACATCCGGGCGGGAGAGCCTGCTCGCGCCCTTGAGATCGCGCGGTCGGTGGGACGATTAGAGGCTCAGGGCTGGCGCGTGCGCAAAGATGGCACGCGCCTGTGGGCCGACGTCGTCATCGATGTGGTGCGCAACCCGGCGGGCGAAGTGGTTGGGTTTGCCAAGGTTACCCGGGACATGACGCAGCGCGCCTTGCGCCCCGTCACCAAAGACGACGACGGGTCCGGGAAAGTATTGGTCGACAACATTCTCGACTATGCCGTGTTCCTGTTGGATCTCGACGGCACGGTGAAAAGTTGGAACGTCGGCGCCGAGCGCATAAAAGGCTATAGCGCTCAGGAAATCATCGGCTCCAATTTCAGCGTCTTCTACACTGCCGACGATGTCAGCGCGGGAGAGCCGATTCGCTGCCTTGAGATAGCGCGCATCACGGGTCGTTTCGAGGGCACCGGCTGGCGCGTACGCAAAGACGGTAAGCGTATTTGGGTCAATGTCATCATTGACGTCGTACGTGACCCGGCGGGCGCGGTTGTCGGGTTCGCGAAGGTCACGCGCGATCTCACCCAGAGCGCCGCCTTGCGCGCCGTTACGGAAGAGAACGGCAGCATCGCGCAAACCCTTGTCGACAACGTCGTCGACTATGCCATTTACCTGCTGGACCTCGACGGCACGGTCAAAAGCTGGAATGCGGGCGCCGAGCGCATCAAAGGCTACCGCGCCGAGGAGATGATCGGCCGCAATTTCAGTGCCTTCTTCACGGACGATGATATGCGCGCCGGCGAGCCGGTCCGGTCGCTTGCAATTGCACGAGCGACCGGGAGGTTCGCGGCCGAAGGCTGGCGCGTGCGCAAAGACCGAACGCGTCTTTGGGCCAGTGTCATTATCGATACGGTACGAGATCCGTCAGGCGAGGTCGTCGGATTCGCCAAAGTGACCCGCGACATCACGCAGAGCGCCGCAGTCAAGTATTTGACCGAGCAGCTCCGCCTAGAGCGCGAGCAGTTTCTCGTTGCCAAGAAAAGCGCGGAGGATGCTGCGGCGCGAGCGCTTGTGAGCGCCGAGCACGATCGCGTGACCGCTGCAAAGCTGGTCGAGCAAAACCGACTCATGACCATGGCGGAGACAATGGTCAAGGTCGGATATTGGCGCTTCGATCTGCAGACGCAGGACGTTCACTGGTCGGACGAAGTCTACCGCATCCACGGCTGGCTCCCGTCATGCCGACCGACGCTCGAAACGGTGCTCGAGGCGTATCATCGCGATGATCGAAAACGCGTCACAGAGTCGATCGAACGCGCGATGCGTGATGGCACGCCTTACAGCTTCGAGGCGCGGGTCGTCCGCCCGGACGGAGCCGTGCGCACCATCCTGGCGGGCGGCCAGGTCGTTCGCGACGACGGCACGATTAGCGGACTCTTTGGTGCGGTTCAAGATATCACGGAGCGCCGAGATACCGAACGTGAGCGAGAGCGGCTCATCCTGCGTATTGGTCTAGCCACACAAGCCGCCCAGGTCGGGATTTGGGATTGGGATATCATCACGAACGAAATCGTCTGGGATCCGATGATGTTTGCTCTCTACGGGTTCGATGACGGAGCGTTCTCGCCAGCGTACGAGCGTTGGACCGGGGCGCTTTACCCAACCGATCGCGCTCGAGCCGAAGGCGAGATCGCCCAGGCGGCAGCAACGGGAACGCCCTTTGAGACGGAGTTTCGGATCGTCTGGCCTAACGGCGCCGTCCGTCACATCCAAGCCATGGCGACCGTCGTCTGCGATGCGGCCGGGCGCGCCGAACGAATGATCGGCACCAATTCGGACATCACAGAAGTGCGTACGCTCAACGCGCAACTCAGGCAAGAGAAAGAAGCGCAAGAGCGACTGACCGAGCGGGTGAACTTGGCAACGTCAGCTGCGCAGATCGGCATCTGGGAATGGGATGTCCGGACCGGCGCCGTTGAGTGGGATCCCATCATGTTCCGACTCTTTGGGCTCGACAGCGAGCGAGGCCCGGCGAGCTACGAGAGATGGGCCGCGTCTGTGCACGGCGACGACCGTGCGCGGGCGGAGCACGAGCTCGCGCAGGCGGCTTCGACCGGCGCTGCGTTCGATACCGAATTTCGCGTTGTCTGGCCGAGCGGTGAAGTCCGCCACGTTCGAGCCAAGGCGGCCGTCGTGCGCGATGCCGACGGCCTGACCGAACGGATGACCGGCACGAACTGGGACATTACGGAAACGCGTGCTCTCAGCCGCCAGCTCGAAGAAGAGAAAGACCGCCTTCTTAAAACGGTCGACATGTGGATGACAGCGAAGGAAGTAGCGGACGACGCGACTCGTGCGAAGTCAAACTTCCTGGCCAATATGAGTCATGAGATTCGCACCCCAATGAACGGGATCATCGGACTCACCTCGTTGCTGCTCGATGTCGATCTGGCCCCCGAGCACGAGGCGCATCTGAAACTGATCGCCGATGCGGGCCTGTCGCTGCTAGCAGTCATCAACGATATTCTCGATCTGTCCAAGGTCGAGGCCGGGAAGATCGATCTCGAAGCGATTCCGCTGAGTCCGGCCGGTCTGGTTCAGGGTGCGTTAGCACTCGTACGAGGCGAGGCCCTCAAAAAAGGGATCGCCCTCGACACGATCATCGCCCCGGACGTCCCCGGTTGGGTCAATGGCGATCCAACGCGGCTTCACCAAATTATCCTCAACCTGTTGAGCAATGCGCTCAAATTCACCGAACGCGGTCGGGTCGTGGTAACGGTACGGTGCGACCCCCAAACCGGCAGTGATGTCCTGCGCTTTGAGATTTCGGACACCGGTATCGGTATCGCACCCAAAAGTCAGCATTTGCTGTTCGAGAAGTTTTCGCAAGTCGATCGGTCCGATGCGCGCAAGTTTGGCGGATCAGGCTTGGGTTTGGCCATTTCGCGCCGCCTGGCGGAGGCGATGTCCGGGACGATCGGTGTGACGAGCGACGTCGGGGCCGGAAGCGTCTTTTGGTTCACCGCCCAGCTGCCAACGACCGCGGCTCCCACGCCCTTATCGGTGGTTGCCGGCAGGCGGCGAACAGATGTCGTGGCGCGGCGCATCCTGCTCGTCGATGACAACCCGCTCAACCAAATCGTGGCACGAGCTATGCTCGAAAAAGATGGGCATGATGTTGTGGTCGTCGCCGATGGACTCGTGGCGCTCGCTGCTGTGCAGGAGCGTTCGTTCGACCTCGTGCTCATGGACATGCAGATGCNNGGTCATGGATGGCATGGAAGCCACGCGTCGCATTCGCGGACTGGATACTTCGGTCCGAGACGTCCCGATCGTTGCACTGACCGCCAATGTGATGGCCGAGGAAATCGCTAGTTGCCGCGAAGCCGGAATGAACGACCATCTTGCTAAACCGATCGATCGCGACCTATTGCGTCAGATCATCGCGACCTGGGCGCCCCGTGCATACACAAGCCCTGCGAGCGATCCTAGGCCTAGGGATTAGAAAAACCCATTTACTTGTACCACCAAATCAAAAAGCCCGCCGAGCTACATCTGGCGGGCTTTTGAGATGGTGCGCAAGACTGGATTTGAACCAGCACGCCCTTGCGAGCGCTAGCACCTCAAGCTAGTGCGTCTACCAATTCCGCCACTCGCGCATCATGAGGCAACCAACGTAGTGTATCCGAAGCTTCCTCGCAGCGCAAGAAGAATCCGGCCAGACCGGGCCGACGACGGCCTCCCGGTCAGTGTGCGGCTTAAGCGGCCGCTTCCTCGTCGCTAACCACGCGCGACAGCGCCGCTTCGATCCGGTCGTAGCCTTTATCGCCGGCTTGGAAGTGCCGCAGCTCGTGATTGCGGTTGAACACATAATACGCGGGGACGAACCCGTTGGCGAACCGGCCGACGATGGTGTGCTCGTTGTCGATCGCCAGCGGCTGCGTGAGCCCCATCGCGCCCAGCGCATCGGCCGTGACTTTCTCGACGTCGAGTTCTTCGGGACCGCGCGGTTGATGGACCGCGATGACCTTGAGTCCCTGCGGCCCGTAGGTGTCGCGCCACGCGTTGACCCGCTCGACGACGTCGTGGCAGATGTAGCACGAAATCGACCAGAAGTGCACGAGGACCGGATGGCCCTCGAGGTCGGCCGCGGACGGCAGACCTCCGTTGATCCACGTCGGCACGCCATCCAGCGAGGGCAGCGGGGTGCGCATCCGAAGCGGCATTACGAAACCGTCAGCAGAGTCTTGCCGGGCGTCCACTCGGCCGGGCACAGCCCGCCCGTTTGCAGGGCCTGCAGCACGCGCAGCGTCTCCTCAACCGAACGACCGACGTTGTCGTCGGTAACGGTCGCATACTTGAGCACGCCGTCGGGATCGATGATGAACAAGCCGCGCTGGGCCGCGCCGCTTTCTTCGTTGAGAACGCCGAACGCGCGCGCGGTTTCCTTGGTGAAGTCCGCCACGAGTGGAAATTTCAGCCCAGCGATGCCATTCTTGTCGCGCGGGGTGCTGATCCAAGCAAAGTGGCTGAACACGGAGTCCGTCGAAGCGCCCAGCACCTCGGCGCCAAGGTCGGTGATCTCGTCATAACGATCGGAGAGCGCGAGAATTTCCGTCGGACAAACGAACGTGAAGTCGAGGGGATAGAAGAAGAAGATGAGCCACTTGCCCTTGTAGTCCGAGAGGCTGATCTGGGCCCCTAAATTCTTCGCGCTCGTCGCGCCCTTCGTGCTGGGAAGTTTGAATGCGGGGGCGACTTGTCCGACCTTAGCTGACACCCTGGGAATCCTCCAAAATTGATTGTTGATTTTCGCAATCTCGTGTATGGTATGAAAATGAGATTCATTCTCACTTTCAACTTCCTTCAAGTTATGCGATAACAAGTAGCATGTCAAGCAACTTCGGTGGCAGTCCCGCACGCGAGCGGCTGCCGGCCAATTATTTGACAATTCTCGCGGCGATTCGCGACATCGCGCCGGGCACGCACCTCACCGCTCAGGACGTTTTTGCTCGGGCCCGGCGGCAGCGGCCAAAGCTCGGATTCGCCACCGTTCACCGCGGCTTGGCCCGGCTGAGCGAGCTAGGCTACGTGATCAAAGTCGACGTCCCGGGCGCCGCCTGCGCCGTTTACGAGCAGACGGCCGAACCGCACGCGCATTTCCGCTGCTCTTCATGCGGCAGCATCCGCGACATCGCGTTCTCGCTGCCGCCCGAGCTCCTGGTCGGACTTGCCCGGCAGCACGACCTGCAGATCGAGGTTGAGTCGACGACCTTTACCGGGCGCTGCGCCTCCTGCCGCTGACCGCGTGAACCTTTGCTGCCCGCCGCCCGACCGACGCGTGATGGCGGCACACGACACCGCGGCCGACGCCGAGGAACGCCGGCGCCCGACTCGGATCGGCGCCCGCGACCGTGCGACGTTCGAGCAGCTGTACGAGGCCTATGCCCGACGCGTCGCCGCTTTCGTGCGCGATGTCGTCGTCCCGAATGAACTCACGGATGAGGTCGTGTCGGATACGATGATCGCGGTGTGGTGCTCAGCGGCACGATTTCGCGGGCAGTCGCGCGTCGCCACGTGGCTGCTCGGGATCGCGCACCACAAGGCACTCGATGCACTGCGGCGCACGCCGGTGATGCGGCTGCCCTCGTCGAGCGACCCACCACCGTGACGTCCTCCGAGATGCCTTGCTGCGCGGCGAGCGGCGGTGTTCGGCGCGACCGGTTCAAGCGTCGCGGCGGGGACGTTCGGCTGGGCGCACCGTTAGCCGCACACTGAGGTCGAGCGAGGTTTGGGCGCGCCAACGAGTGGTTCCGAGCGCGCTCAGTGCAGCGAGCGTCATCAGCTCGCCCAGCGCGCTGCTCGACGACGCGGCGTTGCGCGCTGACGGCGCGAGCACGTTTCTCACGGAGATCCGCGATTGCCGGCCGGTTGCGGCGGACTACGCGTTTTATCGTCGAATTCACCACGCGGTAACCGGCCGCGAGAGTTCGGCGACGGGGAAGATTTGCGAATAGTTGATCGTGCCGCCGCAGGTGCCGGTACTGATCGTGACGTCGATCGGCCCCCTATCGTCGGGCAGCGTGAGATCGACCTGCGTGATGCCGACGCAACTGCGGTCGAACTCGCCGCTGGGCGGATTGCCGTAGAACGCGAAGAATACCGCAGATCCCGGCGTTACGCTGTACGCATAGATGCGCGTATCGATGAATGGCCGGCGCTCGAAGCGAATCGGCGCGAGACGGCCCGACGCGGTGTAGGCACGTAGGCGCGGATATCCCGCGACGTGGCAGGTCGAGAGCGTCATGTTGCGCAGCGCGATGCCGGGAATCTGTTTGCCGAAGGCCGGGTGCGTCCAGGGAAAACCGGCCAGCGAGGCCGAGGTACACAGCGGATAACTCGTCGGCGGCTGCTGCAGTTGACCCGCAGCGAGGCGTCCTGCGGAAAGCAGAATTAGGCCGAGCGCGACCGCAATCGCGCGAAACAAACTGCGATCGACGGCGCGGCCCTAGCGCATGTTGGGATCGAGCGCGTCGCGCAGACCGTCGCCCAAATAGTTGATCGCTAGCACCGTGATCAAGATGCACAAGCCAGGGAAGATCGCGACCCACGGCGCGATGGTCATGTTCGAGCTGGCGTTCGCGAGCATGTTGCCCCACGAAGCCGTCGGCGGCTGGATGCCGAAGCCCAGGAACGACAGCGTCGATTCCAAGATGATGACGTTGGCGACCGCCAGCGTCGCCGTGACGATGATCGGCGCGACGGCATTGGGCAGCAGATGCCGGAAGATAATGCGGCCGTCACTGTTGCCCAGCGCGCGCGCCGCTTCAGCGAACTCGCGCTCGCGCAAACTCAAGAACGACGCGCGCACGATGCGCGCCACGCCGGGCCACGATAACAAACCGATGATGAGCACGATCGACAGAAAATTCAGCGACGCCTTATTGGACGTCGCGGCGACGATCGCGGTCAGCACGAGCAGCAGCGGCAGCAGCGGAATCGAGAGCACCACGTCGGTGATGCGCATGATCGTGAAATCAACCCAGCCGCCGTAGTAGCCGGAAATCGCGCCGAGCACGGTGCCGATCGCGATCTGCAGCATCACCGAGACCACCGCTACCGTCAGCGAGATCCGCGCGCCGAAAATAAGCCGCGCCAGCAAGTCGCGGCCGTTCTCGTCGGTGCCCAACAGATGTCCCGCGACGCCCGGCGCGAGCGGGTACCCGTTCCAATGCGCTTGGTCGATGTAGTTCGGATCGGCCGGCGTGATGACGTTGGCGAAGATCGCGACCAGGCACATCAGGATCAGAATCACGCCGCCGATCGGTGCGATCCGATGTTTGCGGAAGCGCCGCCAAATGCGGTTGCGACTCTCGTGAAAGTCGGCGTCGGGCGTCGCCGCGGGTTGGGTCTGCGCCGGCAGCGTCGTCGCCATTAGCGAACCCCGTTCATCATGAATACTTTACCCGCGGATCCAGCCACGCGTACGCCACGTCCGCCAAGAGGTTAAAAAACACGACCAAAAGCGAGGTCAGCATCAAGTAACCCATGAGCAGCGCGAAGTCGAACTGCTGCAGGCCGTTGTAAAATAGCCGGCCCATGCCGGGCCAAGCGAAGATGCTCTCGGTGACGACCGCGCCGCCGACGAGATCGGGCAGCGCCAGCGCGATGACGGTCACGAGCGGAATGAGTGCGTTCTTGAGTGCGTGCTTGAGCACGATAACCCGCTGCGAAAGCCCTTTGGCCGAAGCCGTTCGCACGTAATCGGTCTTGACGACTTCGAGCATCGAGGACCGCATGAAGCGGCTCCAGCCCGCGACGTAGAGCAAGCTCAGCACGACCGTCGGCAGCACCAGATGTTTGAGCCGATCGCCCAGATCGAAGCTGTCGTTGTCCGAAAGTCCGGCCGACGGCAGCGCGAAGTGATAACCGAACGCCGTGAACCCATTGACCGAAAACGCCAGCTGCAACATGAGCGCGAACCAGAACACCGGCATCGACTGGCCGAAAAAAGCCAGCGTCGTCACCGCATAGTCGGCGATCGAATACGGTTTGAGCGCCGAGTAGATTCCCAGCACGACCCCGACGGAGAGCGATACCAGCAAGGCCGACCCCATGAGCGTGAGCGTCGCCGGCATGCGGTCCAGGATCGCATCGGAAACCGACATCGAATTCGAGGTCGAGTAACCGAAGTCGCCGGTGATCACGCGGCCCAGCCAGTGCAGATACTGCACGTACACCGGCTGATCGAGTCCCAAATTGTGCTTGAGACGAGCGATATCGGCCTCGGTGATGTGCGGGTTCTGCAGGTACGGGGTCAGCGGACCGCCGGGGGCCTGACTGAGAATCCCGAACAGGATGACCGAGATGAGCAGCAGGAGCGGGATGTTCTGCAGCGTGCGTCGGACGATGTACGTGAGCAGGGGCGAACCTCCGGGACCTCCATTGGAGAAGAGCCGACTCGATTCCGGGGTACCCGGAGCCCTTCCTTTGGCATGTCGGCGTGTTTTATGCGCGCTTGGTCACGGCTCCGGCCGCGGACGGCGCCAGGGCGCGCACCGGCAGCCGCAGAATGCGTCGCGCCTCGTCCGGTGTGGCGACGGGCCGGCCGAGCTCACCCGCGATCCGGACCACCCGGCCAACGAGTTCCTCGTTGGTCGCCAAGCGGCCTCGACTATAATAAATGTTGTCTTCGAGCCCGACGCGCACGTGGCCGCCCATCGCGACGGCGACGGTCGCCAGCGGCAACTGCATGCGTCCGATCCCGGCGACCGACCACGTACAGCCGGAAGGCAGCGCGCGCACGCACTCGACGAGATTTTCGACGCTCGCGTCCAGGCCGCCGGGAACGCCGAGCACGAAATCGACGTGCTGCGGCAATTGCAAGTGGCCGGTTTTCGCCAGCCGCACGGCATTGGAAAGATGCCCGCGGTCGAACACCTCGAGTTCGGGCCGGACGCCGAAGCGGTGCATCTCGGCCAGGATGCCGCGCATGATCGGAAACGAATTCTCGAAGATCTCATCGCCGAAGTTGACCGTCCCGCAGGAAAGGGGCGCCATCTCGGGTTGCAGCACCAGCGGCGCCGCCCGCTCGGCGGGCGTCATTCCGATCGCTCCGCCGGTCGAGAATTGCACGATGAGATCGCTTGCGGCCCGGATCGCGGCGTACGCGGCGGCGAAGCGGGCAACGTCGTGCGTGTTGCTCCCGTCGTCGTTGCGGCAGTGGACGTGAATCATCGCCGCCCCCGCGGCCCGGACCTTCGCGGCGACGGCGCCGAGTTGCGCCGGGGTGACCGCCAGATGCGGCGTCTGCTCGGGCGAAAGTTCAGCCCCCACCGGCGCGACGGTGACGATCAGCGGTTCCATCGCGGCCCCTCATTCGGTGACCGACGCGGCCGGTCCGGCCGCCGCATCGAACAGGACGCCCGCGCGCTCGACGACCGCGGCGTCGAGTCCCAGTAAACCCGCCAGCGCCAAGGCGTCGGACGGCGAGCGCGCGTCGCCGTCGGCGGCGACGATGCGGTAGTCCATGGCCTTGGCGAGCGCGTCGAGAGCCGCATGGACGTCGGGCGCCGCGTGGGCGTCGAGCGCTCGCGGTCCCAGACCCGCGATCGAATAGTGCGGTACCCGCGCAGCGCGCGCGACGCCCTCGAAGTGGGTGGCCACCAGCGCGAAGACGCCCCGGGCGGCGAGCGTTTCAACGAGTGCGACCAGCAGCGCACGGCCTTCATGCGGGCCGGTCGTGCGCGCGAACTCGTCGACGAGCACTAGGGCCGGGGGTGAGGCGGACAGCGCGTCGCGCGTTCGCACCACCTCCGCGCCGAACGCGGAGAGCAGCCGCTCGCGGGGCAGCGGCGGCTCGCCGCCGACCCAGGCGACGCTCGCGAAGAGCGGGAGGGCGGCGCGCTGCGCCGGCGGCGGCAGCCCGGCGGCGACGCAGGCGGACAGAAACCCGCAGGTTGCCAGCGCCGCGCTTTTGCCGCCCATGTTGGGGCCGGTCAGGACCGCGGCGCCGCCCAGATCGAGCGAGATCGGCGTGTACGGCAAGCCGGCATCGCTCAGCGCCGCCCGCAGCGGGACGAACGAAGCCGCGCTGAACGCGAAACGCCGCCCGCCGAGTTCAGGAACGCAGCCGCCCCAGCGCTGGGTGAAGGCGACGCGCGCCAAGGTGCAGTCGAGTTCGCCCAGCGCCCGGCCGGCGGCCAGCACCGCCGGACCGTACCGCGCAACCTCTTGGGCCAGGGCCCGACGAACAAGGTCCTCGGTTCGGCCCAGCTGCGCAAGGGCCGCTTCGCGGCGGTCGACCGCGGCCAAGGCGTCCGCATCGAGCTCAACGGTCAGCAGGCGGTAACCGGGCGCTTCTCGCACGACCCGCAGGCCCGCCGGAACCGTCGGCATGAGGTCGCGCATGACGATGAATTCTTCGGCGCCGGCGGGCGGTTGGAACGCCGGATCGAGCGACTCGGCCAGCTGCCGGCGGGCGCCGGCGACCTCGGCGTCCGCGGCCGCATAGGCGGCGCGCGCCGGAATGAGTGCCGGATCGAAGGCGTCCGCGAGGTAAAACGCGCCGCCGGCTCGACCCGGCGCCAAGACGCCGGCCAACGGCGCGATCGTCGGTGGACGGCCCGCGGCGCCGCCGCCAGCGGCGTCCCATGCCGCGGCGGTCGCTTCCAGCGCGTCGGCCAACCGGCCCAGCTCGAAGAAATCGACGTCGCTCAAGGGGTCGCCGGCCGTCGCCCGCGAGACGATATCGGTCGGGTCGGGCGCCCGGCGCACCATCGACCGCACGTGCGCCACGCCGTCGGGATCCAGCCGTGCGGCAAGGTCCACGATCTGCGCGCAGCGCCGGCGGGCCACGGCCTCGTCGCCCGGGCCGAACGGCGGCGCGGCATCCTGGGCTCGCCGGCCGAAGTCCCCGGCCGGCGCGAGCGCGCCGTGGAGCCAAGCGGCCCCGATGCGCTCGGCGGTGAGCGCGTCGCACTTCATCCGCGCAGACCCGCCAGCACGTCGAAGGTAGGCAACCCGGTCGCGGCGCCGACCGCCCGCGCCAGCGCCCGCGGGTCGAGGATCGCCGCCGGGCTGAACGCACAGGTCGTACAGGCGACGACCCGCAGCGGGCGCTCGCAGCGCAGGTCGAACGCCGACATGATCCGCTCGAGCAACTTGCCGCGCACAGCGACCCGGGTGGGGTCAGCGACGACCACGGTCGCACCGGGCTCGCCGGCCAGCAGTTCGAGGGCGTCGTGTGCGTCGAGGGCGCCCTCGACGATAATCCGGCGCGAGCGTTCGCGCAGACGATCCCGACCCGGCAGCGTCAAGCGCCGAATCGTCGACCGGGCCACAGCGGTGACCGCTTCGATGCTCGTGCCGCTGGCTGCTCCGGTGGCCAGCACGATCGCCTCGGCCGTCCCGCCGGACAGCGGCGCGACCCGGTCGATCGCCCCGTCAACGAAGGTCGGTTCGGCGGTCAGTTCGCAGAGCCGGTCGATCGTTGCCCGAACGCCGCGCGCCGTCGGCGGACCGCCGATCTCACAATCGGCCGCGACGTGGGCGCGCGCGAAGACCATCGGGCCCAAGGCGCTAGGCCCGCCGAGATCCAGGATGCGCAGCGCCGGCGAGCGCGGGAGCAGATCGCGCGGCAGCGCCACGAACGTGCCCGCTTCGACCCGCACGCGCGGCTTGCGTGCGCCGTCGAGCGCGTCGGCCGCTTCGCCGTCGCGCCCGATCGAGGTGATCGCACCGACGATGCCCCGCCGTAGCGCCAGCGCGCGCAGCGCGTTGAACGTCACCGTTTTGCCAACGTTTTTGGCGGTGCCGACCACGACGACCGTGCGCACGCCGTCGGCCAGGACGGTATCGAGCAGCGCATCCATCATCCGCGACCGAAGAGTTTCAGCCCCGCGAACACGATTCCGGTTCCCATCAAGATCACACCGGCCCACAGACCGGCGTACTCTTCGATCCGCGCACCCAACGCCTTGCCCAGCGCCAAGCCCATGCTCGTCGAAAGGATCGAGGCCGCCGCGATGCACACGATCGAGACCCCCAGCGGAACGCCGATGAACAGGATCGAGAACCCGATACCCAGCGAATCCAAACTGACCGACAGCGCGCCCAAAACCAGGCCCCAACCGCGCGACAGGTCGAACGGCGCCTCTTCCCCGCCGCGCAGCGCTTCCCACACCATGTAGCCGCCGACGAGCGTGATCGCGATGAAGCCCAGATAGCCGGCGACGTCACCGAGATACTTTCCCGCCGTCGCACCTAGCAGCACACCGAAAAGCGTCATCGTGACCTCGGCGAACGCGAACGCCGCGCCGATGCGGAATTTCTGCCGCCAATCCAGCCCGCTCATCCCGACGCCGATGCAGACGGCGAACACGTCGAGGCCCAGCGAGATCGCAACGATCGCGATCTTGAGCGCCGCGGCGGCTACCAGCAACGGCACACAGGTGCGCGGCGCGCCGTGTCGTGCATGTCCCACTGCTTGGCGCCGGCACTGTTGGGTTCCGCTCTCGCTCGCCGCCCGCGCGCAAGCGGAGCGAAGCACAAGCGACGCGAACGCGCAGCCCACCCATGGCATCCGATCTCATTCCGGCGACGGACGCGACCTTCGGCCAGCGGTTCTTCTTCCTGGCGCGCCGCTTCGTCGCCGGCGAAACCGCCGCCGCGGCGATGGACGCCATCGAGCAACTCAACGCGCGCGGTTTGACCGCCACACTGGATTTTTTGGGCGAAGATTCACGGGGCCGGGATGAGGCGCTTCGCGCCCGCGACGAATACATCGGGCTCCTGCGCGCGATTCGCACGCGCGGCGTTCAGTCGAATGTTTCCGTGAAGCTGACCGCGATCGGCCTGCTGGTCAGCGAGGACTTCGCGGCCGAAAACGTCGGTGCGATCCTGGCCGCAGCCAAGCGGAACGCGGACCCCTTCGTGCGGATCGACATGGAAGGTTCGGCGGTCACCGACGCCACGCTGCGCGTCTTCGAGCGGGTGCGGGCCGTTCACGCCAACGTCGGTCCCGTTCTGCAAGCGTACCTCAAACGCACGCCCGACGACCTGGAAGGCATGATCGCGACGGGCGCTCGCGTGCGCCTGTGCAAAGGCGCGTACGACGAACCCGCCGAGCTGGCGCTCAAAGAGATGCCGGCGATCCGCGGCGCCTACCTGCGCATGGCGGAGTCGCTGCTGTCGCGCGGGACGTATCCGGCAATCGCGACGCACGATGCGCGCATCATCGCCGCCGTCCAAGCGTACGTCGCCGAAAACCGCATCGCCCGCGACGCCTTCGAATTTCAGATGCTTTACGGGATCCGGCCCCTGCTGCAGCAGCGACTGGCGGCCGCGGGCTTTCGGGTCCGCGTGTACGTGCCGTACGGAACGCATTGGGCGGGTTATTTTTACCGCCGGATCATGGAGCGCCGCGAGAACGCGCTCTTCGTGCTCAGCTCGCTATTCAAAGCCTGACTCGGGCCGCCGGTGGCCCACCGGCGCGATACCTGCGCGTCAGCCGGCCGCCCTCGCAATCGCCGGCAAAGCAGTTGCGCCGCGCACATGGGTGAACAGGTCACTCCCAGCGAAAAGGTCATTCGTCCTATACCGAAGGTCGCATCACGCGAACGCCCGGATCCGTCCTTCGGTCGCATCGCGAACTCGGGGACGCAACGCGCGTCGATCGTTGGTCCGACCGAAGACTCGTGCAGCACGCACACTGTCAGGTGATTGTAAATCGCAGACAATCTCGGAGGAAAAAGTGCGTGATAATTCCAGTTCGGTACCATGACGTTTACCGGGAACGTCGTCGACGGTAATTTCGGCGGCTGCAGTCGTCGTCGGGGTCAGGCAAAGACCGGCCGCGGTGCAACCCGATCTCAACGAACTTCATAGCCAAAGCTCATCGTGCGCTAGCGTTTTTGAGGCACATGAAAACCTATTCGGTGCCGTCGGTCCGGGCCGACGCTCCGGCACTTCTTAAGGACACAAGGCAAATGTCGATCTCTTCTGAGGGTGAGAAAAAACCCGGCGGCGGAATGAGCGTCCGCGAAGCGGGCCAAAAAGGCGGCGAGACCGTCAAGAAAAAATATGGACCCGAGTTTTATGAGGCCATTGGCCGCAAAGGCGGTCAGGCCACAAAAGCTGCTCACGGCCATGCTTTCTACGAACAAATCGGGAAAAAGGGTGGCAAGAAAGGCGGCGAGGCAACTCGCGACCGCTACGGACCGGAGTTCTACGAGCAGATCGGTCAAAAGGGCGGGCAAAAAGTGAAAGCATTAATCGAACAGGGCAAACGCGCTGCGGCCGACGCCGCCGCAGCTTCCGACAAGAAAGCATCGTAGGAGTTCGAGCCGCCGTCATCGCGGTCTGCGCGGCGACTACCGTCGTGCACTCCGCCGCGTGGGCGCAATCCCCCGCGGCGGCGCCCGTGCTGCCGATCGGCTCGACGCTCACGATCGTTGCGGACGAAACCGTGGATGCGCGGGTTCGTCCGGGCGCGGAATTTCGCGCGCATTTGCGCGACCCGCTCACGCTGGGAGAGACACTCGTCGCGACCGCCGGCACGCCGGCACGGCTGATCGTGACCAGCAAGGAAACGGCCAAAGACGGGTTGACCCAGTACCGCATCGCAATCGTCGGTCTCAACCTTGGACTTGCGGGAACGTTGCCGGTGCGCCCCAAAACCGCGACCGTCGACCGGATCAGCGCCGGTATGGCCATCCCCGCGACGACCCTGGCGCAAATCGACTACGAGTTCGGCAAGATCCGCGTCGCGATTCCGCTCCCGTTCAAGCTGTCGAACGAGCCGCCGAACACCGGCTATACGCCCGCCCCGCTGCGCACCGCGGCACCGATCATAAATAGCAACCGCAACAATCGCCGGCGTCCCGGCGCTTCCCCCGCGCCACCGGCGACGCCGTCCGCCGGGGCATCCGAAGCTCCATCCGCACCGTCCGGTCCGTCAGCGGTGCCGACCGGCCCGGTGTTCGCATCACCCACCCCGCCGCAAATTCCCGGGACGGCGATCACGCCGGCGCCCTTACCCACTTGAGCTGCGCCGCCGGCGTTCGCGACGCGGAGGCTTGGCAGCCCGAAGGCGGCGCGGGGAATGCTGCGAAGCTCGCACGCATGTATCGTCGCCTCGCGCTTTTTGCGCTGACAGCCGCGCTCTGGACACCTGCGCCATCGTTCGCGCAGAGTGCCGCACCGACGCCGCCCGCGCTGACGGCCACGGAAAAGACGTTCGTCCGCGCTATTCAAACGATCCTCACCAAGCGGTATCCGACGCCCGCCGCCGCCAGAAAAGCCGGCTACGTGCGCTTTACCAATGAGGATGATACGGGCGCGATCAGCTACGCCGACAAACAGTGGAACTCGACGTCCGAGGCTCGGCCCTCACAACTATGGTATGACGTGAACGGCCGACTGCTGGGCGCGGACTATTCGCTGCTCGCGGACGGCCGCGCCTCGCCGCCGTCGCTGTTCGGCATCGATCCGTCGCGTTTCAGCGAGATCGGCGCGCACATTCACTTCGTGGTGCGCAATCCGGACGGCAGCCTGACCTACAGCCGCGAGGTCGGCATCAAGAAGTATGCCGCGGCGGGTCTAAATCCGGCGCATCCGACGGCCGCGGGGCTGGTGAAAGCCGGTGCGGTCGATTCGCCCGACCGGGTTGCGACCGTCTTTCTCTTTCCGCATATCTGGGACGCGACGGTCTGGGTGCTGCCGAATCCCAACGGCGCATTTGCCGACAAAAATCCCAACGTCAAACCGTCGCACACGCCGGCCCGCTCTTAGTGGCGGCATCGACGCACCCCGTCGCGCTCATCACCGGCGCCTCGTCGGGGATCGGCGCAGCGATCGCGCGCGATTTGGGTTCGCGCGGGTATTATTTAGCGTTGGCCGCCCGCCGCAAAGACGCGCTCGAAACGGTGGCGCGCGACATTCGGACGAGCGGCGGCGGCGCGGTGCCGCTGGTTTGCGATGTCACGAAGCCCGAATCGATCGCCGCCTGCGTCGCGCACACGCGGGAGGAATTCGGCCGTATCGACGTGCTCGTCAACAACGCCGGCGTCATGCACAACGGCAAGATCGCCGGTGCCGACGTCAGCGAGTGGCGCGCGATGATCGACGTCAATTTGACGGGCCTCATGCTCATGACGCACGCGGTGCTGCCGCACATGCAGGCCGCGGGCAGCGGACACATCATCAACATCTCGTCGGTCGCGGGGAAGATCATCACGGTCGGCAACGGCGTGTACAACGTTACGAAGTGGGGCGTCAACGTCTTCTCCGAGGCGCTGCGCAAAGAAGTCTACGTCGATAATATTAAAGTCACCGTCGTGTGCCCGGGTGTCGTCGACACCGAGTTGTTGGACAAGATCGCCAACCCGGAAGCCCGCGCGAACTTTAAAGCCTTCGCCGCCGGGCTCGACCCGCTCACGGCCGACGACGTCGCGGGCGCCGTCGCCTACGCGCTGACGGCTCCGTCGTACGTGTCGATTAACGAAGTCGTGCTGCGGCCGGCGAAGCAAGAGCGCTGAACATTCTCAGCGCTCACCGCCGCTGCGGTCGAGAAGTTCGCGCAAGTAGGATTGCCAGACTTCGGCATGCGTGTGCGTGCCGTGGCCGCGCGTTTGGGCGCTGATCGGGAGCAGCACAAAGCGTCCCTTTGCAACCCGCGTGATGTCGCGTTCGGCGATGCCCAGCTCAGGTGGGTTGATCTGATCGTCGGCCGAGTTTACCGCCAGCAGCGGTGCCACGATTGTGCCCAGCAGCGGCTCGGGATCGTAGTCGCGCGAGGCCTCGAAGGCATCGATGAGGTCGTTGGCATCCGTGCCGGCCGTCGAGCTGCTGATCTTGTCGCGATAGAACGCGTCGGCCGCGTCCTGGGTCGGCAACTGCGTTTGATTGTAGAGCGGCGCGGAGCCGAAGATCCACAGCAGGTCGCCCGCCGCCCGCAAACCGTCGGCCGGCTCGGACGTGTAATCGCCGCCCGCGTACGTTGGATCGCTGCGCAGCGCGTCGACGATCATATCGCGCCAGATGCGATTGCGGCCGCTGATCTGCACCGGCAAACTCGCCAGCGGCATAAGCGCATCCATCATCGTCGGATACATTTCGCCCCACAGCCAGGTGTGCATCCCGCCCATCGACGTCCCGATCACCAGCCGCAGGTGGCCGACGTGCAGCGCTTGCGTCACCACGAGGTGCTGCGCGGCCACCATGTCGCGATAGCGATAGCGCGGGAAGCGCGCCCGCAGCCCATCACTGGGCTTGGACGACTTGCCGTGACCGATAGCATCCGTGATGATGATGAAATAGCGGCGCGCGTCGAGCAGCCCGCCCGGCACGAACAGCACGCCGGCGAAGCTCTCCTGCAGAAACTGATCGCTGCTGCCGCCGGTGCCGTGCAGCACGAGCACGGCGTTGTCGACCGACCCCGCCGCATTCCGATGCGGCGTTCCCAGCGTCACGTAGTGCAATCGCAGGTTCGCCAACGTTTCGCCGTCGGCGAAGCGAAACTGCGGCACCGTATGGGTGCCCTCGACCGGCTGCGGCCAAGCCGCCTGCGCACCGGCTCGCCCGGCAAGCGCAACCCACAACGCGAGCACGAGCCCGAAGCATCTCCACATGGCCCGACAAGTGCGCCTTCGAAGCGCACCTAACCCGCCGTGCAACAGTCGGTTCCACAAACCGCGCCGGAAAAACCCAACCCCGCTCCCGGCCAAACCAGAGGCCCAAATTGGGGGTTCTTTTTCGTCGGATCGAGGAGCGGTGGGGGTGAAGTCGACTACGGTCGATGAACCCCCACCGCAACGAAGAGCCGGCTGAAAAGAACCCCCAATTTTACTCGTTGGACCAGTAGTCTTTTAGTGCTTTGCCGCGGCTGGGATGACGCAGCTTGCGCAGCGCCTTGGCTTCGATTTGGCGGATGCGCTCGCGGGTCACGCCGAACTCTTGGCCGACTTCCTCGAGCGTGCGCTGATGGCCGTCTTCGAGGCCGAAGCGCAGGACCAGTACCTTGCGCTCGCGCTCGGTGAGGTTTTTGAGCACATCCTGCATCTTCTCTTTGAGCAGCATGACCGACGCCGCCTCGGCCGGCGCCACGGCTTCCTGATCTTCGATGAAGTCGCCCAGATGCGAGTCTTCTTCTTCACCGATCGGCGTTTCGAGCGAGATCGGCTCCTGGGAAATCTTGATGACTTCGCGGACCTTCTCGGGCGTCAAGCCCATTTCGCCGGCGATCTCTTCGACCGTTGGATCGCGACCTAATTCTTGCAAGAGCTGGCGCGAGATTTTGATGAGCCGGTTGATCGTTTCGACCATGTGCACGGGGATGCGGATCGTGCGCGCTTGGTCAGCCAACGCGCGGGTGATCGCTTGGCGAATCCACCACGTCGCGTAGGTCGAGAATTTATAGCCCTTGCGGTAGTCGAACTTCTCGACGGCGCGAATGAGGCCCAAGTTGCCTTCTTGGATGAGGTCCAAGAACAACATGCCGCGGCCGACGTACTTCTTGGCGATCGAAACGACCAGCCGTAAGTTCGCCTCCGTCAGACGGCGCTTCGCATCCTCGCCGTGGTAGATGACGGCGTTGTCGGCGGTGCCGTTTTTGAGCGTCTCCTTTTCGCCCGCTTCGATCGCCATGGCAAGCCGCTTCTCATCGTCCATCGACAAGAGCGGCACACGGCCAATCTCCTTGAGATACATCCGGACCGGGTCGTCGAGGGCCATGCCGGCGGGGATCGCAGCTTCAACCTGCTCCTCGGGCTCGGCCTCGGCCTTCTCTTCTTTGGCTTGCTCTTCGACGATGTCGATGCCCATCGAAGCGATCTCTTCGAACAGGTCGTCGATGCGCTCGGGGCCGACGTCATCGACGTTGTCGAAGACGGCGTTGATCTCTTCGTACGTGAGCGAACCCCGTTTCTTCCCTCTTTCGACGAGCTTTTTGATCAGCTCTTCGACGGGAACTTGCGGCGTCTCGACGGTCGCGGTCGCGGATTTTTTACGGGCCATGCTGCTCTTCACCCCCTTTACTCATCGGTTCGATTTCGGCACATCCGATCGAAAATGTTACACTTCGTCCCACAGCGCCGCACGCTAGGCGAGAGGACTCATCTTCACTGTTCGACGCTGGGGCTATCCTTTCAGTTTTGTGAGCAGCGCGCGGTGTTCTTCACGCAACTCGGTTGGGATGCGTTCGCCGCTCTCGTGAAGCCGGTCCAACAGAGAATCCAGCTCCCGGTAGCGGCGTTGCAGATCGGCGGCACGGAAGCGTTCGACCACGCGGTCGAGATAGGCGCAGCGATCCGCGCTCTCGGCAAAACGCACGGTAACGGACCGTTCGGCACCCTGGATCGCGTCGAGCACCGCCGATGCCTCTTCGTCCTCGCTGAACAGCGCCCGGATATCGGATGGTTGCAGGAGCTCCTCTCGACGATCGACGAGCGTTGCGTACACTCGCCGCAGCACCCGATCCTCGAAACGCTCGGGCGGAATCCGCTTTGCATACGCAACGAGCAAAATCGGCTCCTCCAGCATGATCGCGAGCACCTCGCGTTCGAACGACGGCGCGTCGACCGCGCCCGGCATCACGTGCCGTCCGGCGCGCGCGGGACCGCGCTCGCCGCCGTCGGGCCCGCGCGGCGCGAAGTGCAGCGGGTTCGTTAGCAAGCGGCTCTTGCGCAGGTCGTCAACGCTGAGGCCCAAGCGTCCCGCAACGTACACGCGCCAGCGGTCGCGCTCCTGCGCCGGGACGTGCGTGGCCAGCAGCGCTTCGCCGCGCCGCGCAATCTCCGCGGCGCCCGTGAAGCCCGAGGCGATCGCTTCGACCTCGCGATCGAGCGCGAAGGCAACCCAGGAGACGGCCGCGTCGAGCAGCGCGCGGAAGCGTTGCGCGCCGTGCGCGCGCAGGTACGAATCCGGATCGTCGCCGGCCGGCAGCGCGACGATGCGCGGATTGCAGCCGGCCGCGCGCAAAATGTCGACCGATTTCGCGGTCGCCGCGCGGCCCGCCGCGTCGGCGTCGAAACACACGAAGACGTTCGGCGTGACTTTGCGCAGCTCGTGCGCCTGGTCGGGAGTGAACGCCGTTCCCAGCGCCGCGACCGCGTTCGCGAAGCCCGCGCCATGCAGCGCGATGCAGTCGAGGTAGCCTTCGACGACGATGATCGCATCGTCTTTGCCCGCTGCCCGGCGAGCCGCGTTGAGCGCGTAGAGATGGCGCCCCTTGGTGTAGACGGGAGTCGTCGCCGTGTTGAGGTACTTGGGCTCCTCACTGCCCAGCGCGCGGCCGCCGAACGCGATGACTTCGCCGGTGGCGGCGTACGTCGGGATCATGAGCCGGCCGCGGTAGACGTCGTAATAACCGCCGTTTTGGCCGGCCTTGACCAGCCCGGCCGCGAGCGCGACCGGCAGATCGATTCCGCCGGCCCGCAGTTCACCGACGAGCCCGTCCCAGCGCTCGGGCGCATAGCCGAGTTTGAACGCCGCGATGGTCGCCCGGTCGAGACCGCGCCGCTCGCAGTACTGGCGGGCCGGCTCGCCGGCGGACTCGAGCGCCAGCACGCGGTGAAAATAGCTCGCCGCCAAGTTATTGGCCGCGTAGATCGCTTCTTTCTCACCGCGTGCGCGCGCGGCCGCCGGGTTCTCCGCCTCGACTTCGATCCCGGCGCGCTTGGCGAGCACGCGCAGCGCGTCGGGAAACGTGAGGTTCTCCGCCCGGCGCAGGTAGTTGATCACGTCGCCGTGCGCATCGCAGCCGAAGCACTTGAAAAAACCCTTGTCCGGGTGCACGTGGAACGAGGGCGTCTTTTCAGCGTGGAACGGGCACAGGCCGACAAGACTGTTGCCGCGCTTGCGCAAGGTGACGAACTGCCCGATGTACTCCGCGATGTCGGTTCGCGCCAGCACCTCGCGTTTGATCGAATCGTCGATGCGCACGCCGGCCGTCTTCGACGCCGCCGCCGCCAAGGACTTCGCGCGCGGCGCGGCCGGCGCACGTTAAGCGATGTAGAGCAGCTCCTCGTCGGCGTCGTACTCGAAGAGTTCGGCGTACCGAGCCCACTCGACGGCGGTCGAAAATTGGCGCTTGGCCTCGTCCGCGGGATAGTACTCGTCGAGAATGTCCAGGAAGAAATCCGCCCGCATCGTCTTGTTCGCTTTTTCTCCGAGGGTGTTGACGATCGTCGCGATGATCGGGGCGTGCGCGAGCACCTGCTGCCGAAAGAGATCTTTACTGCGCAGGATCGTCGTCGTCGCGTAGTCGCGGCCGAGTTCGGTGATCGTCACGTCACCCTCGGCGATGGTGGCGAATTCGAGCAGCGCGGCGGCGTCGAGGATGCCCAGCAGATCGTCCATCGGCAGCGCGAGCCGCTCGGAAAGGCGCGCGATCTCCACCGTCGGTTCGCCGGTCTCGACGATCAGTTCGAGCAGACCGCTGATCGTCCCGACCCGCACGTGCGGCAGTTCGCGCGCGTACGCCGACACTTTGGCCGGCGCGGGCCGCTGGGCGGCGCCGGGCACCATGACCGACGGGCCGGCGGTCACGTCCATCGCCGGATTGGTCATCACCGTGTAGAGATACTCGACGAGCAGCTTGAAGCGGTCGTCGCCGCGGTGGTGCGGACGCGGCAGATCGATGAGCACCTCGCCGCGCACGCGGCCCGGATTCGCTCCAAGCACGACCACCCGGTCGGCCAGGAACACCGCCTCTTCGATGTTGTGGGTGACGATGAGGATGCTCTTGGCCGGGAAGGTTCCGGCGTTCCACAGGTCGTCGATTTCACCGCGCAGGTTTTCGGCGGTGAGGACGTCGAGCGCGCTGAACGGCTCGTCCAGGAACAGCACCTTGGGTTCGACGACGAGCGCGCGCGCGAAGCCGACCCGCTGCTTCATCCCGCCCGAGAGTTCCTTGGGGTACGCACTCTCGAACCCGTCGAGGCCGACCAGATCGATCGCCCGCAGCGCGCGCTTAGTGCGCTCCGTGCGCGCGACGCCGCGCGCTTCGAGGCCGAGTTCGACGTTCTCGATGACCGTCAGCCACGGCAGCAGCGCGAAGGATTGAAAGACCATCCCGACATCGGGATTCGGGCCCCGCAGCGGCACGCCGTTGCTCACGATCGTTCCACTCGAGGCCGGGATCAGACCCGCCATCATGCGCAAGAGCGTGCTCTTGCCGCTGCCGCTGCGGCCCAGCAACGCGACGACTTCGCCCCGCCCGACTTTGACGCTCACATCGCGCAGAACGGTGAATTCGCCCTTGCCGTCGGGCAGCGGGAAGGCTTTCGAGCACGTCTCGACTTCGATAAGCGTTTGCGCCGCTGCGGTGTTCATAGGTGATACTTCTTCTCCGCCAGTGCATAGAGCGGACGCCAGACGAGCCGGTTCACGCCGACCACGTAGATGCTCATCATCCCGACGCCCAGGGTGATGCGCGGCCAGTCGCCCTTGGCCGTCGCGTCGGCGATGTACGCGCCCAAGCCGGCCGCGGTGAGGGTCGAGCTGCCCCAGGTGACGACTTCGGACACGATGCTCGCGTTCCACGCGCCGCCGCTGGCGGTGATGCCGCCGGTGACCCACGACGAAAAAATCCCCGGGATGATCAGCCGGCGCCAGCGCTGCAGGCCGTGCAAACCGACGTCGTCGGCCATCTCGCGCAGGTCGGTCGGGATGCTTGACGCACCGGCGATCGAGTTGAACAAAATGTACCACTGTGAGCCGAGCGCCATGAGCAGCACGCTGCCGAAATTGATCGGAATGTGTAAGCGGATGAACCCCAGCGTCGCAAACGGAAAGATGAAGTTCGCCGGAAACGACGCGAAAAATTGCGCGACCGGCTGCAAGACGCGCGCCAGGCGCGGGCTGAACCCGATCGTCACCCCGATCGGCGTCCAGATCAGCGAGGCAAAGACCAAGAGCACGACGACGCGCACCAGCGTGAGCGCCCCGAGCACCACGACGCGGCCGACTTCGGCCAGGCCCACGGTGCTCAAAATGAAGTGCACCGCGAGCCCGAGGAGCGCGACGACGACGACGGCCAGCAGCACGGTATATGCCCGGTCGATCGTCCGCGCGGCGCGCGGGCCCACGTCGCGGCGAATCCGGGTCGTCGGCGCTCGCGAGAGCAGCGCCGTGAGCGCATCGCGCGCGGGCCCCAGCAGACGTTCGACTTGCGGCAGCGCGCGCGACTGCCGGACGAGGTCATACACCCACGACTGCGGCGATTCGGCGGCGGCGCTCTGTTCGAGCCGAAATTTGTCGGCCCACGCGAGGACGGGACGCCAAAACAGCTGATCGACCGCGAAGATCACCACGGCCATGGTCAGTACCGCATAGCCCAACGCGGGCATATTGCGCGCGCCCACGGCGGCGGCGACATACGAGCCGATGCCCGGCAGCGTGTACGATTGATTGAGCACGCTGATCGCCTCGCTCGCGGCGAGAAAAAACCAGCCGCCGCCGAAGCTCATCATCGCGTTCCAAATCAAGCCGATCATACCGGCCGGGACCTCGAGCCGAACGAACCGCTGCCACACCGGCAAGCCGTACGCCGCCGTCGCTTCGGACAGGTCCGTCGGCAGCGTGCGCAGCGATTGATAGAACGAGAACGCCATGTTCCACGCTTGACTGGTGAAGATGGCGAAGATCGAGGCCGCCTCCAGACCCAGCAAGCTGCCCGGAAAGAGCGCGATGAATCCCGTTACCGTGATCGACAGAAAGCCCAGCACCGGCACCGACTGCAAAATGTCGAGCAGCGGGATGAGGACGCGCTCGGCGTACCGGCTGCGCGCCGCGGCATAGCCGTAGGCGAAGGTGAAGACGAACGACGCCGCGAGCGCGATGAACATGCGCAGCGTCGAGCGCGCGGCATAGTACGGGAGATTGCGTGGATCGAGACTGATCGCCGGCACGTCGCGCGGCGGCAGAAAAGCGACGAACGCGCCGGCCCCGACGCGAGCGACGAGCGCGAGCAGCACGAGCGCGCCCAAAATGACGGCGGCATCCGCAAGACCGAAACCGGTCAGGCGCCGCAATGAACCGGGGGCGGGGATCATACGCTGCATCATGGCGTTCGTTGCGGCTCCGCTCCCGAGCTCAGACCAATCCGAGAAACCGCCTCCTTCTTGTACGACCGCCAAAGGCTCACCTTGACCGCGATTTCCGTGCGCGGCGGCGATTCGCGGCAGTTCGATGCGTGGGCGGCAATGCGCGGCGAGCAGCGGTCCGATCTTTCACATCACATGATCGCCGGGTTATCGCTTCGTCCGACGAAATGGGCGTCCTCAGCGAAACCTTCCCGCTCGAGACGAATGGGAAAGCTGCCGGCTACTATTTCGACGAACGGGCAGGTCTGCAAATCGGCTTCGCGCTAACGCCGGGTTACGAAACGGACGCGTAGCGGTCCCGGACTTCCCGCCGGACGCGCGAAATGGTCGCGGGATGACCCGCGCAAAACGCATCTTCGACCCGATCCACCGGTTCATCGAACTCGACGCCGGTGAAGTCGCGTTGCTCGAAACGCCGGTCATGCAGCGAATGCGCCGGCTGCGCCAACTGGGACTGGCGTATCTCGCGTATCCGTCGGCTGAACATTCGCGGTTCTCGCATGCGCTCGGTGCGCTCGCGATGGGCTCGCGTGCGCTCGACGCGCTGCGCGTCCATTCGCCCGAAGCCTTCGATTCGGACGCCCAGTTCAGAACGCTGCGCCGCTTGCTGCGCGCGAGCCTCCTTTTGCACGATCTCGGGCATGGACCGTTTAGCCACGCGTCGGAGGCCGCACTGGGAATCCGCCACGAGGCGCGAACGGCTCAAATCCTCGCTCTACCGCAGATCGGCTCGGCGCTCGACGCGCTCGAAGTCGACCGCGCCGACGTCTTGGCGCTCATCGTCGGGACGTCGACGAAGTATGGCGTGCTGCGCGAACTCGTGAGCGGGCCAAACCTCGATGCCGATCGCATGGACTACCTCTTGCGCGACGCGTATTTCACCGGCGTTGCTAGCGGCGGCTACGACAGCGCGCAGCTCATCTCGTCGCTGCGCATCCTCGAAGTCAACGGGCGCGCGGAGCTGGGCGTGGACGGCCGCGGCGTCGTCGCGCTTGAGTCGTTCGTGCTCGCGCGCTACATGATGTTCGCCAGCGTCTACTTCCACCACACGACGCGTTCGTTCGAGCGCGTCCTGGGCCACGTGCTCGCGCGCCTCTGGCCCGATCCGCGCGCCCTCGACGACATCGAGGAATATCTTGCTTGGGACGACTTCCGCGTGCTCGACGTGATTCGCGACGATCCCCATGAGATGGCGCGCGCCTTGCGTGACCGCGTGACCGTCTACGGCCTAGCGGCGGAATTCAACGCCGAACACGATCTGGCGACCTACGGCGCGTGCGAACGCGCGCTGCGCGCGGAATTCGGTCCTGCGGTCTGGAGCGATTCGCAAGAACAGTTGCTGCACCGCTTGCCGCTCGGCGGCGACGGCCGGCCGACGGTTCACGTTCGCATGATGGGCCGCGCCGTCGACGCCCGGAAAGCTTCGGATCTCATCGCGAAACTCTCGGGCAAAGCCTACTGGCGCAAGCTGTTCGTGCGCAAATCGGAGGCCGACGTCGAGCGCGCGCGCGCCGTTTGCCGCGACCTCATCGCAGCGCAGATCATGCCGTCGCTGTTCGATCCGATCGAACCTTGACACCGCGGCCGAACGCGGCGCGGCCTGATCGGAGCTGGGTTACACCCGCCGCCGAGACGTCGCGGCGAACAGATCGCGCAGCAGCCGGTCGCGGTCGAGATCGTAGCGCAAAGCAAGATCGTCGGCTTGTGCGATCGCGCGATCGCAGGCTTCGTCGGCGGCGGCCTGCGCGCCCAAACGGTCCAGCGCGGCGATGACGGCATCCGCGTCGGCCGCGCTCAACTCGCCGATCCGCTTGTACGCGCGTTCGATGATGAAGCGGTCGGCGGACGGTTTTCCATCGAGCGCCCAAACGACGGGAAACGACCACTTGCGGCGCCGGATGTCGGCCCCGCTGGGCTTGCCCGTTTCGGCCGTGGTACCCCAGGTACCTAAGACGTCGTCGCGGATTTGAAACGCCCGGCCGTACGCGCGGCCGAACGCCGCGTACGCCAGCGCCCGCTCGTCGCCGACGCCCGCCGAACGCGCCCCCAACTCGCAGGCGGCGGAAAATAACGCCGCGGTTTTGCCGGCGATCATGTGCAGGTAGTCGGCGAACGTGACGAACTGCGCGGTCTCGAACCCAATGTCGAGGCCCTGGCCTTCGCACATGTGGAAATTAGCCCGCTGCAGGCAGCGCTCCATCGCCACCCGGCGACCCGCCGGGATGTCGGCGGCGCCGGAAAACAGCGCGAGATAACTCATCGCGCACATCGCGTTGCCGGCCACGATGGCGCTGGGCACGCCGAAGCGCACCCACAAGGTCGGCCGGCCATGCCGGATCTCGTCGCGGTCTTCGATGTCGTCGTGGATGAGCGAATAATTGTGCAGCAACTCGATCGCGATCGCTGAGCCGTCGGCGTCGCCCTGACGGGCGCCCTCGGTCTGCGCGACCATCAGCAGGATGTGCGGGCGCAGCCGCTTGCCGCGGCGCCGTTCACCTTCGCCGTAGCCGAAATGCGCGCGCACCATCTGCGCGATGGGCGCGTCGCTTTCGCAGCGCAAGATCCACTCCTCGAGCCGATCCTCGAAGGCGGATAACGCGTCGGGCGCGAGCGTCATCTACTTCGAAAGCACCGACTTGAACGAGTTGACGATGTTTTGCGGCCGCATCGAGTCGATGACGGCGGTCATCTCGTAACCGGAGTGCACCATGCAATCCGTACATTTCGGGTTGCCGCTCTTCTGACCATAGCTCGACCAATCCGTGGTCTCGAGATACTCTTGCCACGTTTTGGCGTAGCCCTCACCGAGCAGATAGCACGGCTTCTGCCAGCCGAAGAGCGAGTAGGACGGCATGCCCCACGGCGTGCAGTCGTAGTCTTTGTCGCCGATGAGAAACTCCATGAAGAGGGGGCTGGCGTTGAATTCCCACTTCGTCTTGCCGGCGTTGTACGGGAGCATGATCTCGCGAAAGAGCGCCTTGGTTTGCTCGCGCTGCAGGAAGTGCTCCTGATCGGGCGCTTTTTCATACGGGTAGCCGGGCGAAATCATCATGCCGTCGACTTTGAGTTCGTTCGTTGCGAAGTCGAAGAATTCTTGAACGCGCTTGGGGTCGGCGCCTTGGAAGATCGTCGTGTTGGTGGTGACCCGGAAGCCGCGCGCTTTGGCCGCTTTGATCGCCGACACGGCGATATCGAAAATGCCGCCGCGGTCGACCGCTTTGTCGTGCTCGTCTTTGAGACCGTCGAGATGAACGCTGAACGAGAAATACGGCGAGGGCGTGAATTTGTCGAGACTGGCTTCCAACCGGATCGCGTTGGTGCACAGGTAGACGAATTTCTTGCGCTGCACCAGACCGCGCACGATCTCATCGATCTGCGGATGCAGCAGCGGCTCGCCCCCGGGGATCGCCACGACTGGCGCCCCGCACTCTTCGGCGGCCCGGAAACATTCTTCGGGCGTGAGGTGCTTGCGCAGAATCTCGACCGGATGCTGGATTTTGCCGCAGCCGCCGCAAGCGAGATTGCACCGGAAGAGCGGCTCGAGCATGAGCACGAGCGGGAAGCGCTTTTTGCCGCGCACCCACTGGCCGATGAGATACGAGCCGACGCCGAATGCTTGCTGAAGAGAAATTGCCATGCGTGGTTTACCGGTAGTCCTTTCGGGGCGCGTCGAGATAACCGTGTTCCAAAAACCAACCGACCGCATCGGATAAGGCGACGGTTACATCGCTCTGCGGCAGGCCCAGGTCACGAACCGCTTTTCGCGCGTCGTAATACATCCGCCCCTTGGCCATGCGCACGCTTTCGACTGCGACGTCGGGCGTGCGGCCCAGCGGTGCCAACACGTATTCCCCCAGCGCGGCGTAGGCCAGCGGAACAGCGACCGGCAGGCGCAAGCGAGGAACCGAGCGCTTCACGATCGGCGCCAACCGGGCGAAAATGTCGTGCAAACCCAAATTCTCATTCCCGAGAATGTAACGCTCGCCGGTTCGCCCGCGTTCGAAGGCGAGGCGATGGCCGGCCGCGCAATCGCGCACGTCGATGAGGTTGAGGCCCGTCTCGACGTACGCCGGCATCGCGCCGCGCGCGAAGCGCAGCACGATCTCGCCGGTCGGCGTCGGCTTGACGTCCCACGGACCGATCGGGGTGCTGGGGTTGACGATCACGACGTCCTGGCCGGCGGCCGCCGCCTCGCGCGCAACCTGTTCGCCCAGAAACTTCGACTTTTTGTAGACCCCGACGAGCTTCTCGTACGGACTCTGGTAGCTCTCGTCGGCGCTCGCGCCGGCGCGCACGCCGATCGCGGCGACGGAACTGGTGTGAACGACGCGCGGCACCCCGGCCGTGCGCGCCGCATTGAGAACCGAACGGGTCCCATCGACGTTGGTCCGCAGCACCTCGGCGCGGTCGCGCCGCCACAGGCTGTACAGCGCCGCGACATGAAAGACGGCTTCGCAGCCGGCCATCGCCGCCGCCAGTTCGGGTTCAAAGAGATCGCCGGCAACTTCGTCGACCTCGAGGCCGGCCAAGGCCGGCGGCCGCGAGCGGCGCACCAGCGCGCGGACCCGCCAACCGTTGGCGAGCAGATCGCGCACCAGATTCGATCCGACGAAACCGGCCGCCCCGGTCACGAAGGCGGTTTTCACGGCTTGCGATCAACGAACGTGTAGGCGACCGGGATGACGACCAAGCTGAGGACGGTCGAGGAAATGAGGCCGCCGATGATCGCGATCGCCATCGGCGCGCGCAGTTCGGAGCCGGCCCCGAAGCCGACGGCGATCGGCAGCATGCCCAGGATGGTGGCCCCGGTGGTCATCACGATCGGCCGGAACCGGCGCGACCCGGCTTCGAGGATCGCCGTCGCGCGCTCCATCCCAGCGCGGCGCCGCTGCACGATCGCGTCGACGAGCAAAATTGCGTTCTTGTTGACGAGGCCGAACAAGAAGATCACGCCCATGAGCGAGATCAGCCCGAATTCGGCGTGAACCAAGAAGAGCGCAAACACCGCGCCGACGACCGAGAGCGGCAGGGCCACGACGATCACCAGCGGCGCGCGCCAGCCGCGGAAGAGCAGCCCGAGCACCGCGATGATGCTCAGCGTCGAGAGCCCCAGCGTCACCCCGAAGCTCCCGAAGGTCGTGATCGTGTCGCCCGCTTCCCCGGCGAACACGTACTGGGCGCTCTTGGGCAGGATCGCTCGCGCGATCGCGTTGACGCGCGCCGTCGCGTCGCCGATGTTCACGCCGACGAGATCCGCATCGACGTCGACGACCCGTTTACCGTCCTCGCGGGTGATGAGCGCCGGCCGGCCGCCGGCAAACTCCAGGCCGCCGGTGCTGACGTCGACGAACCCCTTCTGGCTGCTCATGCGCCGCGCCAGCAGCGCCGACGCCCGCGCCAGCACCGGGAGCTGCTGATCCGACACCGTGACACGCAGGGGTTTCGCCACGCCGTTCTCCACGAACGGCACGTCCTCGACGCTGGTCGTCGCGTTCGCTAGCGTGGGCAGCGCGGCGCGCACCCGGTTCTCGACCACGATCGTCGGCGCGCGGCGGTTGTGGCGCAGCGTGACCGCCAGCGTGGCGAGCGCCGCATCGCCGCGGTCGCCGACGGCGGCCAGCACGGTGCTGACGTCGGGATCGCGCCGAATGACCGTCCAGAGCGTCTGCGCGTCGTCGATCGCATCGCGCACCGGCATCGACCCCGGGTTGTTGAGCCGGATCGTGATCTGGAACTGGCCGCGGTCGAGGTGCGGGATGAAGCCTTTGGGGATGAGCGGGATGATCGCTAGACCAACGAGGAAGCTCACGATGGCACCGCTGACGACGATCCCGCGGTGACCCAGCGACCAGCGCAGCGCGGCCGCGTAGAGCCGCGGCGCGGTCCACTGGCGGGCGTTCTTCGCGGCCGGCCGCAGCAGATAGGCGGCCAGCATCGGGGAGAGCGTGCGCGCGACCGCCAGCGACGTGAGCACCGCGACCGAGGCCGTCAAACCGAAGGGCCGGAAGAATTGCCCCAGCGTGCCGGTCATGAACGCGATCGGCAAAAAGACCGCGACCACGGTGAACGACGCGCCGGTCACGGTCAACCCGATTTCGTCGGTCGCGCGCTCGGCGGCGACGCGCGGCGGCTCGCCGCTCTGGATGTGCCGCTCGATGTTCTCGACGTCGACGATCGCATCGTCGACGATCACGCCCGTCACCAGCGTGAGGGCCAAGAGCGTGATCGTCTCGAGGTTGAAACGAAACACCGCCATGGCGATCGCGGTGCCGGCCAGCGAGACCGGGATCGCGATGGCCGAGATGAACGTCGCGCGCAGGTCGCGCAGAAACGGGAAAACCACCAGCACCGACAGCGCCATCGCGATGCCCAGCGCATCGGTCGTGGCGTGCGAGGCTTCGCGGATGTACGGCGCCTGGGTGGCGGCGATCCGCAGCGGGACGCCCAGCAGCGCGCGCACGCGTGCCGCCACGACGTCGACCGCGGCGGCGACCTCGAGCGTGTTGGCGCCGCCTTTTTTGACGATCCGGATCATGATCGCCCGCTGGCCGTTGAGGCGCACCGCCGTGCTCTTGTCGGCCCCGATCAAGTCGGCGCGCAACACGCCGGGAACCGCCTCGAACGCCGGCACCGCCTCGCGAAACAGCACCCCGGCGTCGGCCAGAAGCTGCATTTCGTCATCGTTGGACTCGGCGTAGGTCGCGACCGGGTTCGCGTTGATATCGATCGAGGTGGCTTTGATCTTCGCGCCCGGCGGGACGGGCCCGCGGGCCAGCAACGCGTCGACGGCGGCGCGCCGCGCTTCGAGCGTCCCGCCGACCGCGAACGAGAGCGCGATCGAGGTGGTTCCGGCTTTGGTCGTCGAGCGCGTCAAGGTCGATCCAGCCGGGGCTAGGAGCCGCTCGAGCGGGATCGTCAGCCGCGCCTCGGTGGTGGTCGTGTCGAGCTTGCCGCCGACGCTGGCATCGACGACGATGAGCGGAATCGAGAAGTCGGGCAGCAGCGTGTACTTGAGCGACGCGAACGCGAAGCCGCCGACCACGACGATGATCAGCCAAACGGCCGCGGTAAGGAACGCGAATCGAATCGCAATTCGCGATATGTTGTAGCGCGATTGCACCTAGCGTTGTGTCACACGAGACGTCGGTTGCCGCATCGCGCCCGATCGCCGGCGGCGACGGCGCGGACGCGGTTCACGACTGACCGACGAACACGAAGGGGCGGCTGCGAACGCGTTCCATCAGCCAGCGCAGCGTGGTATTGCTCAACGTCGTCGTGGTGCCGGCCAGGATCAGCGCGTTCACCTCGCTGCGCGTGATCTTCACGCCGCCGCCGGGAACGAGCATTTGCTCGCTGTGCTTGAGTTCGCGCAGCGTCGCCGCCGCGAAGACCGTGGGCAGCACGCAAAACAGACGGATGCGCATTGCCGCCGGCGGAATTTCGCTCACGTATTCGAGCGCGCAGTCGAGGTCGGCTTCGGCCAGCGAAACGAGGGTTTGGAGTGCGGTTCGATTGTTGGGGCGCAGCGCCGGGTCGAGCAGCGCGGCCTGGCTGCTGCCGGCGGATTCGAGCAGGTCGCGCGGAATGAACACGGCGTTTTCGCGCTCGACGTCCCAGGGGATGTCTTTGAGGATGTTGACGGTCTGCAGCGCTTCGCCGAAATTTTCGCACGTCCCCAACAGCTTAGCGTACGTGCGCGAACGGATGAACGGTGAATGCGCGTGCCACAGATCGGTCAGCAGATGCCCGACGGTGCCGGCCACAAAATAGCAGTACCGCCGGAACTCCGCCAAGCTCTGGATGCGGATGCCGTCCGGATACATGCGCACGAACTCTTGCATTCCGGTGCTCATCTCGCTGACCCATTCCCGGATGATGCCGCGCGACGCCGGATCGAGCGCGCGATACGCCCGAAACACGAGCGGACTGCCGTCGACGAGCTCGCGGTCGGCGGCGCTCATTCCGGCGCCGCCGGCATCGTCGGCATACCGGTCCGCGGCCTCAACGCTCGTGAAACAGGCCGCGAACTGATTCAAAAGCGCCAGCTTGCGCTCGGGCGCCAAACTTCGGTCGTCCTCGATGGTATCGGCGATCCGGCACAGTAAATAGCCGATCGTTATGGGATCCTCGAGCGTCCGGGGCAAGAGCCGGATGCCCAAGGCGAAGGTCCGCGAGACGCGCGGCAACATCGCGGTACAAAACCGATTTTCGTTAACGACCGTTCCCACCACCCTACGGGTTTTGTCGGTTTATGCCCGCGACCTGCCAAGCGGTATCATGGGCCGCAGGAGCACGGGGCCGCGAGCGCCGACTACCGCGGCATGAAAGTCGGATCACCCGAACATCGCGATCTCTTTTGCAGCGCGTTCATCGCCGGATATCGCGCCTACGAACCCGAGCAGCTGGCTTGGCCGATTGTCGAGCCGAAGTATCTTGAGCGCTTGCGCGCGATCCCGTTCTGGGGCGTCGCAAAAGCAATGGAGCGCAAGGCTGGGATCATGGTTACCGCGTTTGGCAAGACGCTCGAAGACCCCGTCATTCGCGAAGCGGTCCTGCTGCAGGGCGCCGAGGAGACGCGGCATGCGCGGCTCATTACGTACTTCATCGACCGCTACGGCCTGCCGGCGCGACAGATCGACACGCCCGACCTGCTGCCGGCGCGCAAAGAGGATTTCGTGGTCTTCGGCTACGAGGAATGCGTCGATTTCTTCATGGGCGCGTGGCTCTTCCGGCTCGCGTCGCAACTCGACGTGTTCCCCGCCGATCTGGTGTCGATTTTCGAGCACATCATCTTCGAGGAAGCCCGCCACGTCACGTTCTTCATCAACTGGTTCCGTTACGAAGAAGCGCGCGCGGGCCGCGACGGTGTCGTTTCGCGCCATCTGGTCGCGCTCAAAAATTACGCGCGTTCGATCAAACAGCTGGTGCGTTCATTCGCCGGCGAGGAGACGACGGGGTTTGCCGCCGTCAATGCGAAGGACCTCATCGAGGGGATGACGCCGATGATGTTTTTAGAAGCGGCGCTGGCCGAGAACCGGCTGCTGTTGGGACGGCTCGATCGCCGGCTGCTCAAACCGTCGTTACTGCCCGGGCTCGCGCTGACGATGTTGACCGCCCTGCGCGCGCTACCGCCGCGCCCCGTCGCGACCGAACGTGCCGTGCCCGACAACTCCCGCAGGTCATTGGATTCCAGCATTGCCGCATAACCTGTTTGCTCCGCATCCGCGCGGTTCGATCGGGCGTCGTTCTGTTGCCGGCGTTCCGGACACCGCAAGCCGTCGGTCGGACGATGTCCGCCGGACGGGCGGACGTTGATGCCGCTCACGCCGCGCCGGGTCCTCTGCGTTTTCCCGCGCTACAGTCCGTCGTTCGGGACGTTCGAATATGCGTATCCGATCGCCGGGGTCAGCGGCTTCATGCCGCCCCAAGGCCTGCTCGTCATCGCCGCATCGATGCCCAAATACTGGTCGGTCCGCTTCATCGACGAGAATATCCGCCCCGCGACGCGCGGCGACATGGCGTGGGCCGAATGCGTCTTCGTGAGCGGGATGCACATCCAGCGCGCGCAGATCGACGACATCACGCGGCGCGCGCACGCCGCGGGCAAAACCGTCGTGATCGGCGGCCCGTCGGTATCGGCCGCGCCCGAATATTATCCCAACGTCGACATCCTGCACGTCGGCGAACTCGGTGACGCCACCTGGGCGCTGTACGCGCACCTCGAAAACGACGTCAGCCGGCCAGCCCGGCAATTGCGCTTCGAGACCGTCGAGAAGTTGCCGCTCGATCAGTTTCCGACGCCCGCGTATCAGCTCATCGATCTGCGCGACTATCTGCTGGGCAGCGTGCAGGCCACCAGCGGCTGTCCGTACCGCTGCGAATTCTGCGATATCCCCGAATTGTACGGTCAAAACCCGCGCCTGAAAACGCCCGACCAAATCGTGCGCGAACTCGACGCGATGCTCGCGCGCGGCAACCCCGGCTCGATTTATTTCGTCGACGACAACTTCGTGGGAAATCGCAAGTTCGCCAAAGACCTGCTGCCCAAACTCGTCGCTTGGCAAAAAGAGCGCGGGTATCCCGTCGAATTCGCCTGCGAAGCGACGCTCAACATCGTCAAGAGCCCCGACTTGCTCGAGCTGATGCGCGAGGCGTACTTCACGACGATCTTCTGCGGAATCGAAACGCCTGAGCTCGAGACGCTGCACGCGATCTCCAAAGATCAAAATCGCGGCATCGGACTTTTGGAGTCCGTGCGGACGCTCAATTCCTATGGACTTGAAGTCGTCAGCGGGATGATCATCGGCTTCGATACCGATTCGCCCGCGACACCCGACCGCATGATCGACTTCATCGAGCAATCGAAGATCCCGCTGCTAACGATCAACTTGCTGCAGGCGCTGCCGCGCACGCCGCTCTGGCGGCGGCTCGAAAAAGAAGGCCGGCTCTATCACGGCGACGACCGCGAAACCAACATCGAATACGCGCTGCCGTATGACGACGTCATCGCGATGTGGCGCAAAACGATCGCCGCCGCCTACGAACCCGACGCGCTCTACGAACGCTTCCGGCATTTCGCCGACTACACGTTCCGCCGGCGCATCACGCCGCCCAACAGCGGCGCGCGCGTCAACCCGCGCAACATCCTGCGCGGTCTGTCGATCTTGTTCAAGGTCCTCACGCTGGTGGGGATCCAATCGAGTTACCGCCGAACATTTTGGAAGTTGTGCGGTCCGATGCTGCGCCAAGGCCGCATCGAGCCGTTGTTGCACATCGGCATCGTCGGCCACCATCTCATCACGTACGCGCGCGGCGCGCTCGCGGGCCAATTCAACGCCTCGCACTACGCCACGCGAACCCGCAAGCGGGCCGCCTAGTGGATTGGGCTTCGCCCAATCCTGGCGAGGTCCGCGTACCGGCCCAACGCCGTTAGCGGGAAATGCTGGCAATACAGGTGATAGCGGAGATAGAAGTGCTGGGGGAAGCCGGTCCCGGTGAATTCGGCTTCATCCCAGGTTCCGTCCGGCCGCTGCTCGGCGAGCAGAAACGCCACGCCGCGCTCGATCGAGCGCGCGAAGTCGGCGTGCAGACGCGGTAGGCGTTCGACCGCAGCCAGCAGGCCGATGAGCGCCCAGGCCGTTTGAGAGGGCGTGCTCGCGCCTTTGCCGCGCAGCACGGGGTGCTTGTAGCTGGCCGTCGTTTCGCCCCAGCCGCCGTCGGCGTTCTGCACGCTGCGCAGCCACACGACACCGCGCACGATCGCCGCATCGACGGCGGCACCGCCCGGAGTCTGGGCCAGCGCGGCGAGTGCGCCGCTGGTGCCGTACACATAGTTTACGCCCCACCGGCCGAACCACGCGCCGTCGGGTTCCTGTTCGGCCAGCAGAAACGCCAGCGCGCGCGCAAAGCGTTCGGCGTCAAGGTGCAAACCGCAGCGGCCGAACATTTCAAGTACGCGCGCGGTCACGTCGGCGCTGGGCGGATCGATGCTGGCTTTGAGATCGCTATACGCGATCTGATTGATCCACGCTTTGTCGTTGTCGATGTCGAAGGCGCCCCAACCGCCGCCGCGACACTGCATCGTCGTCACCCACTGCGCGGCGCGCTTGACAACCGCGCGAACGCGGGCCGGTCGCGGATGGCGGACGGCGTGTAGCGCCATCGCGACGACCGCCGTATCGTCGACGTCGGGATACCAGCGATTGTCGAACTCGAAGGCCCAGCCACCCGGCGGTCCGGCCGGATTCTTGACCTTCCAATCACCGTAATCGAGGATCTGCTTTTCGATCAGCCAGTCGGCGGCCCGAATCAGGCGCGGGTCATCCGCGCGGACGCCGGCATCGACGAGCGCCCGTACCGCCAGACCCGTGTCCCACACCGGCGAGATGCACGGCTGCACGCGATACGCGCCGTCGGCGGTTATCGTGAACTTGTCGATGGCCGCGAAACCGCGCACCACTTCGGGATCGTCGACCCCATACCCCAACGCGCGCAGCGCGAGCATCGAGTTGAGCATCGCGGGGATGATGCCGCCCCAGTCGCCCGTGGCCTCCTGGCGCTCGAGCACCCAGCGCTCCGCAAGCGCGATCCCGCGCGCGCGCCCGGGCACGAAGCCCCGCCGCTCGCCGGCTTTGAACACGCCGTCGAGACCGTTGAAGAACGCTTCGACCGAGGTTTTCGCCGCCGGCAGCGCGCACGCCGCGTTGCCGGCGCCTTCAGCGTAGAGTTCGCCCAGATCGACCGTGGGACCGTATACAGGTTTGCGGTCGAACACGATGATGAGCGGCACCGTGCTGCCGCGCGCCCAACTCGACAGGTCGTAGATCGAAAACGGTCCGCGCTGGGGCAGCAGCATCAAGAACGGCGGCAGCGCGGGCAAACCAGGCCAGCCGTACGCGCCGACGAGCGCGAGGTGCAGTTTCGTGAAGATCCGCGTCTTCGAGATACCGCCCCGCTCCACGATGAACGTGCGCGCCCGCACGAGCGCGGGATCGTCGCGATCGACGCCCAAGAAGCGCAGCGCAAGATACGCCTCGACGCTAACGCTGAGTTCGCCGCCGTCGCCGTAGGCCAGTTCCCAACCGCCGTGATCGCGCTGCTCGCCGCGGAAATAGCGTTCAGCCGCGGCCCGCGGCACCCGCTCGAACGTGCCCCAAATATGGTGCAGCAGGAGCACTTCGGCGGTGATGGTGACGTTGGATTGCAATTCCGCCCACCAATATCCGTCCGGATGCTGCGTAGCGAACAGGGCGTCGGCCGCGCGCGCGATCGCGTCGCCGAGCGCCGGCGCGGACGGCGCGGCGAGGGGTTGCGCCGACGGTAAATCCGAAGCGGGCGGAATGTCCTCGAAGCTAGTGCGGATCGTTTCGCTGCTCATGGTCGGCGGATGGACGGGATTACTCGTAGCACGCGGACGGTTTTGGGATCCGCCCGCCGACCGCCTTCGCGCGACGGGCGACGGCGCGGACGCACCCGAGGTTCACGTGATTGTGCCGGCGCGCAACGAGGCCGCCGTGCTGCCCGCAACCTTGCCCGCGCTGCTCGCACAACGCTATGCCGGCGCGCTGCGCGTCACGCTGGTCGACGACGATAGCGACGACGGAACGGCGGCCCGCGCACATTGGCTGGCAACGGAGTGCGGCGCTGCGAACATGTTCTGCGTGACGGCGGTGCCGCCGCGGCCGCCGGGTTGGGCCGGGAAGGTCTGGGCGATGGCCGCCGGCGTTGCCGCGGCCCGACGCTCCGGCGCGCGACCGGCCTACTGGCTGTTCACCGACGCCGATATCGCCCACGATCCCGATGTCGTTGCGGCTCTCGTCGCAACCGCGCGCGCCGACCAGCGCGACGTCGTGTCGCTCATGGTGCAGTTGCGCTGCGTCTCGGGCTGGGAACGGCTGCTGATCCCGGCCTTCGTCTTTTTCTTCGCCAAGCTCTATCCGTTCGGCTGGGTCGCCGACGACCGCCGGGCGACGGCGGCCGCGGCCGGCGGATGCGTCCTGATCTCCGATCGCATGCTGCGCGCAATCGGCGGCTTCGAGCGCATCGCCGGCGCGCTCATCGACGATTGCTCGCTCGCGGCCGCCGTCAAAGCCGACGGCGGCCGCTTGCGGCTCGAACTCACCAGCCGCGCGCGCAGCGTGCGGGCTTACGATTCGCTCGACGCGATCTGGCAGATGGTCGCGCGCA
Source organism: Candidatus Velthaea versatilis (assembly GCA_003134035.1). Lineage (GTDB taxonomy): Bacteria > Vulcanimicrobiota > Vulcanimicrobiia > Vulcanimicrobiales > Vulcanimicrobiaceae > Velthaea > Velthaea versatilis. The sequence continues at coordinate 56,427 of PLAE01000150.1, forward strand.
GCGCCTACACCCAACTGCGCGAGTCGCCGCTGCTCCTGACGGGGACGGTTGCCGCCATGGTGCTGCTCTACATGCTGCCGCCGCTGGCCGCGGTCGCCGGGCTGCTGCGGCGCGACCGCTCGCTTACCGCCGGCGGGGCGGCGGCCTGGTCCGTGATGTCCGCCATGTACGTTCCGATGCTGCGCCGCTACGATCAGCCGATCGCGGCGGCACCGCTGCTGCCGCTTGCCGCGGCACTGTACACCGCGATGACGCTCGACTCCGCACGCCGGCACTGGGCGGGTCGCGGCGGCGCTTGGAAAGGCCGCGTGCGGGATCGGCCGCCCGCAGTGTCGCAGCCGCACGGCGCGCTCAACGGACAGCCGCCCGTCAGTCACCCCCGCTGAGTGCGAGCCGCGCGGCCGTAACGCGCAACGCGCGCAGTGCTTGCAGTGCATGCGCGACGAAGCGCGCGCTGCGCCGGGGCGCACGCGCGAAAGCAAAGGCCAGGACCGCCGGCCGCAGCGCGCCGCGGGCGTCGTAGACATGGTTCAGATTGGGCAACTCGGTAGCGGCGTCGTCGCTCACGACGCGCACCATCGCGACGCGCACGCCGCGCCGGGCCAGAGTGCCGGCGATCGCGGCACCCTCCATGTCGACGACCGCCGCGCCGGTCGCGGCCCGCAACGCGGCTTTGCCGGCGACCGCGCCGATGAAGCGCGCGACGTTCGCCGCGTTGCACGGCGCGCGATCGCACGCGACGGCACATGCCCCGGTCATTTCCGCATCGAGCTCGAAGCGATCGTCCCCGTCGATGACGCGGTCGTAGACGACCGTGTCACCCACCCGCAGCAGCGGATCGAGCGCTCCGCACAAACCCAGGACGAGCGCCGTCGGCGCGACCGGTCCGCGCTCGAGCACGTCGCCGGCGGCGCTGCCCGCCGGAACGCTCAGCACGAGCGGCCGGGGCGCAGGCCAACCAGCCTCGACCGCGCGCGTCTCCGCCCCGCGCGGCACGACGATTGCATCGAAGCGCACGGGCCGCCGTTCGCGGAGCGGTTAGGACATTCCGCGTTCGGGCGTGCCGGCTAAAACCGCGCCGCGATTTTGAATGCAGGTCTGGTGGTGGCAGCCGCACTTCCCAACCTGGTCTTTGCCGCGCTCCAGATCCGCAAGTTCGGTCGTGTGTCCCGTACACCACTCGCTGCACCCGCCCGCCGACACAAGGTCGTTGCAGCCGCAACTCGCGTTGATGCACTGGTGATCGGGCGCCGCCGGCGGCGTAACGTCGTTGTGGGTGATCTCCGTACTCATGCCCGCAAGCTTACCCGCTTAACGGCGCGCCAACGCAGCAAGGATGGGTCCGCTCTCTTGGGGCCGTTCACGTGCGCCGACAAACGTCATCAAATCGGTGTCGCGGAATCCCAACCGCGAATATAACGCTTTGGCGCCCTGCGCGGGCCGCAGGAAGATCTTACGCGCGCCGGCTGCTTGCGCCGAGCCGACGACCTCGCCAACGAGCTCGCTCGCGTAGCCGCGGCGCCGGTACGCCGGGCGGACGTAGACACCGCACACTTCCGCGTGCCGCGAACCATCCGGATACGGCAGCCGATCGTAGAACACCGCGCACGCCGAGGCGACGGCGCGTTCGTCGTCGCACGCGATCCACGCCGCGATCCGATCGCTGCGAAAGAGCCGGCCGAACGCGCGCGCCGCGCTGCCGACGAACGCATCGACGTCGCCCGCGGGCAGCAGCGCCAATTCGACGAGGCTGGCAGCACGTAGTTCAGCCACCGACAACGCATCGAATTCATCGCAAGCACGTAAAGAGATCACGGTGTTCTTTCCAAGCAAAATGAGCAAGCAAAATAAAAAAGCACGCCGTTTCCGGCGCGCCTATACGAGTCTTTTGTTCCGACCCTTACCGCATGACGGCATGGCCCGAAACGACTCGCGTAGGCGGCGTTTCAGGTCGACGGCTCGGTGCGCAAGCGGTAAACATTACCGCGTTTTTTATCACAGCGAGTGCATTCCGTCAAGCCCGCCGCCGTTGCCCCGAACGCCACCGCCGTTGCCCCGAGCTACGCCGCCGGAATTATGTCGCGTTCGCCGCGGCTCGACGCGGAATGAGGCTGACCAGACGCTGCGTTTGCACGACCTCGCCGGCCGCGTCGCGCGTCTCGATGGCGAGCGTAACGAGACCGCGGTCGGGTTTGCTGCGTGACGGCCGCAATTCGGCGACTTCGATGACCAGGTGCAGCACGTCACCCGGAACGACCGGCCGAACCCAGCGCAGCGCATCGACGCCCGCGCCCATCGAACCGCGTTGCGGGAAGAACGCGCTGTCGACCAGCAGCCGCATCGTTATGGCCGCGGTGTGCCAACCACTCGCGACGAGCCGGCCGAACGCGCTCGCGCGGGCCGACGCTTCGTCCGTGTGCGCCGGCTGCGGATCGTACTGACGCCCGAAGGCGACGATTTCCTCAGCCGTCACCGCGTAGGAGCCCGATCGGAAAACGTCGCCGACGGCGAGATCGTCGAAAAACTTCTGCGCCATGCAGCCGCATTTCGGCAGCCGCCGAATGCGTCATGCGGCGGCGGCCGCCGGGATTGCGGCACACGTGCCAAAAGCGCCGAGGGGCCGGCCCGCGGACGCCTCGGCGAAACGGACGTTTAGAGCTGCGCCTGGGCCGCCGCGAGCCGCGCGATGGGTACGCGGAACGGGGAGCACGACACGTAATCGAGTCCGAGTTCGTCGCAGAATTCGACCGACGACGGTTCGCCGCCATGCTCGCCGCAAATCCCGATCTTGAGCGCGGGCCGCGTCGTGCGGCCGCGCGCGACAGCCATCTTCATGAACTCGCCGACGCCGGCCCGGTCGAGGACTTGGAACGGATCGTCCTTGAGGATCTTAAGCGTGAGGTAGCGCGGAATGAACGAGTTCTC